>JBFXJF010000033.1:0-18744 GCA_050175155.1 Vulcanibacillus sp.
TTTAAAAAATGAAAAAAGTCTTGAAGCTGAGAGTAGAATAGAAAACATCAATGAGCTTTTATCTGTTACGTTAGAATTTGAAAAAGAAAAGGATACACCAACACTTGAGGATTTCTTAAGTGATGTAGCATTAATAAGTGACATTGATCAAATAGACGAAGAGGGCGAAAAAGGTACACGGATGATGACTTTGCATAGTGCAAAGGGGCTAGAATTTCCAGTTGTCTTCATAGTTGGACTTGAAGAAGGTATTTTTCCCCATAATCGAGCATTACTTAGTGAAGATGAGATGGAAGAGGAAAGAAGATTAGCTTATGTTGGAATTACAAGGGCCGAACAAGAATTATGTCTCTCAAATGCATCATCTCGGTTGATATTTGGTAAAAAACAAGAAAATAGACCCTCTCGGTTCCTTTCTGAATTACCTGAAGATTTGGTTTTTGATATAAGAAAAGAAGAAAGAAAAACTAAAATGATAAAGAAAAGTTCATCTTTGGATAATAAAAACATAACGAAACAATTTTCTTGGATAGTTGGCGAGAAGGCTAACCATAAAACATGGGGAATAGGAGTAGTTGTTTCAACAAAGAATGATGGAGATGACCTTGAACTGCAAGTTGCTTTTCCAGAACCTATAGGGATAAAGAAATTGTTAGCAAAATTTGCTCCATTAGAGAAGGTAGAGTAAGAAAGGATGTTATAGATGGATCATCAGCAAATCGAAAAAAAGCTTCAAGATTTGCGGTATGCAATCAATAAGCACAATTATGAATATTATGTACTTGATACGCCGGTAATTACTGATCAGGAATATGATTTGCTAATGAAGGAGCTTATTGAATTAGAAGAAAAAAATCCGGAATATATTACCCTTGATTCTCCAACTCAGCGTGTTGGTGGCAAGCCGTTAGATCAATTTAAAAAGATTGGGCACAAAGTCCCCTTGTTAAGTTTGAGCAATGCATTTAATGCAGAAGATCTTCGTGAATTTGACCGCAAGGTAAAACAAGCTGCAAATGATCAACCGGTAAGCTACATGGTTGAATTAAAAATTGATGGATTAGCTGTTTCATTATCTTATGAAAAAGGTACGTTTACAGTTGGGGCAACACGAGGTGATGGCAATACAGGCGAAGATATAACTCTAAATTTAAAAACAATTCGTTCTCTACCATTAAGTTTAAAAAAACAAGTAAATATCGAGGTTCGAGGGGAGGTATTCTTGCCTAAGAAAGAATTTAGCAGAATTAATGCTATTCGTCAGGAGAAGGAAGAAGCTCTTTTTGCTAATCCAAGGAATGCTGCGGCAGGATCCTTAAGACAGTTAGACCCTAAAGTAGCTGCAGAAAGAGCCCTTGATATTTATCTTTATGGAATTGGTGAAGTTGAAGGTGAAGTATTTAATTTTCATAGTGAAGGACTTAACTATTTAGAAGAATTAGGGTTAAAGGTTAATAAGGAACGTAGACTATATAATAATATTGAGGATGTAATTAAATATACTGAGGATTGGTCTGAGAAAAGACCTAGTCTTCCCTATGAAATCGATGGAATAGTAGTAAAGGTTGATTCATATAACCTGCAAGAAAGGTTAGGATATACGGCGAAAAGTCCAAGGTGGGCTATAGCTTATAAGTTTCCTGCAGAAGAGGTTATTACAGTATTAGAAGATATTGAGGTTAATGTAGGAAGAACTGGAGTAATTACCCCAACAGCTATACTAACCCCAGTTTATTTAGCGGGAACTACAGTAAAAAGAGCTACATTACATAATGAAGATATAATTAGAGAGAAAGAAATAATGTTAGGTGATTACGTAGTTATCAGAAAAGCAGGGGATATAATCCCAGAGGTTGTTAAGGTCTTACCTGAGAGGCGACAGGGACAAGAGAAGGCATACAATATGCCTAATAATTGCCCAGTATGCAAAAGTGAACTAATTAGAATAGAGGGTGAAACAGCTTTAAGATGTATTAATCCTAAATGTCCAGCTCAAATATTAGAGGGAATTATTCATTATGTATCTCGAGGTGCAATGAATATTGATGGACTTGGTGAAAAAGTTGTTAAACAACTTTTTCATGAAAACTTAATACACAGTGTGGCAGATTTATATACATTAAAGAAAGAAGATTTATTATCTTTAGAAAGAATGGGTGATAAATCAATTAACAATTTACTTGAGGCAATAACTAAAAGTAAAGAAAACTCACTTGAAAGATTAATTTTTGGGCTAGGTATAAGACATGTAGGAGCAAAAGCGGCAAAAATACTAGCAGAAAGATATAAAACGTTAGATGATTTAATGGTTACTTCAGAAGAAAGTTTAATAAAAATAGAAGAGATAGGACTGAAAATTGCAAGTAGTATAAGTGCTTTCTTTTTAAAGAGGGAGGTACAAGAGGTTATTGAAATATTAAAATCTCAAGGGGTAAACACGACGTACAAAGGAAAATCCGATGAGGAGAAGCATAGTGATTCTATTTTTAACAATAAAACAATAGTTTTAACTGGCACCTTAACTAGTTTAACAAGAGATGGGACTATTGAGATATTAGAGAATCTTGGAGCAAAAGTAACAAATAGTGTTACTAAGAAAACTGATCTACTAATTATTGGTGAAAAAGCTGGTTCAAAACTTGAAAAAGCAAATGAACTCGGAGTAGAAATCATAAATGAAAAGGAGCTAATAATTGAATTAGATAGGTTAAATCTAATTCAATAATTCTCCTTTATATTTTTAGATTTTTTTGTATTACACCAACTTTTACGAGAGCCCTAAAGAATATTACTAAAAGTGGACCGACAAAAACTCCGATTATTCCAAGTGCCTTAAATCCTACCCAAATACTTATTAAAGTAATTAGTGGACCTAAGCCGATTTTTTCGCCAAGTATTTTTGGTTCAATAGCTTTCCTAACAATTGTAATAACTACGAATAGCACTATTAATCCAACACCTAAAAACACATTACCAGTAGCTATGGAGAAAGCACCCCAAGGAACTAATGTTGACCCTGTACCTAGTATTGGGAGCATGTCAACAATAATTATTAATAGTGCGAAAAGATAAGCATATTTTACCCCAAGAATTGTTAATGAAATAAAACTAATAGTATAGGTTATAGTGCTAAGAATAATCTGTGCACGCAAGAAACCTATAGTGGCTTTTTTCATCTCATCTAGAAGAACGTTAATAATTCTTTGACTTTTAGCTTTAAAAAAATTAAGGAATTGTTTATGTATTTTAGGAAGATATAAGCTAAATAGATAAAGTGATACAAAAATAATTATGATTATAATAAAAAGATTTGGAATAGCGGTTGAAATGCTTATAATATAGTTTCCAACATAAGAAACTATATCAATATTAGCTAATTTTTGTGTAAAAGTACTAAAGCTCTTATTAATTTGAGTTATAATCTCTGGAGGTAATAAGTTCAGGATTTTTAAGAATTCATCATACGTATTAACAAACCAGGCTTGAATCGAAGGAATATTCTTCTGGATATAATGCGTTAAAGAAAAGAACTCAGAAGTTATTCTTGTTACTGTAAATAAAGATAGCCAAGTAATAAATCCTAAGGTTAAAATAAAGGTAATACTTACTGCGAGTGGCCTTTTTACCATCTTTATTTTCATTAGTAACTGATTTAGGGGTTCCAATAATACTGCCATAATATATGCAATGAAAAACGGTAAAAAATAAGGTAGAATGAAATACAATGCCAAAGAAATCAATATAATAGCCACTATTACTAGTATAGCGATTGATACAGTGACAGCAACTTTTTTAATATAATCTTTCATATGCTACTCCTCATGATAATTATTAATGATATTTTGAATTTACTATAGACCAATTGTATTCTATACTATTATGGAGTTCAAACAAAGTTTTTTTATTGCTAATTTTATTTCACATATTTTAAAATTACTACAAGCTTGACCTGAGGAGGAGATTACTATACTAAAACCATATAAAAGATTAATTATTATATCTGTTACTTTAATGTTGATTTTAACGAGTTGTTCTATAGGTAAAGATAATGAGGAAGAGACTAACGAGTTTTTAATAAACTCAATTATATCACCTGAGATAAAAATAAACGAAGAATATTATCGAGGAGTTTTACCCTATAAGAGAAGCCCTATAAACGGAACACTTAGCGAAATACCTAATCAATTAGATTCTAACCATTTTGAGCTAGTTTTATTAGAATTGGCCAAAAGATTTTATGATCCTTCTGTTTATATTTTTCAAGAGGGACAAGTTTTAGGATTAGAAGATATAGACGCACTAATAAACGCTGAGAAAGATTCAGAATATGAAGGTTTTTTATATTCAATTTCAGAACATAACTACCTATTAAAAGACGGTACTCTTGCTGGGTTGGTGATAGGACTAGTTGTTTCACCACAATATTATGAAAAGGATGAGAATGGTGAATATAAAAGGGATATATACGGAGCTAAAGTTAAGAAAAAATATACTGACGAAGAAATTTTAGAGAAATCTAAGTCTCTTGTTAATGAGTTAACAACAATAGTCAGAGAAAAGTCCGAGGTGCCTATATATTTTGGTGTAATGGAAGCTGAGATTACCGATATGAAGGTTCCTGGAACATTTTTTTTAACAGGAGAAGTGACTAAGGGTGAAAAAAGTATTTATAAATGGTCGGATTATAATGAAGCTTTTTTGTTTCTGCCGGCTGATATTAACCAGTTAAATGAGGAGTATGGAGAAGTTGCAAGAGGATTTACTCACTTTAAAGATGATATTAATCAATATGTACCTAGATTTGCTGGTATTACTGGCTTAGCTAGATTTG
This sequence comes from Vulcanibacillus sp., assembly GCA_050175155.1. Classification (GTDB taxonomy): domain Bacteria; phylum Bacillota; class Bacilli; order Tepidibacillales; family Tepidibacillaceae; genus JBFXJF01. The sequence continues at coordinate 4,832 of JBFXJF010000033.1, forward strand.
TTGATAATAATTTAGTAGAGCTTACGATAGAGGTATATACCGAATTTGATTCCACGGTTGAAGTTATTCAACTGACCCAATTTGCTATAGCGATGATACCAAAATATTTTACCACAAATACACATATCAGCCTTTACGTATCTTCAATTGACGAACCAAAATCGATCTACATTAGGGATGCTAATGGTGAGGATTTTATGCACATCTACAAAAAATAAGAGCAGACTGTATAAAATCCTCTATTTCCGCGTTATGCTAAAATCTACGGTACTCACTTACGTTAAGTAAGCTCCGTTCCTCCGATTATAGCGTGCGTTGAACTAGGGGATTTTCTATCTACTTAATTAAACAGTCCTTTTAGAACGAAAAGTCCATTGGCTGGTCTTTCAGCGATTCTTCTTGAGAAATAAGGGTACCAATGTAATCCGTAAGGAGTATAAACACGAACTCTATATCCTTCCTTTACTAAGGAACGTTGCAGCACATTACTAACTCCGTAAAGCATCTGAAACTCAAATGAATCATTTGCGATGTTGTTTTCACTGGCGAAGCGTTTAATATCTTCTATTATTTTTTCATCATGTGTTGCAATAGCAGTATAGTGACCATTGCCTAGATGAGTCCTTACAATTTTTTTGAAGTTAACATCGACATCGTTCTTAATAGGAAAGGCTACTTCCTTGGGCTCTTTGTAAGCACCCTTAACAATGCGTAGGTTAACATCTAAATCCCCTAAAGCAATAGTATCCTCCTCAGTTCTATATAGATAAGATTGAAGAGCTAGGCCAACATATTCTTTTCCGTACGCTACTAATACCTCTCTAAAAATATCGATAGTTATCTGAATTACTGGTGAGTCTTCAATATCAATTCTAACGAAGTTATTATAATTCTTTGCAGTAGCAACAATTCTACTAATATTATCCTTACATAAATCCTTATTAATTAGTAATCCTAGTTGAGTAAGCTTAACAGAAACATTAGCATTAAGCTTAAACCTGTCAATAATCTCGAATATTCTTATTGCCTCTTCTGTAGCCTCGATTGCTTCATCTCTTGAGCTTGTGCTCTCACCAACATGGTCAATAGTTACTAACAATCCTTCATTATTTAAATTCTTTATAACATCTATTGAATTTTCTAAACTTTCACCAGCAATAAAACGTTTAGCCCCTAAATTCATACCATACTTTGTAACGAAATTAGTTACGGTTTTATTATCAGCTACCCCTAGTATAATTTTACGCCCAAGATTATTAAATGACATCGTAATTAACCTCGTTTCTCTATTAAAAATATTTAATATTATATCATATGAACCTATAAACAGGTTAGAAAAACTATTGGTAAAGTATAGAGAAGGTTTAAATTTAGTTAGTAATAAGATACAATAAAAGAAATGTAAAGTTTATTTAATACAAAGGGGGTAAATAGATGATTAATGAATACAGACCGGAACCATTTACAGATTTTAAAAATGAGGCTAATAAAAGTGCTTTTAAAGAAGCGTTGAAATTGGTTAAATCCGAATTTAAGAAAAAATATCCGCTAATTATTAACGGTGAAAAAATTTATACGGATAAGGAAATAGTTTCTTATAACCCTTCCAATAAAGAAGAAATAATTGGAATAGTTTCACAGGCTAATAAGGAATTAGCTGAGAGGGCAATTCAGGAGGCATCGAAAAAATTTCTGGAATGGAAAACGTGGCCAGCAGATGCTCGTGCTAGGTTATTATTTAAAGCGGCTGCAATACTTCGCCGGAGAAAACACGAGTTCTCTGCAACAATGGTTTACGAGGCAGGTAAAAGCTGGGCAGAGGCTGATGGTGACACTGCAGAGGCTATTGACTTTATGGAGTTTTATGGTCGTGAGATGATCAGATTAAGTGGATCACAGTCGTTAACATCTTATGATGGTGAAACAAACGATCTTTATTATACTCCACTTGGGGTAGGTATAGTTATACCTCCATGGAATTTTCCAACAGCTATTATGGTTGGGATGACAACAGCTGCTCTTGTTACAGGAAATACCGTAGTCTTGAAGCCGGCCAGTGCAACACCTGTGGTAGCTGCGAAGTTTATGCAGGTTTTAGAGGAAGCCGGTATACCAAATGGGGTAGTCAACTTTCTTCCAGGCAGTGGCGGGGAGATAGGAGATTATATAGTAGAACATCCGTTAACAAGATTTATTGCTTTCACAGGCTCTAAAGAGGTTGGATTAAGAATATCTCAGAAAGCCGTAACATTAAGCCCAGGTCAAAAATGGTTAAAGAGGGTTGTTGCGGAGATGGGTGGAAAGGACGCAATACTTGTTGATAAGGATGCTGATTTAGAATTGGCAGCTAGTGGAATTGTAGCTTCTGCTTTTGGTTTTCAAGGTCAGAAGTGTTCAGCTTGTTCTCGTGCTATAATTCATCAGGACGTTTATGATCAATTACTTGATCTAATAAAAGAGAAGACTAAAAAAATCTCAGTAGGCAGTACAGAAGAATTCGAGTATAATTTCGGTCCTGTGATTGATGAAAACGCCTATAGAAATATTAATAAGTATATTGAAATTGGTAAAAAAGAAGGTAGATTAATCTTGGGTGGTAGTGGTGATGACTCCAAGGGTTACTTTATTAATCCAACGATTATTGCTGATGTAGCGCCGGATGCTACAATTGCTCAAGAGGAAATATTTGGGCCTGTTTTAGCTGTTATTAAAGCAGATGATTTTGATGATGGTATCGCAATTTTTAATGACACGGATTATGGGTTAACGGGTTCATTATATGCTAGAAGCCGTGAGGCAATTGAAAAAGGTCGCGAAAAGTTACATGTTGGTAATTTATATTTTAACAGAAAATCGACTGGGGCAATTGTTGGGGTTCATCCCTTTGGAGGATTTAATTTATCAGGTACGGATTCGAAAGCTGGGGGCCAAGATTACCTTCAATTATTTATGCAGCTTAAGGTTATTTCAGAAGTCTTGTAGTAAGTTAAACAAACACCATTTTAAGAGCTCCAATCGGAATCAAAAAAGCCAGTCATATTCGCAAGCGTTATCGCTTGGTATGGCTGGCTCTTTGTGCTGATTACTATGTTATATTTTTTAATATTGATTCGACTTCATTAGCCGACATGGGTTTATAAAAATAATAACCTTGAATTTTGCCACACGAACTATCTCTCAAGTAATTAAACTGGTCTTTTGTTTCAACACCTTCAGCCAATACTTCAACTCCAAGATTCTCTGCAATCTGAATAATGCTTTTGATAATTGCTCTATCTTTTTGTGATTTAGAAGATATCCCCTGCACAAATTCAATATCTATTTTTAATAAGTCAATCGGGAATATCTTAAGTCGGCTAAAAGATGAGTGGCCCGTTCCAAAATCATCTATGGATATTGAAACTCCAAGGTTTTTTATCTCCTGTATTCTCGGTAATATGTAAGGTTCTTCATTAAAAGCTATGCTTTCCGTAATCTCAATCTGCAAATTTCTTGCATCCATTTCATTAGCAGCTAGTATATTTTTTATCTTATAAGCGATACTAGGGTCTTTTAACTGTATTAATGATAAGTTAACAGAGATGTTAATATCTTTATTATAAATATTTCGGAATTTTTTAAGCTGCTCACAAGCAGTCTGCATAACCCATAATCCTATTGGTTTAATTAACCCCGTTTGTTCTGCCATAGGTATAAAAGTTATCGGGGAGATCATTCCATATTCTTCATTGTTCCAACGCAAAAGTGCTTCAAATCCACATATTTCTTTTGTTTCTACTTTTACTTGAGGTTGGTAATGGAGAAATAATTCATTTTTTTCGAGTGCCCTGTATAAACTGTTCGTTAACCTTAGCTTTTTGACGATATCTTCTTTTATTTCTGGGGTACAATATATGCATTGTTTTTTCCCTTTGTTTTTCGCTGAATACATTGCTATATTAGCGTTTTTTATTAATGACTCTGAATCCTCTCCGTCAATAGGATATACCGCGACACCAATGCTGGCTGAGACAAAATATTCATCATTTTTAAAAGATATAGGATTTTTTAAAATATCAATTATTTTGTTTGATGTTTTATAAAGGTCTTCAATTTTTTCAATGTCGGAAATCATTATAATAAATTCATCCCCACCAAATCTAGCAATAGTATCTTGCTCTCTTAAACATGAGGAGAGCTGTTCTGCAAACTGCTTCAGTACTATATCACCGCTTGAATGTCCCAGAGTATCATTGATTGATTTAAAAGAGTCAAAATCAAGAAACATTACACCAATTAGTGAAGCATTTCTTTTTGCTATAAGTATTGATTTGTTTAAACGATTCATAAATAGATCTCTATTTGGGAGACCTGTCAGTGAATCATAATAAGCCAGTTTATATAGTTTTCTTTCAGACTCTTCAAGACTATTTCTTTGACTATTAATTCTATCAATATAAGCAACTGCTTTATTCTTATAAGTTTTTATTAAAAAAACAAGCATCAGTGCACCTAAATAAGAAATAATTCCAGGTAACGATTCGGTTGACTTACTGACAATAAAATATCCCACCGAGCCTAATAAATTCGTTGTATTCATTAAAACAGCTGCTATATATCCTGGTTTGTTTTCTTTAATTACCAGATAGATTGAAATTAACAACTGTAATTGAGTTATTATTCCTCTATAAGTAGAATCCTTTAAATTAATGAATCCATTACTTGTGCTTTCTGTTGAAAGGCCAACTAGAAAAAAAGAAATGATTACATAAAGAGTAACGCTGACAATTATGTTCATATAGCTTGATTTATTACCGATTGGTTCTGATATTTTGAAACTATCTACTTTGAGTACATGATATATTGCGAGGATTGGTATCAGCATAATAACCGGCGCCATTTGAGGTAAATTAGAAAAGACGCTACTCAATATAACATCGGTTAATGATCCAACAATCAGAGCCGCTATTATAGATGCAAAAATTGTGCGCGATTGTTTTTTTATGGTGGAGTCCGAGGATTTTCTACCCCATTGATACACAAGTATTAACACCATAACTGTATAGCTAATGTAGTAAACATAAAAGAATATATCCCAAATGTTGTTTTCGGATACGTTCACCCAACCATATTCTGTGAGATAAAGTTGATATGGTGTAGGATTAATATTGTTTGGAACTGCAAAGGAGAATATTGTAATTATAGCGGGTATATAAAGAATTAAATATGACCACCATTTCTTAAGCTTTGTTGTTCTGCCAGTAATTATTAATATAAAGTGAAGAAGAATGGCATAAGCAGCGCCCCAACCAATGGCTGAAAATCTTCGCCAGATTTCACATGTTGCAACATTAGGCGCAATGGTTGCAAGTGCTAGCCCTGAAGACCATAAGGTAATTGCTATTATTAAAGCAAAAAAAATTCGGTTAGCAGGTGCTTTATAATTATTTTGTAACACAAGGATACCACTGGATAGCAAAACAACACATACTGAAAAGAATAGTATAGAAAAAAGTGATGTGTTAAGCATCCTCCCAACTCCTGTCTCTTATAAACTAAAATGTGTTGCATTCGCTATTTAAGAGGTTGAAATATCCTAGAACTTTTCTATAACTAATAATTACTGTTATTTGGAGATGAGAAAATTAAATATTATATATATAATAGCATAAAAAATGGTTATAAAAATGTAATTATTATGAATTTTATTAACCATCAACTGAGTCTTATTTATGATTAAAGGTGTTTGGTTATGACGGTAAATTAATATCTGCGCTTCTTCTCTTGTTTATCCTTCGGGGTTAAGTTTTATAGCACAAAGGAAGGCACGTAGATATTAATTTACCGTCTTGAACTAGTGTATCTGAACTAAGTGGAAAAATCTGAACTAAGTCTTCTTTATAATTAAAGGTGTTATGTATATAATAATGAAGACGTAATTTTAGCGTGGTTTTCTATTAGATAGAGGAAGGTGTATAGATGATATGAGAATAGGCATTATTGGAGCTATGGAAGAAGAGGTTAAGATACTCAAGGAAAAGATAAATAACCGAGAAGATAATATAATAGCTGGTTGTGAGTTTTATATTGGGACAATAGATGGTATAGAAGTTGTAATTTTAAAGTCTGGCATAGGCAAGGTAAATGCGGCGATAGGAACAACGTTATTAATTCATATATATAAACCTGATTATATTATTAATACAGGCTCTGCCGGAGGATTTAATAAGGATCTTAAAGTGGGGGACATTGTTATATCAAGGGAATTGCGTTATCATGATGTAGATGCTACTGTTTTTGGTTACGAGTATGGTCAGGTTCCAGGTATGCCGCCTTTATACTCACCTGATTATAAGCTTGTTGAAATTGCTAAAAAGTGTTCAGCGGATTTAGATGTTAACGTAGTTGAAGGGCTTATTACCTCGAGTGACTCTTTTATGGGAGATATTAAAAAAGTAGACGAGGTTAAGAATCTTTTTCCCGACGTTCACGCTGCTGAAATGGAATCTACAGCGATTGCACAAGTATGTTCTCAATTTAAAGTACCTTTTGTGATTATTCGTTCCCTATCAGATATTGCAGGAAGTGACGCAAAAGTCTCTTATGATAATTTTTTAGAGAAGGCTTCGTTAAACTCTGCGGAGTTAGTTATATTAATGTTAAAGGAGATAGATTCTAATGGATAGAAAAATGAATGTTGAAAGTTTTAATCTAGATCACACAAAGGTAAAGGCACCATATATTCGTCTAGTAGGTGTTATTAAAGGTGAGTATGGGGATGTAATAAACAAATACGATATTCGCTTTTGCCAACCAAATAAAGAGTACATGGAGATGCCTGCATTACATGCTCTAGAACATTTATTAGCAGAAAACGTTAGGAATCATCTTGATAAGGTAATAGATTTAAGTCCGATGGGGTGTCAAACAGGATTTTATCTCACTGTGCTAAATATTGCTGATGAGGAATTGGTATTTGATGCGATTGAGAAAACTTTACAAGATGTAGTAGCTGCAACAGATATTCCTGCAGCAAACGAAATTCAATGTGGAAATGCAGCGAGCCATAGTCTTGAAGGCGCTAAAGAATATGCTACTAGGATGTTAAATAAGAGAAATGAATGGAAAGAAGTTTTTTAATCTACGTTATAAGAAAAACTAACTTAGGTGAAACTAAAGGCAAAACTTAAAGTTACGGAGGAACATAATGAGTTCTTATATCCTTCCCTTTGATTTTGCCTTTTTAACCGTTCTTATCCTAGTTCCAATTTTAAGTAGAGTAGCATTTAAGCTTAACTTTGTTGATTTACCTAATATTAGGAAAACTCACAAAGGACCTGTTCCATTATTGGGAGGTTTAGCAATATATCTTGGGTACATGATTACAATGTTCTTATGTGTGGATGATTCTAGATTAAAGACAGCTATAATTATTAGTAGCACCTTAATAGTTAGCATAGGTCTAATCGATGATTACTATAAATCCAAAAAAAAAGATTTTTCATCACTACCAAAAATAATAATTCAAATTATTGTTGCAGTAATTTTATATAGCTTTGGTATCAAAATAACTGGGATAAGTTCTATCTTTGACGGAGGAATGATCTTCTTTTCAGCGGAGATATCTCTGGTAGTAACGTTAATTTGGGTTGTTAGTCTTATGAATATGATTAATTTTTTGGATGGAGCAGATGGGTTGGCAGGTGGGATTGCAATAATTTCATCAATGACCTTGTTTCTTATTTCTTACGTAAAGGGTTTAGACGTAATATCATTATTATCAATTATTCTTATGGGGACAACCATAGGATTTTTGTTATATAATTTTTATCCAGCGAGAATTTATATGGGGGATACGGGATCAGTTTTTTTAGGGCTAATGTTGGCAATAATTTCGATAGAGGGTGCACTGAAAAGCGCAACCTTACTTTCAATTATGATGGTTATTTTCGTATTCGGAGTGCCTATTTTTGACACAATAATAGTCTTTTTTAACAGATGGAAGAACCATAAACCTTTATATACGGCGGATCGGACACATGTCCACCACCGACTATTAAAAAAAGGATACAGTATCAAGCAAACCGTAGGTCTAATTTATATCGTAAGTCTAATTTTTTCCGTAGTATCCATTGGAATATTGGTGTGGATAATGTTTTAAAGCTAATAACCTGTTTAATAAACTATACTTTTATGATATCATTTTCATAATTCAGATTATCTTTGCGTAGGAGGTGGCAATTAATGAATATTTCTAAAAAAGAGGTTGAGCACGTTGCTAATCTAAGTAGATTAATTTTATCGGATAACGAGGTTAATCTTTATACAGAGCAACTTAATTCAATATTACATTTTGTAGAAAAGTTAAACGAGATAGATACAAGCGAAGTAAAACCAACAAGCCATGCTTTAGAAATAATAAATGCTTTTAGAGAAGACAAAGTAAGTGAGTCTATATCTGTTGAGAAAGCTTTAAAAAATGCACCTGATTCAATGGATGGGCAGTTTAAAGTTCCTGCAGTAATGGAAGGGTAGAAAGGGGGAAGAAACTTGTCATTATTTGATTTAACTATTAGCGAAATACATAGCAGATTAAGAAATAGAGAGATAACAGCTACTGATCTAGTAAATGAATCTTTAGGAAGAATAGAGAAGGTAGAACGAGATGTACAAGCATTTATTTCATTGGATAAAGAGAACGCACTTAATAAAGCAAAAGAAATAGATGTTAGTTTGACCCAATCTGAGAATATCGGAATTCTTGCAGGTTTACCAGCTGGAATTAAAGATAACATCGTAACAGAAGGGGTTATAACTACCTGCGGTAGTAAGATATTGGCGAACTACAATCCTATATATAGTTCCACAGTTTATAAGAAAATACTTGCTAGCCAATCAATTATGATTGGAAAAACAAATATGGATGAGTTCGCGATGGGTTCCTCGACTGAGTACTCAAGCTTTCATCCAACATATAATCCATGGAACCTAGATTATGTACCTGGTGGATCGAGTGGTGGTTCTGCAGCGGCTGTTGCTGCTAGAGAAGTCTACTACGCACTTGGTTCTGATACAGGAGGCTCGATTCGTCAACCAGCCTCATACACAGGCGTAGTCGGTTTAAAACCAACTTACGGTTTAGTATCACGTTTTGGGTTAGTGGCATTTGCATCCTCACTAGACCAGATTGGTCCAATAACCAAAAACGTTGAAGACTCAGCAAGCGTATTGCAAGCCATTGTTGGATATGATGAAAGAGACTCTACTTCAGCGAATGTCGAGATTCCTGATTATAAGTCTTCGTTGACTGGTGAAATTAAAGGTCTAAGGATAGGAATACCTAAGGAATATTTAGGAGAAGGAATAGATCTAGAAGTAAAAGTGAAAATAATGGAGGCCATTAAAACCTTTCAAGGACTCGGTGCTATCTGCGAAGAAGTCTCATTACCACATAGCGATTATGCAGTAGCAACATATTATATTATTGCCCCTGCGGAGGCGTCTTCCAACTTAGCAAGATATGATGGTGTTCGCTATGGTGTTAGAACTGATTCTGCAGAAAATCTAATTGATATGTATAAAAAGACACGTAGTGAAGGTTTTGGAGATGAAGTAAAAAGACGGATTATGCTAGGAACTTACGCTCTTAGCTCTGGATATTATGATGCTTACTACCTAAAGGCTCAACAAGTCAGAACCTTAATTAAACAAGACTTCGAGCAAGTGTTTGCAAAATATGACTTGATATTGGGACCAACGGTTCCAACAACTGCATTTAAAATAGGTGAGAATATTAATAATCCACTAACAATGTATTTGAATGATATCTTAACAGTACCAATTAACTTGGCAGGGTTACCAGCTATTAGTATTCCATGCGGATTAGTTGAGGGTCTTCCTGTTGGTCTCCAACTAGTAGGTAACTATTTTGATGAAAAAACAATATTACGTGCTAGTTACGCATTCGAACAGAGTACTGATCATCATAAATTAAAAGCACAATTGGTTAGGGGGTGAGCAAATGGGATACGAGACTGTAATAGGACTAGAAGTTCACGCGGAACTATCTACAAAAACCAAGATTTTTTGTAATTGCTCTACAGAATTTGGGGCGCCACCCAATACCCATACCTGCCCAGTCTGTTTAGGTCATCCTGGAGTACTACCAGTAGCAAATAAGCAGGCAGTTGAGTTCGCGATTAAGGCGGCTTTAGCGATAAATTGTGAAATAAATAAAGAGACAAAATTTGACCGTAAAAATTATTTTTATCCTGACTCACCAAAGGCCTATCAAATATCGCAGTTTGATAAACCAATCGGCAAAAATGGCTGGATAGAGATCGAAGTTAACGGTGAAAAGAAGGTAATTCGTATTAACCGTCTTCATCTAGAAGAGGACGCTGGCAAACTAACTCATAGCCCATATGGTGATGGAAGCTTAGTAGATTTTAACCGTGTAGGAGTTCCCTTAGTTGAGATTGTTTCCGAAGCGGATCTTAGCTCACCGGAAGAAGCAAGGGCTTATCTTGAAAAACTTAAAGCTATAATTCAATATACAGGGGTATCAGATGTTAAAATGGAGGAAGGCTCTTTAAGATGTGATGCCAATATAAGCATTCGTCCAATCGGACAAAAGGAGCTAGGTACTAGAACAGAACTAAAAAACATGAATACATTCAAAGGTGTTCAAAAGGGATTAGAATATGAAGAAATAAGACAAGCAGAGATATTAGATGAGGGTGGAGTAATTGTCCAAGAGACCTTGCGTTGGGATGATGAGCAGGGAGTAACTGTCTCAATGAGAAGTAAGGAAGAAGCACACGACTATCGTTATTTTCCTGATCCGGATTTAGTAGACATGGTTATTAGCCAAGAGTGGATCGATCAGATTAAGGAGCAGCTTCCAGAACTTCCAGATGCACGTAGAGTTAGATATATTACTAGTTATGGGCTATCAGATTATGATGCCAATGTATTAACCTCATCAAAAAGCATAGCAGATTTCTTCGAGAAATCACTTGAATATACTAACGATGCTAAGATAGCAGCTAACTGGATTATGGGTGACCTACTACGTTCTCTTAATATGAATAATGTAGAGATCGAAGACTCAAAAGTGACCCCGAAGCTATTAGGTGAAATGGTTGAACTAATTAATAAAGGAACTATAAGTGGGAAAATTGCCAAGACCGTCTTTAAAGGGATGCTCGAAACAGGTAAAGATCCTCAAGTAATAGTTGAAGAACAGGGGCTTCTACAAATATCTGATGAGGGTGAGATTACCAAGATTGTTCAAATGGTATTAGCCAATAACCCACAGTCTGTAGAAGATATAAAAAACGGTAAAGCACAAGCCATAGGGTTCATAGTCGGACAAGTAATGAAGGAATCCAAAGGTAAAGCCAATCCGCAGTTAGTAAATAAATTAATTAAAGATTTGATCTAAAAATTTAACTTGAGTGCAGTAGTTGTAAAAAACTACTGCATTTTTTTAATTTATCATTACATAGGTTATTAAATAGTATGAAAAAAACAATAGATAGAAATAATTAATTTACCTAATTAATCTTATTTTGTATTAAATGGTTGTAAGGATGAATTAAATAATTTAAAGTAATCTAAAAGGGTCTATTATAAATAATAAAAATGTAATAGTTATTATAAAGTTGAAAAAGGAGATTATATGAAACGTGCACGTTTAATCTACAACCCAACTTCAGGAAGAGAAGAAATAAAAAAGCATCTCCCTGAAATTCTTGAAATACTAGAGTCTTATGGCTTGGAAACCTCGTGTTATCAAACAAAGGGAAAAGGTGACGCCGTTAAAGGTGCGATAGACGCAGCAAATAGAGGCTTTGATGTTATTATTTCCGCTGGCGGAGACGGAACCTTAAACGATATAGTAAATGGAATTAGCGATTTTGAAATCAGACCAAAGGTAGGAATAATACCAGCAGGAACAACTAATGACTTTGCTAGAGCGTTAAAAATTCCAAAGGACTTTGCTAAAGCAGCAGAGATAATCGGAGAACAAAATAGTAAAGTTATTGATATTGGAAGATATAATGATAAGTATTTTATTAACATAGCCGGCGGAGGTTCCTTAACGGAAGTAACATATGAAGTTCCAAGTATATATAAAACAGTATTGGGGCAACTAGCTTATTATTTGCGTGGTATAGAAAAGGTTGTGTTTTTAAAGCCAATGAATATTACGATTGAGGCAAACGAAACTATCTATCAAGAAGAGGCAATGCTATTCTTAATTGCCAACAGCAATTCAGTAGGCGGTTTTGAGAAAATTTCACCAAATGGTGATTTAAGTGATGGACTATTTGATGTATTAATTGCAAAAAAAACTAATATAGCAGAATTTCTTCGTCTACTAACTTTAGCTACAAGGGGAGAACATTTGAAAGAGAAGAATGTTATTAGTTTTAAAACGGACAAGTTAAAGATTTACTCTAATGATTCTAGTAATGTTGATATTAACCTAGACGGTGAATTAGGAGGAACTCTACCAGGTGAATTCGAAGTTTTAAAGCACCATATAGAAATATTCGTGAAGAATTAAAATAGGGAGAATTAATATGAACAAAACACAACCAGTAACTAAGAATCAATACATAGATATGTTAATAACGGGGCTTGGACACGAAGGACAAGGGGTAGGCAAATACGAAGGATATACTATATTTGTTCCCGATGGGCTTCCAGGCGATAAGCTAAAAGTAAAAGTTGTTAAAGTTAATAAGAATTTTGGTTTTGGACGTTTGATTGAATTTATTGAAGAAAGTCCAAACCGTGTCAAACCAAAGTGTGAGATATTTAAAGAATGTGGAGGATGTCAACTTCAACATCTATCATACGAGCAGCAACTAGAGTGGAAGGGAAAACTAGTTGAAGACAACCTAACTAGAATAGGTAAGATAGAGAATGTTATCATTCATCCTACAATAGGTATGAGCAATCCGTGGAATTATCGCAACAAGGCACAAGTACCCTTTGCGGAGCGAGAAGGCGGACTTATAGCAGGGTTTTACTCTAAAGGTACCCATCAAGTAATAGATATGCAAGAATGTTTAATTCAACAAGAACAAAATAATCTAATTGTACAGCGAGTTCGACATATTTCCGAGGAAATCGGCATAACTGCATATAATGAGACAACACATCAAGGCATTTTACGACATGCTATTACTAGAGTCGGGATTAATACAGGCGAATTAATGTTAATCCTAGTTACGAATGGTAGGGACTTTAAGGATAAAGAAAAACTAGTTAAGAGAATTATTGAAGAGCTTCCGAACTTAACAAGCTTAGTTCACAATATTAATGAGCATAAGACCAATGTAATTATGGGTAAGAAGTCGATCGTATTATATGGTCAAGATGTAATCTACGACACAATCGGTGAGATCAAATTCGCGATATCCCCACGTTCGTTTTATCAAGTTAATCCAGAACAGACAAGAGTTCTCTATAATAAAGCATTAGAATACGCAGGACTAACTGGTGAGGAAACAGTTATAGATGCCTATTGTGGAATAGGCACAATCTCGTTATTCTTGGCACAAAAAGCTAAACACGTTTATGGTGTAGAAATAGTACTAGAAGCAATAAATGATGCTAAGAAAAACGCTGAACTAAATGGAATAACCAATGTTACATTTGAAGTAGGTGCAGCCGAAGAGGTACTTCCCAAGTGGAAAGAGCAAGGTATCTATGCAGATGTGGTGGTAGTTGACCCTCCAAGAAAAGGCTGTGAGTTGGCGTTGTTGGAGACTATTATGGAGTTAAGTCCTAAGAGATTAGTATACGTATCATGCAATCCTAGTACTCTAGCAAGAGATTTAAGAATACTAGAGGATGGTGGATATAAAGCTGTTGAAGTACAACCAGTGGATATGTTTCCGCAGACTGGACATGTAGAG
>JBFXJF010000034.1:0-16765 GCA_050175155.1 Vulcanibacillus sp.
ACTTATTAAAAGGCATACTAAAAGATTTTCCTGATTATAAAATGCAATTGCATGTTAGGTTATCAGATTTGATTGGGAATTTGAATGGATTTAATAATTATGAAATCAATTATATTACCCATCCCAAAACACATGTAGACTTTGTTATCTTTGATAAAATCACAAAGAAACCAGTTTTGTGCATTGAAGTTGATGGGGTCAAATACCATGACTATTCAATTAAGCAATTAATTCATGATGAGATTAAAACAAAAGTATTAGCTTTAAATGGTTTGGCATTGTTAAAATTAAGAACCAACCAAAGCAATGAAGCAGTGAAAATTATCAGCGAGTTAAGAAATAATAGAATATAATTAAAAAAACGAATTGTAAAAACCATTATTCATTAAAACCCTCACCATTTGGTGAGGGCTTTTAAAATTATCTTATAAATGAAAGGAGAGTTTCACATGTTAGAATTCAAAACAATTATAAATAGTTATAAAATAGGGGAACAAATTTTTCCTACATTAAATGGAATAGATTTAGTATTTAAATAGAACGATTTTGTTTCGATACTTGATGCATTAGGTAGTGGTAAAACAACCTTATTAAATATTATCGGTGGATATAATAAATATACTAGTGGTGACTTAATTATCAATAAAAAGTCCACTAAATAATTTTAAGAATAGGATTGGAATGTATATCGAAATGCCGATATTGGTTTTGTTTTTCAAAGCTATAATCTTATTTCCCATTTGTAAGTCTTAGACATTCTAGAAATGGCATTTAGATTATCCGGTGGAAAAACTTAACGTTTTGCTATTGCTAGAACTTTTGGTTAATAATACTTCGATTTTGCTTGCTGATGAACCTACTGGAGCTTTAGATAGCACAACTAGTGATAACATCATTAAATTAATTCAAGAAATATCTAAAGATAGATTAGTTATTATGGTTACCCATAATGCGGAAATTGCCCATAAGTTTTCGGATAGAATTATTCATTTAGTTGATGGTCGAGTTGTGGAAGGCACAAGATTGGCAAAAGTCGGTAATTCCCAAGAAAACGGTAGTAGCTATCAACCAAAAAAAGTAAAAATGAGTTTCTTTACTGTTTTAAAAACAAACTTTCAAAACCACTTAACTAAAAAAACCGAACATTAATTACGATGTTTGTAGCATATTGATTTTAGACCCATTTTTACCATAGCGCTTTCCATTCCAATCAAAAAAATTAATTTATGAAAAAATACCAAGTAATTTTTGTTAGTAGACAATTATTTTTAGCAAAGTATAAAACAGGCTTATTAAGCATGACCAAATATCGATTAAAAGCTAACTATATTGAAAGTCCAACTTAATATAATAATTAGTTCTTTTTTCAAGTTTTAAAACTTCTTATTCTTTTTATTAAAAGCATTTATACATGATTGACAAAATTTATAATAAGTATATAATGAAAAAGTAAATCACAAATTTATTTTAGGTTGTTTTACTTTGCATAAATAAATAAGTGATGAAATTCATTATTCAATGATTTTACTTGAAAATATCAGGTTACTATTGAACAAATAAATAATAGGGGGTATACATGTCTAATCATTATTTAAAAAACGCGATGAATGGGTGCATCGTGAAGAGGATTTTTGGATTAATGCAATTAGTATTAATCATTTTCGCAACCGTAGGCTTATTAACAATAGGTACTATTTGTGCAAAAAAGGTGTTTGAATTTGCATCAAATGAAATTACACTAAATGAGAGCACCGAGTATATTGATGGTCGAATTGCTGTGAAATATCACAAGCAAGGATTTAAATTATTTTCAAATGAACTAAATTTAGATCCCAAATATTTTTCGGAATATAAAGAAACGGGAATAAAACTCAAAAACCAAACTTGGTATAGCTTTATTTTTGATGATGAATTTATTTGGTATGAAGTTGCTTTGCAACCAGAGACTAGTGTTAACGAAGCGATGAATATTTTAAAACTTGAAAAGAATGTTGTTTGTGTTGAACCGATTTATATTCGTACTAAATTTGATGTTCTTGAAAGTGGTATTGAAGATGAATTATATAATGACCAAGATTACATGAATTTAATCAATTTAAATTCTGCTCGAAATCATCTTGAATCTATAGGGATTAATCGTGGTGGCAGTAGTGATGTAGTAGTCGCTGTTATTGATACAGGAGTAGACTATAATCACGAAGACTTAAAAAATAACATTTGGATTAATACTGCTGAAATTCCTGAAAATAATTATGATGACGATGGAAATGGTTATATCGATGACTACTATGGATACTCATCAGTTGACAATAATGGAAATTCTATGGACGTCAATGGACATGGTACACATGTGGCTGGTATTATTGCTGCTGAAAACAATGGCATCGGTATTGAGGGAATTGCTTATAATGTAAAAATTATGGCAATTAAAGCTGCTTCACCTGCCGGCATTTTTACTACGTCATCCATTATAGGAGCTATTAAATATGCTTCTATCAATGGAGCAGATATTATTAACATGAGTTTTGCAGGGACTCAATATTCAGTCCAAGAAGAAGATGCTTTACAGGCAGCTTACAATACAGCCATATTGGTAGCAGCAAGCGGGAACAATGCTGCTCCTAATAATCCTATTGGGCCTAATTTTTATCCTGCTTCTTATGAATCTGTTATTGGAGTTATGGCTTCTACTTCATCTAATACAGTTGCATCATTTTCAAACTATGATTATGAAGAATACGATTATTATGAATACGAGGTTTGTGCTCCTGGTGTCAATTTAATGAGTACTATTCCCAACGGAAAATATCGAAAATTGAGTGGGACTTCTATGGCTTCACCAGTGGTTGCAGCAATTGCAGCTTTGGTTCGATCCAAGTTTAGTGATCACGAAAAGTTTAATACTCGATTTATTGTTGACCAAGTGATTCAAACTGCAAATCCTAATATTTCAACTCTTGGATGCATTACCACTCATAATTATTTTACGTCGGTTGATGCATACAATGCATTGACTAAAGCTCCTGAACCATCACTAAAGATTGATGATTACTTTATTATTGACGATCCTTCTATTAGTTCAGTTAACGATGGAGATGGGGTGATGGATTCTGGTGAGACAATATATATTGGTGCTATCGTTCAAAACCGATGGGGTAAAGCTACAAATACAATTGTTAATTTAAATGTTACAAGTGATTTAGGAGTTGTTAGTCCTTATATTGAAATAATCCATGGCACTATTAATTATGGTGATATTGGTGCTGGAAATACCGTAGGGAATGGAATAATTTATGATGATGAGGGTGTCATCATTGATGTCACTGATCCTTTCATCATCCAAGTGAGCGAAGATACACCAAATGATTGTGTTCATCAAATTAATTTTTATAGTACTTGTGAGAATGGGTATGATGAAACTGATGAAAAGACATATGAATACTATTTGTATGTATTAATTGCTTCACGTAAAGGGAAGGAAGTTCCCAATTTAATCACTACCGATATGGTTTTAACAAAAGAAAATCTTTGGATTGTTAATAACATGGTAACGATTAAAGAAGGCGCTACTCTTACTATCGAAGAAGGAACAAAAGTACAATTTTGGTCATCTGATCCAGATGATATTTATGGAATTAAACAAATAGCTGGGATAACGGTAAAAGGAAACCTTATTGTTAATGGGACAAAAGAAAATCCAGTTCAATTTGTAACGAGTGAATTATTTAGAGATTTCACCATTGAAATAGAGAAAAGTAATAATGGTGTTATCATTTTAAATAATGCTGAAATTGAAAATCCATACATTATTGGTGCAAAATATATAGATGGTTGTTATTTTGTGCAAAATGGAGAGGCCATTTATCGACGAGACGTCAATGCTTATGAAGGAACAGTTAGTGAAAATTTTAGTTACCCATATGTTGATGCAGTTGATATCCAAAATTCAATATTTTATGCTTTGGGTGACAACCCAATGATTCCATGGCTTCAGCTATATGTCAATGGAAACCTAAAAAACAATTTATTTTCATGCTGCAAAACAATTATCAATCAAAGCGATAATTGCGATAAAGTGATTGAAGGAAATGTTTTTGTTAATAGTAGTAGAAGTAACAATACCTATCTTACCACAAAAATTTATGTGGGTTATAATTCTCCATCTTTTTCAGTTGTTGATGGTGTGAGAAATGATGAAACTGGTGTTGGATACTTGCTTGTATCTGCTGCAAACTATGAAATGGCAGCTCGATTTGCGAAATATGTAGGTGGTTACTTAGCATCGATAAACACCCAGAAAGAACAAAGCTATTTGGAAAATATCGATCTAGTTAGTGATACATATTATATTGGATATCAATATGATTCACCAACTACTTCTTTCGTTTGGGCAGATGGTTCAAAAATTACATTTGATCAAGTTTCAAATCCTGAATCAATTGGACGATATGTCATCATGAACGAGTCTAATTGGACAAAAACAGAATCAGGCAATTTAACAAAATATTATTTAGTAGAAATTCCTACAAATACCCTAATTGATGACTTTTCATTTGCTCAAGAAACTATTTTTCTTGATGAGAACGAATTAGCTTATGATGTTGATATATTATTTACACCATCAACAGGGGATGTATCAACGCTTGTATATTCCTCAAGCGATGAAACCGTGTTTAAAATAACAGCTAATAATCAATTACAAGCTGTCGGACAAGGAACTGCGATACTCACCATTAAAACCAAAGATGAATTTGTATCACACAGTATTGAGATTCAAGTAGGCAGTACAAATGAAATTGAAAGTATCAATATTAAAAATGAAAATACTACTATTGCATTGGATCAGTTATTAAGATTGCCAATTACCATTTTGCCATTCAACACAACGGAAAAAGTGATCTATACTTCAAGTAATGAGAGCATTGTTTCGATAGATCGATTTGGAAATATAAAAGGAATAAGTGTAGGATTTGCAACTGTTTCGGCATCGAATGTTGATGGAACCATTATTGATTCAATCGATGTTCAAGTCATCATTCCTATTGAAGAATTATCTTTAACAGAATCAATCTATGAAGTCGAATTAAGTTCTGGAGTAGTTGAATTGCCAGAAATCTTTTATGCACCAATAAATGCAACCGATGTAGGATATACTTATGAAACAAGTGATTCTTCAATTGCCTTTGTGAATGCTGAAGGGAAGTTAGTGCTATCTACTATAGGCATAGTTAGTATTCGAATTAATGCTAATAATACCACAGGTATATATGTTGACTTAATTGTTCATGTTGTTGAAAACAAGAGCGAAGAAGTTAAAATGAGTAAGATCGTTGAGTCATATCTCAATTTTAACAATAATTGGAACAATTATTATTTAGGTTTAACGCAAAATGGAGATGTATGGATTTGGGGGGCAGGAATAAAGTTCCCACAAAAAACAAAACTAGAAAATGTAAAAGATATTAAAGGGACAAGGGACTTCGGTAATTCATTCATTGCTTTATATGATGATGGGACAATAACAACTTCGATTAATGGAGAAAAAATTGCTGATATAAGTAACGTTATTGTCATTTCTTCAAGTAACGATAGTTATGTTGTACTCAAAGATGATGGTACTTTATATGGTTGGGGGAACAATCCTTATGGGAAATTATGCACAGGGAATGAAGACTATGTTTCAACTCCAACAATTATGCCAGATGTTCCTGGTGTTATCGATGTTGCTCAAAGTTATTACAATGTTTATCTACTGTTAAGTAATGGACAAGTTTATTATTCCGGTGGGCATAACCAACTATATTCATTTGAAATTTTAACTGGTATTGGTAATGTTGAGTCGTTTGAATCTAATGCATATGAAGTGTATGCTTACTCAGAAAGATACTTATATGTATTACATTATAGTGGCTATTATATCCAAGTTGAGTCCTTGGATGGATATTCTTTACCTAGTTCAAGAGTTTTGGGTGAAAACAAAGTTTCAAGAAATGGGAATACCTCTAGTATTGCCTATATTGACAAGAATGGAAAAATCTATGCTTATGGGTATAATCGCTATGGTAAATTTTCGGCAGCATCCTTAAATGATCGTTTATACTACTACAATCCAGCTGAAATCACTGTTAATAATCCTGATAAAGTATTCAACTTTGAAACAAATTTGTTTGTTATTGACCAAGATGGAAAAGTATACGGATCAGGACTAAACTCATCATACCAGCTTGCTGATATGACTAATGTCAACAAATCAAGATTAACAAAACTTAATTTTGGTCTAACAGGAACAACAAATAGTTTAAAAATGATATCGAACAACATCAGCGGGTTAGTTGGAATCAAAAATGGAACACAATTAGTGTTCACTTTTGACGACGCCATTTCTGAAGGATCAACATTTAGGAACATTAGAATTACTGATAGCAATGGTAAATTTATTTCATCAACTAAATTTGTTGATTTTAATCAAGTAATTATTACATTAACTGGAGATATCATTAATGCTTGTAGTATTACCATCTTTTTCCCAGATAATGCTATTACCGGAAAATTTACCGGAGTTTTCAACAAGCAAACAATAATTGTCGATATTTTAGATGAAATCCAAATTGACGATTTCCAGCTAAAAGAAGAGGAAATGACTGTTTATAAAGATGAAGAATCTTTAATTCAAACAGAGATGATAATTGATGGTTTAACTTATACAAATAACGAAGATTACCATCGCTACATTAAGTGGGAATCAAATTATCCTAATATTGCCTCTGTTGATAAATATGGGCGAATAATCGCATATAAATCTGGCCTTGTCGTTATTACCGCTTCAACATTTGATGGAGCTATCGTCCATACGATTACAGTTCATGTAAAAGTGAACATACAAACGATTGATTTTGCTGAAAATGTGCTCATACTCAAAGTGAATGATGAATATACGCTTACACCAATTATTGAGCCAATAGATGCGACTGATTTAGTGTTTAATTATGAATCAAGTAATGAGAGTATTGTAACCGTAGATGAAAATGGTCATATTAAAGCAATTTCTAATGGTATTGCGTTTGTGAATTTAGACGTTAATGGGAAAGTTGCAACTGTCTTTATTTCGGTTATGGATACCGAATATGTAGAACCAGCCATTGTAAAAGCGGTTAATCTTTATGACGACTATACTTTTGCATTAGATACAAATGGTGTAGTTTGGAAATTTGGATTTGGCTATAAGAATCCAGTTAAACAGTATGAAAATATAAAAGATATTTTTGGTACAAAAGGATTCAATGAGGAAATTTACTTGTTATCCGAAACCAATATATTATCTAATACTAGTTCAAGTACTTCCTATGATGTATCACAAATTGGGACTATTAAAAATGTTATTGCCGGACCTAACCAATATTCTATTGTTATTACAGACGAAGGGAAAGCATATTTTGGCAATCTCACTAACGGATTTAATCAAATAGGGTCTTTTGGGAATGTGATTGATGCCTTCATTGGATATAACGATATCAATTATATATTAACTAGTGATGGCAAAATGTATTATGTAAAACTAGATACCACTTATGAAATCGTGGAAGATGTTGAAAATGTAGTATCATTTATACATCAAGATAATTATTGGTTATATGTTATATCTTCGGATACTATGTATAATTTTTATGTATATAATGATAATCATATTGAACCAAATGGAAATGGTCAATGGACTTCATATAATGCTACTAATTATGAAAAATATTGGATTCACAATATAGATAGATATGCATATATTAATGATAACACTTTATATTGGCACACAATTTATAATAATACTTGGAATCAGAATCAAATTTGTGATGCTACTAACATTAAAGATGTAAATTTTACTTCTTATAATTTATTTTACATTACTAATAATGGTGAGTTATATGGTTTAGGAAGTAGTTCTGATTATAGACTAACTCAATTATATGATCAAAATTCTCTTGTACCTGTTAGAATATATTTTGGGGATGTCGCAAAAGAAGAAACATTACAACTAGTTAGTACAAATATTAATAGTATAAGAACCTTTAAAAAAGGTGATACCATTGAGTTTGTCTTTAATCAAAGTATTTTTGAAAATTTGTTCAATCGTATTTCACTAAAAGATGGTGATAATAATTATTTTGAGATAATTATTACAACCAAAGGATCTATGCTAAGTATCGAATTGCTTCAAGATTTACCAATTGATGAACCTTGTTCTCTCGTTATTAGACAAGAAGCAATCAAAACATTCTTTGGGCAATTAAATGGTGAATTGTCATATTCATTTGAATCACTATCAGAAGAAAGTGTACAAAATGCTAATATCGTAGAAGATAGTATTCAAGTTAATTTTCCGAATGTTTATCAACTTAGTGTTAACATTACGCCTAATACTTTATCAAATAAGTATTTAACATTTGATGTTGTTGATGATGGAATTTTATCTATCGATAAAATTGGTGTTATCACTCCTCATACTAGTGGAACTACTACTATTAATGTCTATAATGACCTTAATGTATTGCTTGATTTTGTTAGTGTTACTGTCATTGTAGATATAGAGTCGATTGATTTTGCAACAAAATCAATCGTTGTTAAAGAAGGCACAACGGAAGAAGTTGGTATTATCTATACACCAGTTGATGCCACACCACAAAATTTGACTTTTGCGTCAAGTGATGAAAACATCGCTACTATTGATGCAAATGGGAAAATTACAGGAATTAGTCAAGGTGTCGTTGTGATTTCACTTACTAGCGAAAGCCAAACTTTCTCTAGAGATTTAGTGTGCTATGTTGTTGATGTAAGTTTTGCATATGGACAAGTTAAGAAGATTATGACAAGATCTTACGACACCGTTGCTTTATTGGAAGATGGTTCGTTATGGAGTTGGGGAAGTTCTGTTAACGTGAAATATCCAAGGAAACTAAACATTGAAAACGTAAGCGACTTTACGATGGATATGAATGGTTCCTATATTAATGTAATATTTAATGATGGAACTATAGGAAGTACTATTTATGCCTATAATTTTGATCAAACACCTTCAAAAGTTTATGGAGTAAATAATGTTATCAAGATAGTAAATGAGTGGAATGCTAATACTATAGCCCTAACAAGTAGTGGAACAGCTTTTCTAATTAATGGAAATACTTCACTACAAATTGGTAATTACACAACAATAAAAGATATCGCTGTAACAGATTATGGATGTTATTTGTTGCTCCAAGCTGGAAATGTTATTTTCTATGATGGCAGCACTCTTAGTCCGATTGGGCTATTAAACATTACAAGTTTTGTTTCTGGGAACAATTTCAGTTATGCCTATGGAATTGGTATTGATGGATACATCTATCAAATGTCTTATAGTAATTATGACAAAATGTTGAATTCTCCAGTTACAAACGGAAGAGACATCGTTGTATCAACAAATAACTTAAATGAATACATGTATGTAAAAGATGCAAAAGCATATGATCAAGATGGTAATGTGTTATCGGGCGATGATGTTGTTCAATCCGTATATTATAGTTCTTATATTTTTGCTAATTATTACTACATCACTACAGATGGAAAATTGCATGCAAAAGGAAGCTCCTGCAATTATGTATTAACAGGTGATTATACAACTTACCAAAATGAGTTTGTAGAAATTAAAGTGGGTGCTGTTCTGCCGTTGGAAAAAGACCTACAAATCATTAATAATTTAAGTGGTGCTAATGAATATCTCAAGGATGATCAGATTATATTTACATTTAATCAAAAAATTTACGATCAAGACCTATCGCGTATTTTTATGTCATCTAATGATGCGATTGTTGAAATGAGTGTAAAAATTCAAAATAATGATTTAATTATCACCTTATTAGAAGATTTAACATTAAATGTAGACTACAAGCTATACATTCCAGCATCATCAATTCACACAATTCTTAATCAAAATAATGAATCGATTGAGTATTCAATCACCTCCTTAAAAGAACTTAACATTGTTAATTTCGAATTGGTTCAGAGCAGCCTTGAAATGAATGTTGATTCGACTTATACTATCGAAACCTCCATTAATCCGATAACAGCAACAAATAGATATTTAATATTTACTTCAAGTAATACCAATGTTGCTTCTGTCGATGAATATGGTGTTATAAAATCGCTTAGCAATGGAACTGCTATAATAACAATATCATATGATAATGATGAAACTAATGTTCATATTCATAAAGAATTGAGCGTAAATGTTGTATCATTCATTAATGAAATTATTGTCTCAAATGAAGTTCTTGTTGCAACTATCAGTGATCTTTTTACAATTGATTATACGATTACACCGATTGATGCAAACAAATATAGTATTCAAATGGAATCTGATGATCAATCCATTGCGAGAATTATTGATGGAAAAGTCGAGCTCTTAGAAGAAGGGCTAGTAACCATCACCATTTATGATGAATATACCAATATCAACAAGAGCATTTTGATAAATGTGAAAGCAGAAGGGTATGTTGAAAGAAAAGTAATTAAGGTCATTGGAATCTCATACAATCAATATTATGCTGCTCTACTTGATGATGGAACAGTATATTATTGGGGTAAAGAAATCGCAAAACCTAAAAAATTTAACGTTTCTAATATTAAAAATATTATTTCATCAGGTTGGCAATTAGCTTTCATCACTCAAGAAAACACAGCACTAATATACAATGTTGGTACAATTACGAATATACATTTACTAAAAGAAATTTCTAATGTATCAGCGGTATCATCTTCACAATATAGTGATATGATTGTTTTATCATCTGGAAAAGCCTACGATTTGAATAATAATCAACTTACCAATTTTAATAATATTGTTGATGTAAAATATTATAATAACTATACATATTTGTTATTATCAACAGGGTATGTTTATGTATTTAGCAATGGAGTTGTAAATTTAATTAAAAATCTTACTAATGTTATAGACTTTATTCCTTCAAATGATTATTGTTTTGCAGTTTCAAATGATGGATCGGTTTATCGACTCGATTACAATAATAGCGAGCAAACTAAATTATCGTACAATGTTTTAAATATTTATCAAAACATTTATTTTTATAATTCATCTAATTACATTGGTGAAAAAAACGGCGAAGTTATAACAAATGCATCAAACGCATATACTAGCAAATCCATGGAACTAAATGGAATAACATATGCTACTTATATTTCATACTATGGTGAAAGTTATTTCTACATTGATGAAAATGGACAATTATTTGGAAATGGATATGCTGGGAATAATGCTTTTACTTTATTCTACCAAGGTGAAAATTATTCGTACGAACTTAATAAAATTTCATTTGATATTGAAGAAAAGATTCTTACATTGGTTTCAACTAACACCCAAGGGATTCAAGAGTGGACACAAGATGAAGAAATTGTCTTGACATTTAACCAACGAATTATCGAAGATGCGATGTTTAACAGCATTTATGTTGCTGATGAAAATGATGACTTGGTAAATACTGAGATAAAACTTATAAATAACCGTATTCATATTACTCTAAAAGAAGATCTCATCTTAGGCAAAGATTACTTTATTATAATCAATGAAAGTTCGTTTGAGACTATTCTTGGTACTCCAAATAGTGGAATGATCCTTAATTTCTTGACTGGACTAGAAGTGGAAATAGAGGACATTGTAATAAATAACGAAGAAATCATTAATATGACCACAGCCCTTTATGTTAATGACAAATTGACACTAGATTTAACCATCATGCCTGAGGTTGATTATAAATATTTAGTCATGTCATCTTCTAATGAATCGGTCGTAAAAGTTAGCAACGGGATTGCCACAGCTGTTTCAAGCGGCGAAGCAATTATTACAATTGCAGATATAAAGGGAACCATTACAAGACAATTCACAGTGGTAGTTAAGCAAGGGATTGAGGATATTGCTTTTGATAATCTAATTGTGACCTCATTACTCAGTGAAGGTACTCGACAAATTGTTCCATTGATTAACCCCAAAACTTATACTGAAAGCAATATCATATATTCATCAAGTGATGAAACCATTGCAACCATTAATGAAGTTGGTCTTGTTACGTTGCTAAAAACAGGTCTTGTAACTATTAATGTTTATGATGAATTATCAGGAGAATCAGCTAATCAATATATTTCAATCCTTGATGTTAGTATAGATGATTTAAAGATTAAAGATATTCAGGTTGGTTACGATGGTCATATCTATTATTTAACTGAAAATGGACAAGTCTATTATAAAGATAGAAACATGAAAGTCCCAGTATATACTGGAATGAACGAAGTTCAAAAAATTAGTTGTTCTGGTTATGAAGATAATTGTTTAATATTGAAGAATGACGGAAAAATTTTTCAATCATCGAATCATTTTTTACAATATGAAAACAATTATTTGGAATACCATTTCACATTTAACGAAATTACAGGTCTTGAAAACATAATTGATATTAGAAACTATTGTGGTGAGGGATCTCATTATTATTTCGTTGATATTGATGGAACATTATGGGGAATGGGCCAAACAAGATATGGGCAACTTGGATTTAAGAGCGATTCCTATATCGGTACACCAATTCCAATCTTCACCTCAAATGATGGGATAATTAAGGATTTTGCATGTGGATATTATGGATTGTTGATTTGGACAGAAGATAATAAACTTATTTATTCAACTAAATTTAGCGATGGTTTAACAGAACTTTCAGGATATGGAGATATCACAAGCTTTAATTATGCCGAATCTCCAGGTGTTCATAGTTCGTCTTTTGAATTTTCTTTTGGAAATGGTATTAACTATTATTTTGCATACTTGAATGATTCTTGTATAACCATCAATAATTGTCCAAATGAATATATAACATATGTCAAGAATATTCAATGGAAAGGACCATCAAATTACGAAATGGGATACTTAAATGAAAATGGTGATTTAGTTTATTGTGGAAATAATGCTTACAATAAAACAGGTAGCGAAGTGATGGCCACGATAGCAAAAACCATTAAAAACCCAAATCCTAATTCATCTATTTCTAAAGTATACATCACTAATAATAACATTTATATTTTAACTGAAGATGGTAAATTATTTGCTGCTGGTGACAACTCGATGTTCCAACTAACAAATTTAACAAATATTAATACATCCTCAGGGTTTAACGAAATTATTCTTAACTACAATGATGAGTTGATATTAGACTTCACATTTAGCATCAATGATACCGAAACCGATGTTGCTCTTGATCGAGAGATGATTGTCACATTTAACCAATCAATCATAGGAAATGCCATTAAAAACATCATATTAACATGTGAAGGAAAATATGTATCATCAAACATCTCCTTAAAACTCAATCAACTCATTATTGAACCAATTAATGGATTACAGCCAGGTAAAAATTATTCACTCCAAATAAATAGTGATATAGTTTCCACCATTAATGGTCAAAAAAATTCTCAAAAAAATATTCAATTCACAACTAAAAATGAAGAAACCACTCAATTTGATACAAAGGATGAATTTAGAATTGATTATTCTATGTATGGATTTACCGGTTTGACAGATGAATTTAATAGTTTGGGGTATGTATCTAACTTTATCAACAATGCAATACTTAACAATTATTCTAATACAAACCTTGATACCTGGATTCGGTTTTTAACTTATGAAGGAGATTATCAAATTCCAGTTACCAACAACTATTTCGGAACCACCAATTTATCTGTCATTAAAAAGGTGCTCTATGATTATGATCAATACTCAAATTTGAACGATCTTATTGAAAGTCCATTCTTAACGGTTGCTCCTGTTACAAATTTCCCATTTATTACCGATATCACATTGTTTGATGCAAACGGGAACGAAGAAGAATTCGCAACAGCTGGCATCAACTATATTACAGTCGAGTTTAATACTAATATGGATATGTCACAGCCATTAAAAGCATATTTTGGTCCGGATTATCCATATACTGACTTCTTGATGACAGGAGAATGGATTAATTCTCGCACATGGAAGGGATTATTTAATGTTTATACAACTACTGGTGATGGTCTAGAACATCTCTTAGTCATAGGTGCAAAAAGTGAAACTGGTTATGTAATGACAAAAGACTTTAGATTGGTATTTACAATTTCATCAATTGGAGCTGAAAGTTTAGATTTATTCGCCGAAGCAAAAGATGGTTTTATTGAATTATCATGGTTGGGAAATGATGACGAACTTGCAATTGGGTTTAACATTTACCGCTCTACAAGTTCTGAATATGGCTATAACATTATCAACGATTCCTTGATTGGCCTTGATGGTGAAACATATCAAGATACAAACATCGAATCAAATGCTACCTATTACTACAAGATGGCAGTTGTATATTCGGACTTATCAGAATCTGTTTCAACCGTACCAGTTAGTGCAACAACAAAGGATAAAACATTACCTGTTCTTATACATAATCCATTTTATACCGTTACAGAAGGTGCAAATTTAGTCATCTCAACAAATTGTTCGGATAATGGATATGTGAGTCGTGTGGTATTATATTATCGTTCCTTTGGGGAAACCAATTACAATAGTGTTGATATGACAACTTATGATTCTTTATTAGGTAATTCATGGCAAAACATGAACTATGTATGCACCATTAGTAAGAATTTTTTAACACTTAGTGGAGTTGAATACTATATTGAATGTTATGACAATGATGGGAACATGACAAGTTATCGGAATGCGAATACTCCAATCAGTGTTGATGTCATTAAGAATAACATATCACTTGAACCAATTATCACAACCTTATCCAAATATTCAGGTAACAATACAGGTGGTTATACACTAGAAATTTATGGGAATAACTTTACAACAAATAGTAAAATCTATGTAGAAGGAAAGGAAGTTGTGACCCATTATATCAATTCATCACTTCTAAATGTAGATGTTCCAGCATCTGATACGATAGGATTTGTATCAATTGTTGTCGAAACAGAAAACGGATCATCAGTAAGGAACAATATATTTGAGTATATTCCTGAATATCATTATCCGATTATTGAAGGAATTTCAACAACTACCGCTTTAATGGAGGGTGGTGAAACCATCTATGTCATTGGAAATGATTTCACAAGCGATATCAATGTCCTATTTGATAATGTCTTAGCTATTGACGTCGTCTTTGTGTCTAACAAGATTTTGAAAGTTACTACTCCAAAAAGCGAAAGTCAAAAAACTGTTGATATTACTGTTACTAATTCAAACAACAATCAAGATACACTTTATGATGCCTTAATGTACGTTGAAAAAATGGATAATGTTCTAAATATTTCAGGATTTTCAAAAACAGACGCTCATTATTTAGGTGGAGATATCATATTAGTTTACGGAAACGGATTCAATTATACATCTAAAGTATACTTTGATGACCTTGAAGCAGTGACTACATTCGTCAACTCAAAAGTATTAAGAGTTATAGTACCAATGCATTCGAAAGGAACAGTGCATGCTTCTGTAGTCAATGCAACTGACTCGACAATTATGTTAAATGCATTAACATACAACGATAAAGTGTCAACTCCTGTTTTAACTGATGTATCATCACAAAAAGGTAGGAATAGTGGAGGTGAAATAATAACCATTTTCGGAAGTGGGTTCTCGATGTACCATGAAGTCTACTTTGGAGATGTTAAAGCGAATGTCATTTCTATTATCGATTCAGCAATTACAGTTGAAGTTCCTTCTAATGAAGGTTGTGTTGATATTATAATAAAAGAAACACTGACAAATACAACACAAAAATTAGAAAATTTTTATACATATTTAAATTATATTGTGTCACTTGAAAAAGGGATTGATACAATCGTTGCTGGTAATCAGTGGATTGATGCTGGTGTCCAGTCTAATTATGATTTAACTGTAGTTGTGTCTAATAAATTGAACACAAATATTAACGGAGTTTATCAAGTAACGTATAAATGTTATGATGGAGCTGAACTCATTTCGACTTTAATTAGAGTTGTTACAGTAATTAATCAAAAATTTGAAGTAACAATCACACTAAATGAAGGGTTATCTACTATTAAATTAGGAGATGAATATGTTGATGCCGGTGCATCTTCAAATGCTGGGAAAGTAGAAATTTATTCTAATAATGTTGATACGTCCAAAGCAGGAACATATAAAGTAATTTATGTTGTTACTGTTCAAGGAATAAGCTATTACAAGACAAGATATGTCTATGTTAACTAATAGAAGATATAATGGTGAACAAGAATGAAAACAAATTTTAAAAAATCATTATATTCCCTTTTAGTAATCATTATGTTATTATTGTCAGGATGTGAATCAATAGGTACACTTGGCGGTACAATTGTTACTAACGTTTCCCCTAATAGGGGAAATGTCAGTGGCGGAGGAGAAGTAACAATTTATGGAAAAAACTTTACGTCGAACTTAAAGGTTTATTTCGGTGAGAATATTGCAGAAATTGATTCTATTTCAAACACTGCAATCGTGGTTTTTGCTCCGGAAGGTCAAGTGGGGAAAGTTAATATTCGAATTGTTAATAATACAGATATTGAGAATATTGTAGAATACTCAGCAGGAAATTATGAATATTATGAAGAGGAAATATTAGCCCCAATAATTACAGGTATCTCTTTAAATAAAGGCTTAATCACAGGTGGAGAACTTATTACTATTTATGGTAAGAACTTTGGTAGTAATCTTGAAGTG
>JBFXJF010000034.1:16865-18589 GCA_050175155.1 Vulcanibacillus sp.
TTGTGACTATTAAGGTAACAGATCTAGATAGTACCCTCACTTCAGAGCTAATGGATGCTTATGAATATTATGAAGAGGAAATATTAGCCCCAATAATTACAGGTATCTCTTTAAATAAAGGCTTAATCACAGGTGGAGAACTTATTACTATTTATGGTAAGAACTTTGGTAGTAATCTTGAAGTGTTATTTGGAAGCATCAAAGCGACGATTACATCTAAGAATGACTCGGTCATTATCGTAACAGTTCCTGCAAACCCAAAAGGACTTGTGACTATTAAGGTAACAGATCTAGATAGTACCCTCACTTCAGAGCTAATGGATGCTTATGAATATTATGAAGAGGAAATATTAGCCCCAATAATTACAGGTATCTCTTTAAATAAAGGCTTAATTACAGGTGGAGAACTTATTACTATTTATGGTAAGAACTTTGGTAGTAATCTTGAAGTGTTATTTGGAAGCATCAAAGCGACGATTACATCTAAGAATGACTCGGTCATTATCGTAACAGTTCCTGCTAACCCAAAAGGACTTGTGACTATTAAGGTAACGGATCTAGATAGTACCCTCACTTCAGAGCTAATGGATGCTTATGAATATTATGAAGAGGAAAATAAGACAATTGTCATTCAATTGAATCCTGGTGTTGATACAATTGAAATTTATTCTTTCTTTATTGATAAAGGAGCAAAAGCATATTATGACACGGTTGAACTAAATGTTGAAGTGGAAAGTGATGTTAATACTGCCCAATTAGGACTATATCAAGTTATCTATAAGGCTCAATATGGTGACTTGATAGCGATGATTGTTAGAAATGTAACAGTTATTGATGAAACGGCTCCTACAATAATATTAAATAGTGGTATAGATACCATCTATGTTAATGAGGATTGGGTTGATTCTGGAGTAATTGTTTCTGATAACTCATTTGAAAGCATTGATGCTATAGTAAGTGGTAGTGTTAATAATCAAGTTCCAGGCACATACGTTATAAGATATATAGCTACTGATGCAAGTAACAATACTTCATTTGTTGAACGCTATGTGACTGTTTTGAATAAATAATGACCCTGTTAAATGACCCTGTTAAATAATCTGGAGTAATAAACGAAAGCATTTCGTCACAATAACGAAATGCTTTTTTTGCTATAAAACACACAATTAATCAAATTTATTAGGAGTGTTTTAAATGGGTTAGTTATAATTAAGAGAATACATAATTTTGTTTCTAAGCTTATTAAAATTATTGTAACCGTTAGCGTTTTTAATGATTGTTTTAATTTTTGAGTTTATGTCTTCAATTACACAATTGGACAATCTTCTTTTGTCAAAGCATCAAATTCCTGATTACAAGAATCATAATCCGAAGTGGCATTAAATTCACAATATTTTTCTTTTAAAAGATAAGCGGATTTAAGATCGTCATTAATACTGAGCAAATATTTAATAATTGCTTGTTTCTTCCATTTAGCGTTAATTTTTTTTAATTATTTCAATAAAAGTTCATCATCAGTTCATTTTCATTTGGTAGAATCATTACAAATGAAAAGGAGAACTTCATATGTTAGAATTAAAAAACATAAAAAAGAGTTATAAAATTGGTGAACAAATCTTTCCAGCGTTAAATGGAATAGATTTAGTGTTTAAAAAGAATGAGTTTGTTTCGATTCTTGGAGCATCAGGTAGTGGTAAAACAACCTTGTTAAATATTATCGGTGG
>JBFXJF010000035.1:0-15810 GCA_050175155.1 Vulcanibacillus sp.
GATTATTATAAACTTATTTGGGATTTTTCTATTTACGATGATGATTTTATTGACAACGACAGTCAGTCGGATTTGGGACTTAACGACATTAAAATAAAATTTTTATCAACAAGTAAAAAAGAGCTTTCTTTGTACACAAATCATGATACAGGAACGGTGATAATAATCGAAAATCTAACTGATAAATGGACATTGAATAAAATTAAGGATTTTGCTGTAGACATTACAACCTTTTCACCTATTAAACTATATGCAGAAAGTCAAATTGATGAAAATGCATTTTCTATAAAAATTTATCGAGATAGCCAACTTTTATCATTCCTAGATGATAAAGGGAAACCAACAGATATAAACACTTTTGAGATCGAGTATCTAAAATCGCTAATAGAAAACGAAGCGATTTATCGCATAGATGATGGACTATTTAATGAAATGACTGGGGATATAAGCTTTAATTTAACAAGTGGTCCAAATGGGAACACTAGTCAAATTTTAACAAACATTAAAGAATTTAGAAACTGGGAAACTTTCAAGCAAGGAAAAAAGCAAAATTTATTTGATACATCTACTAAATGTGGTGATTTTCGTTTTAATACTTACATTTTTAATTTCGATAAAAAATCATTTAAAGATTTTAACGTATTAAACCGGGAACAAAGAAATTTTCTAAAAAAATATAATATTTACTTATATAGAGATGGAGCAAGGGTTTTACCATATGGAAATGCAGGAATTGATTGGTTGGAAATTGAAAAATTACGTGCTGAAACACGCGCAGGTGATTACTTTAGTCAAGGGCAATTAGTAGGTCAAATTTTTACATCTAGAGAAAAAAATCCTGCTTTTCAAGATAAGACTAGCCGAGAAGGTTTGATTATTTCGGGTTTAGAGTTTGACAAACTAAAGGCTATTTACCGTTTAATATTAGAGTATGTAAAAATGAAATATTTTGATATGCAAAAAAAGCGAGAACTAAACCGTGTAAAAGCTGATGAAGCAAAAGAAGACACTGTAACCAATCAAATAGAACAAGTTATGTCCAAAAATAAAGAGAATCCTGAATTTCTAAAGGATATTCATTCAATACAAGCAAAGTATAATAAAACCATGGTTGTTTATAAGCAAAAACTCGATATCGTCGAACAACTTGCTGGTGCAGGCATGTCTATAGAGATATCATCGCATGAGCTTTATTCATCGATGATTAAGCTAGGATCAAAAATATTGAGAGAAGAAGAAATAATAAATAATCTGTCTAATCAAATAGATATTGAGATTCTAAAAAATGTGAATTCTGATACCAAACTTTTACATAAGATTGCCTTGCATCAACTTGATAATATTCAGAAATTATTAGTATCAAGCAAACAACGAATTAAAAAAATTAAAGTAAATGATGAAATTATAGAAATAACAAATTTGTATAAGGAAAAACTCATAAAAAAATCAATCAATTTAGAATTAATTAATGCAACAAAAACGATAATTGCGGAAACCATTGATGCAGTAATCTATCAAACAATATGCAATTTAATAGATAACTCTATATATTGGCTAGATAATGAAGAAATATTTAATCGCGAGATATTAATAAATTTTGATCAACATAATAATCGAATTATCTTTGCTGACAATGGTCCGGGCATTGAACCCGAAGATGCTCCATATGTTTTTGATGCTTTCTTTTCAGGCAAAGGAGTGAAGGGGCGAGGATTAGGGTTATATATTTCTAAGAGATTATTAAATAAATATGATTTTGATATTCGAATAGCAAAAAAACCAGAAAGAATCCTCAATGGCGCTAATTTTATTATTGATTTTAGTGGAAAGGAATAGCAAAATGGAATGTAATAATGGAATGTTAGTATATATTGATGATAAATATAATGTCGAAAAAGAGTGTATAGAATTAATTAAAAGCATGAATGAAAGTCAATATCTACACATGGTTTTTAAAGAAATCCCACCCAATGATTTTTTTCAGAAGAATCGATACACTATTTCTATGGTGATTATGGATTGGGTGCTATGGGAGGAAAAAAATGAATTTGAAAGTGAAAAAGAAAAGCTAGAGTATAAACTAAAGGTAGAGAAACTCATTGACTCAAATATTGATTTTATTTCTTATATTATAAGTAATAATTTACCTATTATAATATTCGCAAGACAAGATGAAACCAATTTAAAAAAAGTAATTGAGGAAAAGAATAAAACTCTTAAAGATAAAATGCAGTCTTTATTGCATATATCAAATAAAAAGAGTGATTTAAAAAATGTCATTAATGAGTGGTATAATAAAATGCCAAGTGTAAAAATATTTGATTATATTAATCAAGAAATTCAACGTGCAAAAATTGATTTTTTTGCAGATATGATTATTTCTAATAATACTTGGATAAAATCACTTTGGTGTTCAATTCGCGATGAAAAGAATATAAACCCAGAAATGAAAGAAGAAAAAAACAGATTAAGTGAAGTTTCAATCGAATTTGCTCATTTCATTTTTAATGGTATCAAAAATAGAATGGGGAATATAACCGAATTTGCAAAAGAGGATTACTTGAAAGTTATTGATGGTTTAAATGAAAGTGATATTAATGATTATAAACGTTTATTAGAAAATTCTAGATATATTCCTGATGAAAAGATAGATAAAAATTCAGTTATGTCTGGTGATTTGTACTCTAATGGCGAAAAATATTGTATTAATGTGCGAGCAGATTGTGATACAGCACGAATAAATGGTGATGTTACTGTGTATGTTGTAAGTGGAAAATCCATAACTGAAATAGATTTTTTAAATAAAAAAATATGCTCTAAATGTTGTACTGAGCATGAACACCCTTCACCATTTTTAGGGAATTATTTGGAACTATTATATAATGATGTGAATGTTACAATTCCTTATATTGCGGGTCAAAAAATTATACAGTTTAATCTTAAAGATTTAGATGTAGTTAAGTATGACGTTTCAACAAAAAGTTTTGAGAAAGTTAACGGTGAAAATAAATATAAATATAGTAGAATAGGACGAGTACTTCCACCATATTCCCAAAAAGTACAACAAAGATTTTCTCAATATATGACTAGGTTAGGATTGGATTCTATACCAAAATCATTTATTACTAAATAATATAGTTTTCCTCTAGCAGAAACACTTTTATATTTTTACTTTAAAATATATTGAATATTTTACAAAAATATAAGAGAAATGTGAGCAAAAAAATTTCTCTGAATCTATCAAACTTTTATTAAGAATTAGTTATATTTATTTGTGTTTAATACAAAAAAGATAAATTATGAAAGTAACAGCAAGTGAAATCACTGTAATAGTTTAATTTAAAAATTGTACTCTATAATAAAGAAAGTTATTGATTTCCTACATACCATAGTAAAAGTCAAGAAATGAGATGGTCATTTGATTGTCGTTGAAAGCATCTTTCATTCTGTTCATAATGAAAAATAGTATATTTCAATAACGTTTAGTTTAGATGGATTATAACAAGTTGTATAGTATTTATAAAAACCATCGATCAAAATAATAGATAGAAAATATAATTAAACAAGAATATCCAAATTAATAGATATTATTAGGGAGGCATTTAATATGGAATATCCAAGACACAAAATTTTTATAAGTTATTATCATTATGAGGACCAATATTATAAGAATAAACTAGAGGATATGTTAGATAATGAGTATGCAATATCTAGATCTGTTCAAATAGGTGATATTGATCCAAACAACAATACGGAATATACTCGTCAAATAATAAGAGATAACTACTTACGAGACTCAACCGTAACAATTGTTTTAATAGGAAAAAACACATGGAAAAGAAAACATGTTGATTGGGAAATCTATTCAAGTATGAGAGATACGAGCAGTAATCCGCGGTCTGGGGTAATAGGTATTATATTGCCAATGAGAGAGGATTTTGGTAAGGGAACCCCTTTTAATAAATATACAATTCCTCCAAGATTAGCAGATAATCTCGATAATAAGTACGTTAGCATTTACGATTGGTCAGATAATCCAAACTTTTACCAAAAAATAATACATGAATCTTTTTTAAGACGAACACAAATCAATCCTAATTTAAGCAGATCAATGTTTGGACGAAACCGTAGTGATGATGAGACCAGATGGTTTTAATATGTATTATAAACGTCCTTTAGAAATTAAACTAATTTGGGATTCGGCTTTTGAAAAGGGCAATGACTATGCTGAACTAATTTATCAAAACTTTATGAGAAACGAAGACATCGCTATTGATTATAATTTGAATATTCCTGTTTACTTTTTAACAAAACCAGACCCAAATCTTATGAAGTCCAGTTCAATAAGCACCATCTACTTTGTTTTTGTTGATGACAACATGATTATAAATAGAAAACTTTGGGAACCAATTTTTATCGAACTAGAAAAATATGTCAAACAAGAATCCTATCATTTAGTACCAATCAAATTTTCGTCATATGCTTTTATTACTTTTGAAAGTTTTAAATTATTAAATTTTTATATTGAAGATGATAAGACAAAATTTGATAAATTTTTACTTGCAGCAGCTTATTCAATTTATAGAATTGTTTTTAACAATAGTAAAACTGAAAAAATCGATATACCATTATTCTTAAGTCATGCAAAAAGGACTAAAGGGGAAGATATAGCTAAGAATATTATTAAGTATATTTCGAATAGTAAATCACCGGTAAAAGTTTTTTTTGATGAAAATGATATTCATTATGGTGAAAGATTTGATATTATAATTGAAGATAATCTTAAGAAATCTGCATTAGTAGTTTTACATACAGATGGATATTCGAGTAGAGAATTTTGTAGAAGAGAGCTTATGCTTGCAAAAAAATATGAAAGACCAATAGTTTTAGTGGATTATCTTGAAAAAGGTGAAAATCGAAGTTTTCCTTATATGGGTAATACAAAAACAATTAGGGTTGAAAAAAACATTAATTACTTTAAATTAATCTTTGAAATACTGAAAGAATCTATCCGATTAGAATATTTCAAGCAAAAAAATCAATCAATCGTCGAGTTTTTTCATTCTGATTTCAGCAAAACCCGAGTGATACCATACCCGCCAGAACTTCTTACAATGGCCTTTGGTGATAACACAAAGGAAGTGATTATTTACCCAAACCCTATCTTGGGAAATGAAGAAGTTCATATATTAAAAACCCAGAATCCGAACAAATCTTTTTTGACTCCTATACTTTATGTGACATCAACAAAAAACTATAGAGAGATGTTAAATGGACACGCGATATCCTTTTCTATATCTGAATCATCAGATATGAGCGATTCAAAAGATAAACTTTATAGAAGTCAAGAAATGTTGGTAAACATATCAAGATATTTGATAGCAAGTGGATCGAAATTGGTTTATACAGGTAGTATTATTTACCCCAAATTTAATTTTCTTGATATCCTGATTGAACAATTAAAAACATATAAAGAATGGATTGAAGAAAAAGAAGGAATATCAAAAGATTCATTAGAGTATTTGTACTTGAAAAAGAGTTCAAACAATATTAGTAAATCTCAATTAGCCAGTGTTGCAAGTGTGGCTAATCTAAAATCTATTGATCCGATTGTTACATCAGATATTGACGAAATTAACGAGAGTCTCTCTCTAACAAAAATTAGAGAGCAAGCTTCTCAAATAGTAACCGCAAGTATTTTTATAGGGGGAAAAGATCAAGGGTATTTAGGTGTAATGCCTGGAGTTTTAGAGGAATTTCTGATTGCTATAAAAAATAAGAAGTCAATATTTCTTTTAGGAGCTTTTGGTGGCATAGTCTCTGAAATTATCAAGTTGATAGATCAACAGCCTGAACAAACCATAATTTCAAATGACTATCAAGTAAAACAAAAACAAGAATTCTTTAATGAGTATAATAAGTATGCAGTAAACAATGATTTAAAATCGATGGATTTTAGCAAAATAGCACAACTCATTAGAAAAATTAAAATATCAGATTTAAACAACGGATTAACAAATCAAGAAAACTTCGAATTATTTAGATCAGACGATCCAGATCTTGTTTCTTCTTTAATTTTAAAAGGTCTCTCAAAAATAGTTGTACAAATTTGAACAGAATTCAAGTTTTTTTAAAAAGCAATTATTTAAGCTATCAGTTTCTATATTCCCATTATAGTAATATTTGTTAATATTTATTTTTATGTGTAGAAGAGTTCTGCTTCTCACTATTCTTTCGGTGCATAATGAAAATGAATTTATAGTATTAAGACTAATGATTCAAATCTAACTGGAACTTCCATATAAGAACGCTAACTTTGATACAACAAATATCAAAGTTTTTTCATTAAATAGGCTTATTTTGGGTAAAAATAAGAGAAAAAGCTCTAAAATTGGTAGAAAGAACCATCTTTAGAGCTTTTTTGCTTTTATTCATGTTGCACTATTTAATTATTGCTTGTTTGAAATTGCACTATTTAATTATTACTTGTTTAAATTTGAAATATTTAATTATTGTGTATTTTTCTAAAAAGAGGTCAATTTGTATTTAACTGTCTACTTTTATTATATCACTGTAATGTTATCAAGCCTTTTTTCTTTGACAGAAATGGAAAAAACTCCTATCCGCCAATTTTTAAGAAACCAGTCGTAGTCATAATGCAGTCTATTTATTGGTCTCTTTTTACTTTTCATATCAACAATTTAACGATTTATCAACTATTTAACGATTATCTCACTTTTTACAATTTGAGAAAATTAAGAATAAAAAAGAGATTAATTTTATATTCTATAGACAATTTGATAGAAAAGTGCTATACTTACTACAAGATGTCTACAAGCAAAGGAGATAATTATGAATTATAAAAAACTAGTTAAAGAAATAAGAGAGAAGCTAATTATTACACAAGAAGAATTAGCAGGTCTTTTAGGCGTTTCTTATGCTTCTATTAATAGGTGGGAAACTGGTAAGCATGAACCTACAACTAAAATCAAACGAAAAATAGTTGAGTTTTGCAAGCAAAATAAAATTGATTTGGAGGGGAAAGAATAATGTTACATTTTAATGAAGATACGAGAGTTAAATTTCCTGCCACTATTCAATTTTTAAGATTGGGTTATGAATATCAATCACTAAGAGGTGCTAGAATTGATTTCGATACTAAGATTTTTATAGATAGATTTAAAGCATCCTTAGAAAGAATCAATAAAAGACAAATTCAAAACGATGAATTATTTGCTCTTTTAGCTGAGATTAATACTCTAATTAAAAACAACGACTTAGGAAGAGAATTTTATAAAAGACTACTTTCTTCTGAACATCCAATTAGATTAATGGATTTGGACGATTATAATAACAATGATTTTGCTATTGTGGATGAACTACCATTTAGTGTAAAAGAAGGAACAGAAGAAGGATCATTCAGACCTGACATCAACATTCTCATCAATGGTGTGCCTTTGGCATTCTTGGAAGTAAAACATCCTGATAACAGTGGTGGAATTCAAGTTGAATTTGAAAGAATGATTAATAAGAGATTAAAGAACGATGACTATAAAAAGTATTTCAATCTAATGCAAATTATCTCTTTTTCAAACAACATGGAATACGAAGACTTCGATGATGACATTGCTGATGAAGTTAAAGCAGGATCATTCTATGCAACTCCAAATGGCCAAAGTACGACATTTTCCTTTTTTAGAGAAGATATCAAAGAGTACCATTCCAGATATAAGTTTAAGGAAATTGATGAAGCTACAGTCAAGCTTGTAGTAAAAGATGGTGGATATAATCCGGATGAAACTGAAACACAAGAGTTTAATACTAACCTTTCAGATCTTACACCATGTAATAGATTTATTACATCTCTTTTTGATAAAGAGAGATTTTTCTACATGCTACGCTATGGAATCATGTTCTTAACAGAAATTAGGAAAGTACATAACGATTCAACAAATATAGATGAGGAAATTCCAATCAAGCAAAAACACATCATGAGATATCCTCAATTCTTTGCCACAAGAGCTATTGTTAAGAGATTTAGTGAGAAGGATAAAAATGGTATTATTTGGCACACTCAAGGTTCAGGTAAGACCGCACTTTCTGCATATTCATTAAAAGTCATCACTGATTATTTTTCCAAAAAAAATGTTAACACTAGATTCTTCTTTATCGTAGATAGACTTGATTTAATGAATCAAGCAAAAACTGAATTTACGAACAGAGGTTTTGTAGTAACAATCGTTTCAGGCAAGGCTGAATTTGCAAAAGAACTAAAGAAACCTCTTGATGAAGATAATGATGGCATTGGTACGATTTGTATTGTTAACATTCATAAGTTGATGGAAGAATCAAAAATGCCAGTCATCAAGAATGTTTACAATGTGAAAGTTCAAAGAATCTTTTTTGTTGATGAAGCACATAGATCGTATAATGTTCATGGTGAGTTCTTTAAGAACCTAATGACATGTGATTCAAGTGGTATTTACATTGCTATGACTGGAACTCCATTATTATCTAAGAAGGAGCGTTCTAACCTAAAATTTGGTGATTACATTCACAAATATTTCTATGATAAATCAATCGCTGATGGTTATACATTAAGAATTAAAAAAGAACAAATTGATACAGCCGCAAAAGCAGAAATCAAAGAAAATCTTGATATAGAAAACCAAGACCTTGACAGCAAAGATGTGTATGAATCCGATGACTATATTGAAGGCGTTTCCAAGTATATTGAGAAAGACTTTAGACAATTTAGACTTGTTAATTCTGATAATACGATTGGTGGAATGATTGTTTGCCGTTCTAATGATCAAGCAAGAAAAATCAATGATTGGTTTAAGAGCAATAGTAAATTAACAAGTGGCCTAGTCATGTCGGATAGTGAAAATAATGCCATTCAAAGTGATTTAAACATAAAACATCAAATCAATTTCAGAGAAAATGGATTCCCTGATATATTAGTTGTTCATTACATGCTGACGACTGGATATGACGTCAAACGATTAAAGAAAATGTACCTTTTACGAGGACCACATGCACAAAGCTTACTTCAAACAATCTCTCGTGTTAATAGGCCATATAAGAGTCCGTCAGGTAAAGTTTATCAATATGGTTATATCGTAGACTTTGTTGACATCGAAAAAGAATACAACAGCACTCTCGATGCCTATATTAAAGAACTTGAAGCTGATATGAATGAAGATGGCGATGATGAAGTATCTTTGTCTGGTCTTGTAGTTGATAAAGAAGATATCAAAAGAAAACTTGATAAGCTTTTAGCTGATTTAAAACAATTCATTCCTGTTGATAACATAGAATTGTTTGTAAATATGATGAAGTACTTTAACAAAGAAGCTTTACTAAAGATAAGAAAGCTTTTAATTGGAGTAAAAGATTGCTCAGTTGAATTCAAACTTTCAAGAGCAGAAGAATACTCTAAATTGATTGATGATGATAAGGTTAATAAATATTTAAAGACAGTTAATGATAGAATTTCATTTATCAATTTATCAAGCAAGGTAATCGATACTCTTGATATCATGAATAATGAAGAAGTTATCAAAGTGGTTTATGAGTTTATAAAAACAAAAATCACTATCCTTGACTTAGGAAAATTTATGCTAAAGGATGAGGACTTTAATAAAGTAAAAGATGTACTTACTGAACTACAGAAAGAAGTTCAAAAGAATAAAAACAAGAAAGATATCAAGGTTCAAAAGCTCGAAGAATTACTTAAGAAAATTTTTGAGAAGCTTCAAGTGTTCGATTATGCAACAATTGATGAGTTGTCAGATGAATTAAGAACAGCTCTTGAAGAATCTAAAAGAATAAATGACGAAAACGAAAGACTTTCTCAAGCCTTTGGTGGAAGCTTTGCATTCGTTAAAACATTAAGTGATACTGTTCTTGAAACTACTATTGATAGATCAGATATCGAAAGTTTTTTAAAAATTATTTACGACAACATTAAGGAGACAATCTATGACGATGCTTTAATCTTACAAGGTAAAAAAGGGTTTGTGGATGCTACAAAAGCAAAGATAACTGTCATTTTAATTCAAGAGAAACTTTTTAAGAAAATAAAAGACTCATATGACGACATTCTTGAAATGTTATATGTAGACTTACTACTTTATAAAGAAAGCATTTAGGAGAAATAAAAATATGCCAAATTATGTAGAATTAGAGAAAAATATAAAGTCAATTATTGATGATTTACAAGGTCTATGTTCAACAAATGGATTATCCAATACGGCTTATGAAGAAGTGGTAGTTACTTCAGTATTCCTCTATAAGTTTTTAAATGATAAGTTTATGGCGAACCTTAAAAAGTTTTGTAAAGATACAGGATTAGACTATCAATCAGTAATCACAAATGAAGATGACATGCTTGATGCTTTCTATGCAGCTTATCCACAAGATGTAGCATTCAAATATGAAGACACAATTGATTATTTAGTCCAACATATCAAGGACGATAATTTCTATAATCAATTTGATAAAACATTGGTTAGAATTTCAAATTACAAAGAAAATCAATCATTCAGCGTAGAAACAGCTGATGGTGAAAAGAAACCTTTATTTTCTGAAATCTGTGATAAGGTTGAAGCTTCAAAAAGAAATGCATTTGCAAGAAATACCTTCTCATATATCACTAGAGACAGATTCGATTTTGGTATAACTATTGAAGGTAACTATGACTTCTTTAGTACAATTTTTGAGTACTTAATTCAAAACTATAATGTTGCTAGTGGAACTTATGCAGAATATTTCACACCACAAGCATTATCAAGTGCTATAGGTAAAATCTTAGTACATATGTCACCAGTTGAAGATAAAATTTATGAGATTTACGATCCATCTGCTGGCTCAGGTTCTCTTGTGCTTCATTTGGCAAATGAACTTGGTGATGGGAAATTTGGAAATAAGGCAAGAGTATATACACAAGATATTTCTCAAAAGTCTTCACGATTTTTAAGAATTAATATGCTTCTAAATGGTTTAAAAGAATCATTAGAAAATATTATTGAAGGTGATACGTTAGAAACTCCTGCTCACTTTAGAATTAAAGGTGATGATACCTCAGGGATTAAGAAATTTGATTTTATAACTTCTAATCCTCCATTTAAAACAGACTTCTCTTCAACAAGAGATAAAATTGAGACTAAATGGGAAAAAACATCAAGATTTTTTGCAGGAATACCTAAGATAGCAAACGCTAAAAAGGAATCGATGGCAATTTATCTTTGCTTCATTCAACATATTTTGTA
Organism: Vulcanibacillus sp.; assembly: GCA_050175155.1. GTDB lineage: Bacteria > Bacillota > Bacilli > Tepidibacillales > Tepidibacillaceae > JBFXJF01. The sequence continues at coordinate 11,274 of JBFXJF010000035.1, forward strand.
TTCTCTAAAAGATGGTGGTAAGGCTGCTATTGTAGTTCCAACTGGATTTATAACAGCACAAGCGGGAATTGAAAAATCTATTAGACAGCAAATTATAGATAATAAATGGCTTAGAGGAGTCATTTCTATGCCATCAAATATATTTGCAAATACTGGCACAAATGTTTCTGTTTTATTTATTGATAAATCAAATACAAATGGCGAAGTATTATTAATGGATGCATCTAAGCTCGGTAAAAAAATAAAAGTCGGTAAAAACCAAAAAATAGTTCTATCTAAAGAAGAACTAGATAAAATAGTAAGAACATTTGTTCAATATGAGATAGAACAGGATTTCTCTATATATGTTACATACGACAAAATTAAAGAAAAAAACTATTCCTTTAGTGCAGGTCAATATTTTGATGTCAAGATTGAATATAGTGAATTAACTCCAAAAGAATTTGAACAAAAAATGAGTGAGTTTAAATCGAAATTGACTTCCTTGTTTGCAGAAGGAAAATCTCTAGAAGATGTAATTAGGAGTCAACTGGAGGAGTTAGAATATGATTTATAGTTTCGAGCAAGTTGTAAAAAAGAAAGATGGTTTTTTAAGAGGACCATTCGGTAGTGCTTTAAAAAAAACATTATTTGTTCCAAAAGGTAAAGATACAATAAAAGTGTACGAGCAAAGTGTCCCACTTGAACAGGATGAAACTTTAGGACATTATTACATCTCAAGAGAGTATTTTGTTAATTCAATGTTTAGATTTGAAGTTAAACCAAATGATTTTTTGATATCATGTTCTGGTGTGAATTATGGCGCAATATATCAATTATCAAATAATGCTGAACATGGAGTAATAAATCAAGCTTTATTAAGGGTTAGATTAAATAATGATGTCATTGATGATAATTACTTTTTGTATTTATTTAAGAGTTTAATAATGAAGAAAATAACTTCAGGAACAGGTGATTCAACTATTCCTAATTTTCCCTCTATGGATATTGTAAAAAAAATAGAATTTGATTTACCTGAATTAATAAGGCAAAAGAAAGTTGGTTTTATTTTAAGCTTTATAGATAAAAAAATCGTAAACAACAACAAAATCAATGCTGAATTAGAATCAATGGCTAAAACTTTATATGATTATTGGTTCCTGCAATTTGAATTTCCAAATGAAGATGGTAAACCTTATAAATCTTCAGGTGGAAAAATGGTTTATAACAAGGAATTAAAAAGAGAGATTCCTGAAGGATGGAAAGTAGAAAATTTAATGGACAGTACTCTTTGTAAAGACATCAAGGCAGGAGTTGATTATTTTGATTATAAAAATTATTTACCAACTGCAAATATAGATGGAGAAAACATCACAGAAGGCGAAAATGTAACATATGATAATCGTGAAAATAGGGCGAATATGCAACCGATTAAGTATTCAGTATGGTTTGCAAAAATGAAGAATTCGATTAAACATCTTACAATACCGAATAATTCTGATTGGTTTATCGAAAAATATATTTTGTCTACGGGTTTTCAAGGCTTAAAATGCAGTGTCGATTCATTATCATTTATTCATTGCATCGTAAATAGTGTCTGGTTTGAAAATTATAAAGATGTATTATCACATGGAGCTACTCAAGAAGGCGTCAATAACGATGATTTAAAAAATATTAAATTTGCAGTTCCAACTAATAACATTCTGAAACAATTTTCTAATATAGTTCTTCCTTTGCTTGAAAGAAAGTTCTCTATAATTAAAGAAAATCAAGAGCTTACATCTCTTAGAGATTTCTTATTACCATTACTAATGAATGGTCAAGTTACTTTTAAGGAGTGATTGTATGAATAAAAAGGTAATATACATATTAACAAATCCATCATTTCCTCAGTTCGTTAAAATTGGTTATGCAGACGATGTAATTGATAGAGTTGATAGACTTAACAGTAATCCAGGTCTTCCTTATTCATTTAGAATTTATGCAACTTATGAAGTGAATGAAAGGCTAGACGATTTAAAACTTCATAAGATGATAGATGCTCTAAATCCAACGTTGCGTACAAAAGAAGAGGTCGATGGTAAACAAAGAAAACGTGAGTTTTTTGCTATGTCAGCTGAAGTAGCGTATAACATTTTTGAGGCAATGGCAGAGATGCTTATGCTAAAATGAAATTAGGTCAAAAGCAGAGAAAACAGCAATATGAAATTAGGTCACCTATGATAAAATAAACTCATAATCATTGATTGTGAGGTGAATGGGGTGATTAATATTTTTCAAAAGAATGAAATTATTGTTCGTCACAAAGATGGACAATCTAACCGAAGTATTGCTAAAGAACTGGGTATTTCTAAAGACACTGTGAACAAGTACTTAAAAGATTATGAACAACTAATGAAACAATTAAATCAAGAAACTGACCAAACCCAAATAGCCATGATGCAAGAAGCCATTTGTGCTAAACCTTCTAGAAGAAAATATTCCAAAGTTTGTCCTGCTTTTAATAAAGAAGTCCAAACAAGATTTAATGAGCTAATTAAAGTTAATGACGAAAGAAATCAAGATTTGGGGTCAAATAAACAACAATTAACGGCGGCACTACTCTTCCGAACATTAATCAAAGAAGGCTTTAAAGTTAGTGAAACGACGATTAGGTCGAAATATCGAGAATACAAACAAAAACAAAAGGAATGTTTTATAAAACAATGGTATGAATATGGTGAAGTTGCTCAATATGACTTTCACCAAATTAAGCTGATCATCAATGAAGAAAACAAAATTTATCATCAAGCCACAATATCTATTCCAAAAAGCAATATCATCTTTGGCTTATTATATAAAAACGAGAAAATGGAAAGTTTCTTAGACAGTATTGTTCAGTTCTTTTCTTTTTGCGAAGGCGCTTTTAAAACAATGGTATTCGATAACATGAGCAATGTCGTGAAAAGATTCTGTTTTAAAAATGAAAAAGAATATACTAATGAATTAATCAAAATTAGCAACTATTACGGATTTAAAATCGAAACTTGTAATCCTAGTAGTGGTAACGAAAAAGGACACGTTGAAAACAGCGGGAAGGTTATTAGGCGTGATTTGTTTTGCCTTAAATATAAGTTTGATTCTGAAACGGATCTCTTTCAATATTATGAACATGAACTAGATAAGCGAAATTCACCTTATATGGATGAATTTATTAAAGAAAAACAATTTTTACTCGCTTTGCCAATTCATCCGTTTCAACTAGGAAGAATGCAATACGCGAAGGCTAATAGCTATTCTTTGATTTCTCTTGATGGTAATTTCTATTCAATTCCTGATAAATACGTAGACTGCCAAGTTTTATGTATTGTTTATACTAATCGAATCATTATTTATGATGATAAAGCTAATTTAATCGCCACACATAATAAAAAAGATGGTAGAGGAGAACATTCTATCAATATAAAGCACTATATTGGTACGCTCCTAAAAAAACCCAAAGCTTTAAAAAATTCATACGCTCTTAAACAAGCTCCGGAAATCTTACAAACCATCTTCAACCAATATTTTAGCACAAATCCCAGAGACTTTCTACACTATTTAAAAGACACCGATGCCTTTGATGATGTTTATGAGATAGGAATGGAAATAGGATTAATTAAAAAATCTAAATATCGACGAACAATGGAATATTTTAATGAGCAATTGCTCAGTGATGTGGATAAAACCAGTATCAAACAATTGAATTACACTGCCAATTTATTTAATCAGGAGGTAATTCAATTTGAATGATATCGAAAAGTTGGCAAACAGATTACGTCTTCCTTTTATTAAATATAATTACTTAGAAGTTATAAATGAATCGTTGGATAAACAATATAGTTATGAACAATTTCTTAACTATATTTTGACCAAAGAAAATGAAGCGCGCGACCAAAACAGTGTTAATAGGCGAATTAAATCAGCTAAATTCCCTTATCTTAAACTTTTAATCGATTTAAAATATGATGCTTTTCCGCTTGATGTGGCTAACAAAATTAGAGAACTCCAAAACTTAAGTTTTATTAGCCAAGGCAGAAACATTATTTTTGTTGGTAATCCAGGCGTTGGAAAAACCCATACCGCCATTGGTTTGGGTATTAAAGCCTGCATGGAAAATAAAAGTGTTCTTTATATTACTGTACCCAATTTAATAACTGAACTTAAAGAAAGTATGAACTTAAATCAATTAACTAATTATAAAAAAAGATTTGTTTCATATGATTTAGTTATCTTAGATGAATTAGGGTACATTTCCTTTGATAAACAAGGCAGTGAATTATTATTTAATCTACTGTCAATGAGAAATGAAACCAAGTCCTTAATCATCACAACCAATCTGACTTTTAATCGATGGCAAGAAATATTTAATGACCCAACATTAACGGCAGCGATGGTTGATCGACTTACACATAAAGCATATGTCATTAATATCAAGGGTGACTCTTACCGTTTAAAAGAAACCAAAGAATGGTTGTTTAAATAAGAGTGACCTAATTTCATATTGCTGAGGTGACCTAATTTCATGTTGACATTTGCA
>JBFXJF010000036.1:0-2853 GCA_050175155.1 Vulcanibacillus sp.
GTTTATCCTACCTCCGCTGAACTCAGTGGAGGTAGGATTTTTTTAACCCTTTAATTATCGTTTTTTTATAAATAACTACATTCCCTTATTTACCAAAGGAGGAACTTTAATATGAATAGATGCCCATGGTGTGAAAAAACTGATAGTTATATTAAATATCATGATCAGGAGTGGGGAGTACCAGTATTAGATGATACTAAACATTTTGAATTTATTGTTCTTGAATCTGCACAAGCCGGCCTCAGTTGGTTAACGATATTAAATAGAAGAGAAGCTTATAGAGAAGCCTATGATAATTTCGACCCAATAAAAGTTGCTAAATACGATCATGATAAGATTGAGGAATTGATTAATAATCCTGGGATAATTAGAAATCGCAATAAAATAAAGGCTTCAATAAATAACGCAATTAAATTTCTGGAGATTCAAAAAGAATTCGGGAGTTTTAGCAGATACCTATGGAACTATGTAGGGTTCAAACCAGTTATCAATAAATACGATGACATCTCTAAAATACCAGCATCAACTGACTTATCAGATAGTATAAGTTTGGATTTACGAAATAGAGGATTTAAATTTATTGGCTCGATTATTATATACTCCCATCTTCAAGCGGTCGGAATAGTTAATGATCATCTAACCTCATGTTTTCGATACAGTGAAATCATCAATAATTATAATAAACTTCCTAATAATATCTAGCATAGACTGTTTTCCCGGGTAAGCGCAGTAAGTGACAAAAAGCCTTTATTTTAGTGGATTAATTGTAAGTATATATTATCTATTTTGACATGATTAGACTAATTACTTATATTGACAGGCTAATCGTGTTTATTTATTTATAAATTGATTAAGTTTTTATAATATTCATTTTTTATAGTAATATATTAAGTAAAATAGATATTATAGAGGGGAAATCATAAAATGAAGTTAACTATCTTATACCACAGTAAAACAGGAAATACTAAAGGAATAGCTGAAATAATAGCAGAAGGTGCAAGAGATGCTGGAGAAGTTGAAGTTAGATGTATGAGTATTGATAACGTTGATTATGATTATATAAATAATTCAGATGCAGTAATATTTGGATGTCCTACCTATTATGCTAACTTATCTTGGCAAATTAAAAAATGGTTTGATGAAGACTCTAAAGCATGTAAATTAGGTGGGAAATTGGGGGCTGCTTTCGCAACTGAAAACACTATTGGCGGTGGAGCCGATTTTGCTCTTCTAACATTAGCTGGACATATGTTAGTTAAGGGAATGCTTATTTATTCTGGTGGTACAGCAGAAGGGCATCCTATCACTCACTATGGAATTGTCTGTATAAAAAATGGAGATGAAGAACAGAAAAAGAGAGCAAGAATATTTGGAAAAAGAATAGCTATGAAAGCTATTGAATTATTTACAAAAGGTTAATGAAAGGAATATATCTAATATTAAAATGAAAAAATTACATGATACTAAACCAAAATTTTATAATCTTTTTACACCAAAGACAAAAATCAATTTCAAGGAATTCATTTCTTTACAAAAAGAATTTATATTTGGAAAACAACAAAGAGTCCCCAAAAAAAATTTACCTCTAATAAAATTAAATAATGAATCTTTTAAAGAATCTTGCAAACAGGGACTTCGTTTAACATGGCTAGGACATTCTTCAGTTTTAGTTGAAATTGAGGGTTATATTATTCTAACTGACCCAATTTTTAGCAAAAAGGTATCACCGTTCCCCATATTTTCACCTATAAGATTTCACAAAGAATTTCCGATTAGTCCAGAAGATTTACCAAAAATTGATTTAGTAATTATATCTCATGACCATTATGATCATCTCGATTATAAAACTATTAAATCAATTCAGAAGAACGTGAGTCATTTTTACGTTCCAATTGGACTTGCTAAGTATTTAAAAACCTGGGGAGTTTCTGCAAATAAAATTACAGAATTTAATTGGTGGGAAGAGGTTAATCTAGATAAAAATCTTAAAATCATTTCCACACCATCTCAACACTTTTCTGGTAGGGGATTGATAAATAGAAACACAACACTTTGGTCGTCATGGGTTATAATCGCAGATAACCATCGTCTCTATTTTAGTGGTGATACAGGTTATTTTCCAGAGTTAAAGACCATTGGCGATAAATATGGTCCATTTGATATAACGATGATTGAAATGGCTCAATACAGCAAATATTGGCCATATGTTCATATGATACCTGAACAATCTTTGCAAGCTCATCAAGATTTAAAAGGAAAGGTTCTCCTTCCTATTCATTGGGGAACATTTAGTCTATCTATCCATGAATGGACTGAACCAATAGAACGCCTTATAAAAGAAGCAAATAAATTAAACCTGTTAGTAGCTACTCCAAAGGTAGGAGAGAGTATTATAGGTGGAGAGAATATAACGACAACTTTTTGGTGGAGAGATTAAAAATGGTAGAAAAAGGTCATATTTTTATTGGATGATTCTCCTTATTAGTGAAATCCTAAACCTTAGATTAACTAACGTATATCTTAAGGAGGGAACTAGAAATACATGAGCAAACGTTTTGGTATTTTCACAACCACATTATTATTATTTGTTAGTATTTTTCTTCTTAATTCAACCATTGCTAGTGGCAAAGATTCATACAATTTTGGCTTTAAAAAGAGTAGTGAAGGTAAACCAGCCTCCATATCACAAGAAGGTTATCTGGATATTCTTAAAAAGTACGATGCTATATTTCTTGGTGATATAAGTAAAAAGGAACTTTACCTTACTTTTGACAATGGGTATGAGAATGGATATACTACCAAAATTCTCGATATTCTCAAAGAAAAAAATGTACCAGCCACTTTCTTTGTAAC
>JBFXJF010000036.1:2953-14875 GCA_050175155.1 Vulcanibacillus sp.
GGAATTTATAAATGTTAATAGTTAATATAATTTTAGTAATATTATTAGTCGCAATTACTTCGTTTTTTGTAGCAACAGAATTCGCTATAGTTAAAATAAGGGCTAGTAGAATTGACCAACTTATAATTGAAGGAAATAAAAAAGCCATAAATGTTAAAAAAGTAACTAATAATCTGGATGGCTACCTCTCAGCCTGTCAACTTGGTATTACAATAACTGCCTTAGGTTTAGGTTGGTTAGGGGAACCAACAGTTGAAAGAATTTTACATCCCGTTATTGATTTTTTTAATTTTCCTGAAGCAGTAAGTTCAGTTTTATCATTTATAATTGCTTTTTCGATAATTACATTTTTACATGTTGTATTAGGGGAATTAACACCAAAGACTATAGCAATCCAAAAAGCTGAAGCTGTTAGTATGAAATTGGCCGGACCTCTAATTATATTTTATAAGGCTATGTATCCAATAATTTGGGCTTTAAATGGTTCGGCAAATCTATTTGTTCGTTTATTTGGACTTACACCCATAAAAGAACATGAAGAAGCCCATTCCGAAGAGGAGTTACGTATTATTTTATCACAGAGCTACCAAAGCGGAGAAATTAACCAATCAGAATTCAAGTATGTTAATCGGATATTTGAATTTGACGAACTATCAGCTCATGAAATAATGGTTCCAAGAACGGACATGGTATGTTTATATCAAAATAAAAGCTTACAAGAGAATTTAAGAATCATTAAAGAGGAACAATATACTAGATTTCCTGTAGTGTTAGATAATAAAGATAATATTGTCGGTATAGTTAATACCAAAGAATTCTTTCTTAGATATGCAGATAATCCTAATGTAAATTTACCTTTAATTACTCGACCAGTATACACAGTCTCTGATGCTACACCAATAAAATCCCTCCTAAAAGAGATGCAAAAACAGCGTGTACACCTTGCAATCCTTACAGATGAATATGGGGGAACATCTGGATTAGTTACAATTGAAGACATTCTCGAAGAAATTGTTGGAGAGATAAGGGATGAATTCGATTCAGAGGAAAAATCAGAAATTGAGATTATTGATAATCTTCATGTAATTGTCGATGGGAAAGTATTAATAACTGAGGTTAACAATTTATTGAATATTGATTTAGACACCGAAGAGTACGAAACCATTGGCGGTTGGCTTTACGGTCATAATGCTCTAATTAAAGAGGGCTCCCCTTGGGAGCACAATGACATTACCTTTACAGTTAAAAAGAGAGATAAGCACAGAATAAGAAAAGTTGATATTGTGAAAAATACCGCCTTAAAGTAATTTTTTAATTAAGCGCAGCCCATCTTCGCCATCAGCATAGTAATTCTTCAATATTTCTTGCTCTTGAAAACCTAGAGATTGGTACAATTTTAATGCGCCTATATTAGAAACTCTTACTTCAAGACTAAGTTGAAAATAGTATTCCGAAAAATAATGAATGCGTTGTTTTAAATAGTAAGAAGCTATTTTTTTTCCTCTGAACTCTGGAGAAATACATATCGAGTATAATCTTATTTTTTTGCTATTTTTTCTAGTAAAATAAACCGAGTAACCAGCTACATTCTCATTATATTTTATTAAGTCTAAAATTATTGTATTGTGCGGATTTTTAAAAAAATATTTTATTGTTTTATTAGAGAAGCAATCATATTGATTAAAACATTGCTTCTCTATATCTGATATTAATTTAAAATCCCTAAGTGATGCCTCAACATAACTAATCATGTCATCTCTTCGCCAACTAAAAACTGTATGATATTTTTATATATATTTGGACTATATTGGTCCTCATTTCCAGCATCAATATTTGGGTTGTCGTTAACTTCAATAACATAATACTCACCATCAACCTCTTTAAGATCTATCCCATATAGACTATTTCCTATAGCATTCGCAGCAGAAATAGCAATATCTAATAGCTTAGGGTCAGCATCTTGAAGCTTAACTCCTATTACGCTTGCCATTTGACCATCCTCAGATCGATCCATTAACCTCCAAGTATTTTGTGCAAACACATACTTAACAGCAGCTAATGCGCGACCGTTTAAAGTTATTACACGCCAATCAAAATTACTAGGAAAATATTGTTGAACAACAATTCTATCTGCCCGCCTAAGAAACTTTTTACCCACCTTGAGAAATTCCTCTACAGAATTTACCTTCTCCACATATGCTGAGAAACTAGAGTTTGGAGCTTTAAGAACAAGAGGTATCCCGAATGTATCAAATAATTCTTTAGCGTTTTCCTTGTTTACTTCATTTGTATTTAAAAATGTTGTTTGAGGCATAGGAATATTATTATTAATTAATCTTTTATACATATTTACTTTATCGCAACAAATTCTTATACTTTCTGACTGGTCAACAACTCTAATACCTTTCATCTCAGCCATCCGTACAACAACATAACTCGTATTCAAGGGATCTGTTAAAGCCCTAATAAATATCGCGTCATAATTGCAAAGATATTTCAACTCATTTCGAAAGATAAAATTTAATTGATGACCCAATTCAAAAGCTGCCATTCGAAAATTTGTTAAAGCCGCTAGTTCAACTGAACTTCTTATTGTGTACCTTTCTGTGAATACTGCTATCTTTGCCATGTTCCAATCTCCTCAATAACTTTCTTTTCCTTTAAGGTTAATTCATCTAGCCGCAATGGTTCTATAGAAGATAGTAAATAGTTCGTGGACGTGACAATTACTCTAATATTCATTAAAGGAATTTTAAATACTTCATATATCAACTTAACAAATTCCTTATACTCTTCAACCAAAGTTTTTCCCATTATTGAGCGTACTACATCAATGCGATAGTCCTCCGGCAATTTTTGACATAATGTTGCGTATTTTCCATTCATTGTAACAGAGTTAAGCTTTTTCTTTAAATCATCGTTAATACCAACAATTTCAAATTTTGAAGTATAAGGATTTATTGGATATGCAATAACAGGAGGAGTTATTTTTTCAGTTATTATTTCATATTCTGGAATAGGCAAGTTATTAAGACTAGCCTTCGTCATTGCTAATGGTACGACATAAGCATCTAATGTTTCTTGTGTAGTTGGAATTATAGACAAATTATCCAATTCTGCATCAAGCGAAATATAATACCCTTCGGTTAAGTAAGTATAATCACCAAAAAGATTAATATAAAAATCTTTATTATCATTTAATTTATATAGATAACCATTATTCATATCTGAACTCCTCTTTTTATTTAAAAATTAATATACTAGATATTTATAATCCTTTTATCAAGAAAATACAATACAATTAGTAAATTAAAATAGATTAATATTTTGTGAATATTTGTTAATATTAATATAATTCTATTAAAGTTGTAATATAATGTATTCAGATTTACATGTATTTAAAATTAATAGGAGGTAGAGAAGTGACAAGGAAGTTTTTAATTATTACTCTTGTAATTATTATTGTATTTTCTTTTGAACTAGTTGGATGTAGCAATGAACAAACTGCAGCACCACAAACACAAACAGAAGCGAAAGCACCAGCAAATGAATCTATATGGAACACAGACGAGATTTTAGCTCAAGAACCTATAATGTTGAGGGACAAACTTCTTGAAGCAGTTGGTGCAACAGATAAACCTATTCCTTATACATATGAGGAGGTCGTAAAGTTTACAGGTCAGTCAGACGGAGCAACAGCAGGAGCTTGGATGATGTCAGTTATGGCTCTTGAAGTTTTATACCCAGATTCTATACCAGTTCGTGGTGATATAAAGATATATGCTCCAGGTCCTGGAGATGAGAACCATATGGGAGTTTTTGGTGAGATATTCACTTACATAACAGGTGCTCAAACTGAAATCGGATTTTCCGGCTCTAATTTCGGAGAAGCATATGGTAAAAGTAATCGAATGATTTACCCAGAAGAAGAATCAGGAATACCTTTCTTTAAAGTTGAATGGATATGGGAACGATTAGATACAGGCAAAAAAGTAGGAGTTATTTTTAACCTTGCACTAATCCAACCAAAGGTAACAGCAGAATGGGAAGCACTAGGTAAGAAAATTGTAGACGGATTAGCATCACCTGAAGAGATAGCACAACACACCGCCTACTGGCAATCAAGAGCACCATATGTCTTTGAAAATGCACGCACATTACCAGGTTTTATTACCGTTAGAGAAATAAACTAATAAAATTAAATTTAAAAACTACTAAAGTATAAAGATGGGTAATCACTCAGCTTTATACTTTAGTGCTATTATAAAAACAATTAGAATAAATATATTTTTGTATTTTATCTTATTGACAGATACATTATAAAAATGCTACATTTTAAAAGTAGTTAATTTACAAAAATAGAGGAGGTCGTTAATTATGATAATTCTACCCTTTGTCCAAATAATCATAAGAACTATTAATAGCGACCTTGAGATATTTTAATTTATAATGATTTTCAATTTTCATATAAACATTAAAATAGATTATAGGTCGGTATTTGACTCTGTAATCTATTTTAATATTTATGGGAGGTATTTAATTTGAATTTAGAACAGTTAGGTTGGAACTCATATTTTTCAGAGGATCTTCAACCATTTAAAGAAAAAGGTTATATAGTAGGTAGAATAGCTTTAGAACATAAAAACAGTTATCGTGTTTATACTGAGCATGGTGAATTATTAGCTGAAATATCAGGTAAAATGAACTTTCAAGCTTCTAATCGAGAGGATTACCCAGCAGTTGGAGATTGGGTAATTATTCAGGGCAGAGTAGATGAGGGAAGAGGTACTATTCAAAGTATATTGCCAAGAAAAAGTAAATTTTCAAGAAAAATGGCGGGAGAAACTACACAAGAACAAATTATTGCTACGAATATAGACACCATTTTTCTAGTCAACGCGTTAAATAATGATTTTAATCTTAGAAGGATAGAAAGATATCTGACATTAGCTTGGGAAAGTAATGCAAATCCCGTAATTATTTTAAGTAAAGCAGACTTATGTGAAGATATAGGAAGTAAGTTGGTGCAAGTCGAATCTGTTGCTTTTGGAGTACCTATTCATGTAATAAGTACCCACAAGGGAATAGGCCTTGATGATATAAACATTTACTTGCAACCAGGTAAAACCATAGCATTGTTAGGATCCTCTGGCGTTGGAAAGTCAACAATAATCAATCACATAACTGGTAAAAATATTTTAAAAGTACAGGAGATAAGAGAGGGAGACGATAAAGGGAAGCATACTACTACGCACAGGGAACTAATTCTGCTTCCTAATGGTGGATGTATGATTGACACTCCTGGTATGAGAGAGTTACAACTGTGGGATTCAAATGATGGAATAAATTCTACATTTCAGGATATAGATTTATTAGCGGCACAGTGTTTCTATAAAGATTGTCAGCATCAAAACGAACCAAACTGTGCTGTTAAAAACGCAATAGAAAATGGAAGCTTAGATGAAGGAAGATATCAAAACTATCTTAAACTCCAAAAAGAATTAGCCTATCTTGAAAGAAAAGGAGATAAGAGGGCGCAAATTGAAGAGAAGGAAAAATGGAAAAAAATCCATAAAGAAATTAGAAATAGATATAAAAACTAATTTGACTAGGGGCTGAATAATTGTTTTATTCAGCCCCTAGTCGATTACCCATTATACGTGAAGATCATGACGTTCATAGCCCTTATAGGTAACTAATGTAGCTGCAACAATCACCAATAATGATATAACTAGGTAAACAAAATCAATATTGCCTTCAAACATTATATTTTTAGATTCAAAGTATTTAAAAGGAGTTATATATTTTAAGAAATCAATCTTATCATACAAATCAATAGCTATTGATAGTATATAAGTTCCTAGTAAAACTGCAGCTGATATTCCAGTTGCTTTTCTTGAACTATGTGTTAATGCTGATACACCTGTACCAATACTATAGAAGATTAATTGTAATATAAACAAAGCAAACATAAGATTAACTATTTCACCATTAAGCGATTCTCCATTATTATGTTTTGCTACAAATATTATTGATGAGAAAAGAATAGTTAAATTAAATACAATTATATTAATAGTGCCTGCAATAAGCTTCGAAGTTATTATGTTCTTCCTTGTTAACGGCTTTACAAATAAAAAATCTGCGGTTTGGTCCCGTTCTTCTTTTGAAATTATAATTGCACCTAACATCACAGCATGGATAGTTCCCATTAAAACGAAATATAGAAACATTATTCCGTAGTACCCACCAATTTCGGTTAAGTTTAATTTATCGAAACCGAATATTATCCTTATCGACTCTGGGATTGATTCACTTACATCACCCATATTACTATTTGAGTCAGCAAAAGCCTCATATTTCATAACACCAATATATACAAGAATAATTCCCCCTATACACCAGAGGATAAGTGATTTTAAATTCGCCTTTAATTCTCTTAAGATTATGTTCATTTCTGTAGCCTCCCTTAATTCAACTAATAAAATACCCAAAATTAAATTGATGGAATATCCTTCTTGTGATATACCAGATATGTCGTAATAGTAAATAACAGAATTAAGAAAAGAGTAAGAAGAAGGTAAGTTAAATCGTAACTCCTATTAATTATAATTTTAGTAGGTGTAAAATACGCAAATGGTGTTAAAAAAGTTAATTTAACATCATCTAGCGATTCATTTAACAGGTTAATTATAAAAAATCCAAACACAAAACCTAAAGTAAGTGGTAGCACTGATTTTAATTTTTTAAGAAAAACCGCAACAAATAATCCTAATGATACGAATAGTAATTGAACTAGGAATAAGGAAAAATTAATTAAAATTAATGTCATTAAATCATACTCAGCACTTGAAACTGCATTCAATACAGCAAACGTTGTAATACCATAGATTAGATTAGTAAATAGTAGACAGGTGATTATTGCTAAAATTTTATAAGTCAGAATATTAATCCGTTTTACTGGCTTTGCAAATAGAAAGTCCGCAGTATTTTGACTTAGCTCAATAGAGACTGAAGAAGCACCGTAGTTCATCGCTTGAATATAACCCATTAAAAATATATAAATTAAGGTAAAACTATAATAGCCTAAAACAGTTGCAAAATTAAAGTTAGATATTCCTAATGCTTCTTGAAAACCTTCAGGGAAACTATCTAAAAGCTCTTGAAATGAAGCAGCATCAGTGGAAACGGCAGGATAGATTGACATAAAAAGAATTAATACTGCCACTAGCGCAATAGTCCAATAGATAGTAACATTTCTAAGCATTTTGAGTTCATGTATATAAATATTCATATATACTATTCCTCCTCGACGTAGTAATGCATGAAAATCTCTTCCAAAGTAGGTTCTTCTACTAATAGATTTAAAACCTTTTGACTATGGATTTTATCGATAACCAGATTAATATCCCCTTTAAAAATAAAAGAGGCTTTATTTTGATTAATTTCTATATTACTAATTCCATTGATTTTAAAGTAATCCTCACTTATGTTATTATCTACCTCTATCTTGAATTTCTTATAATTTGTCTCTCGAAGAGTTTTCATATCTTCAACTTTGATTACACGGCCTTCTTTGATAATAGCAACTCGAGTACATAACCTTTGAACCTCGCCTAGTATGTGTGAAGAAAATAGTATAGTTGATCCTTTCTTGTTTTCATTATGAATAAGATCAAAGAATTTTTGCTGCATTAAAGGATCTAGTCCACTTGTAGGTTCATCAAGAATAATAAGTTTTGGTTCATGTAGTAGGCCTTGTACAATTCCTACCTTTTTCTTATTTCCGTATGATAAATCATCAACCTTTTTATTTAAATCTAGGTTCATAGTTTCGGACAATTCATATATGCGATTGTTACAATCTTTATCATAGAAGCTAGCAGAGTATTTAAGAATATCAAGAACTTTCATATTCTCATAATAGAAAACTTCAGAAGGTAAATAACCAATCTCCTTACGGATTTCTGAACCGAATTTAATGCAATCCTTTCCGAAAATTTTTGCCTCGCCGCTCGTTGGATAAATTAGAGATAGAAGGGTTCTAATAGTTGTTGATTTACCAGCCCCATTAGGACCGATAAATCCAAAAATTTCACCTTCCTCTATATTAAAACTAACATCAATAATTCCTCTTTCCTTACCATAATACTTGGTTAGTTTATTAATTTCGACAATATTCATTATTTTGCCCCCTAATCTTTACAAAACCATTTTACTTAATACTATAACTACTTACAAAAATGGTCAATCTCCGTAAGCTTAGTAAATATAATTAATTTTCATCTATAGGGGAAATTGTCGACTGTTGTCGAATTACTAATATATTAGGATAAAAAAAGGATGGTCTACATAAATGACAACTAAGAAATCACTGTGGAGTAAATATTGGTTATGGATTATAATCATTATTCCCATAGGTTTTTTCGGCAATTTTAATACTGACACCCTAACGGTTAACAATTATAATGGGGAATTAGAGGTTTACTTTTTTGATGTTGGACAAGGAGATGCTACATTATTTCGAGGTAAAGATTTTACTATATTGATTGATGCTGGTAGACATGATAATAATGATGTTATACCATATCTTAAGTCACTAGGTATATCTTCTATAGATTTATTGGTGGGAACTCATCCTCATGCAGATCACATTGGACAGATGGATGATATAATTAACACGTTTCCAGTTAAGGAAGTTTGGTTATCAGGGGATATCCAAGCATCAGAAACCTTCGAGAATCTAATAAATGCGATAGAGAACAATAATCTTACTTATTATGAACCAAGGGCAGGAGAGAAGTTCAAGATATCTTCTATTGATATTATTGTTCTTAATCCTAGTACTTTAACAGGCGACTTAAACGATGATTCTATAAGTCTTCTTTTACAATATGGTAGTGTAAAATTTTTGTTAACTGGTGATACTGAAGCAGCAGGAGAGAGAAGAATCCTCGATTCAAATATAAATATTGAAGCGGATATATTCCAAGCAGGTCATCATGGTTCAAATACTTCAAATACATCCGCATTTCTTGATGCAGTTAACCCGGAAATAGTAATTTACTCCGCTGGCATTGATAATCCATATGGACATCCACATGATGAAGTAATAGAAAGAATGATTAATAAAAATATAACTATATACGGCACAGATATAGATGGCACAATTAAAGTAACCAGTGATGGTAATACATACGATATTAATACAAACTATGATGGTAAATAAGGGGTGAAAATGATGATTGTAAAAGCTGTTGTTGATAGAATAGAGGATGGCAAAAAAGCTGTTATACTTGTAGGGGAAAATCAAATAGAACACATAATTGATATTAACCAACTTCCAGGGGGTACTAGTGAAGGAGATTTATTGCAGGTACAAATAGATGGGGATAAAATTATAAATATAGAGTTAGATATCGAAGAAACGGAGAATACAAAAACCCGTATTATTGAAAAAATGAAAAAAATACAAAAGAATACAAATTTCAAAATATAAAATCTTTATAAGTATTAGTAACATGAGTTATAATATTATCTAGTAAAATATATAGAATTCTAGAATTTGAAAGAGAGTGAAAAGATATGGGGCGTAAGTGGAATAATATCAAGGAGAGAAAAGCATCAAAAGATACAAACACAAGTCGTATCTGTGCAAAGTTTGGTCGCGAACTTTATGTTGCTGCAAAACAAGGTGACCCGAACACAGAAACAAAACAAAATCTAAGATTAGTTGTTGAACGTGCGAAAACATATAATGTTCCAAAATCAATAATAGATAGAGCCATTGAAAAAGCAAAAGGTGGTTCCGACGAGATTTACGAGGAACTTCGATATGAGGGGTTTGGTCCGAATGGTTCAATGATTATTGTTGATGCTCTTACGAATAACATTAATCGAACTGTCGCAGAGGTTCGTTCCGCCTTTGTAAAAAATGGTGGTAATATGGGTGTAAGTGGTTCTGTTGCTTATATGTTTAATTCAACTGCTGTTATCGGCATCGAGGGAAAATCTGCGGATGAGGTTCTTGAAATATTGATGGAAGCTGAGATAGACGTTCGCGACATTATAGAAGATGATGAAGCGGTAATAATCTATGCCGAGCCAGATCAATTCAATTCTGTACAAAAGGTTTTCAGAGATAACGGAATAACTGAATTTACTGTTGTTGAACTTACGATGCTTGCTCAAAACGACATAACACTTACAGAGGATGTCCAAGCCCAGTTCGAAAAACTAGTTGATGCCTTAGAAAATTTAGACGACGTTCAGCAAGTTTACCATAACGTTGAATTAAACTAATTAGCACCTCAATTGTTAGATAGTTTCTAATAATTGGGGTGCTTCCTAGTTAATTGGTGGCTTTTTTCTTATAGGTAGAAATAGATACTCCATTAAATGATCTTCTATTTTTCTTAACTAGTTGGAATTTTTCATTATTGATTAAACTTAATAATCCGTTATTTAGTATATAGTTTCTATAGTTTTTGTAATGCTCTTCTCCCGCAATTCTTTCAATAATGGTAATGAAGCCACTAACTATTTTTGAAGTACTTTTGTCATAATCATAATCTACAATTAATAGCATTCCATCTTTCTTGAGAATTCTATATGCTTCCTCTAAAAATCTTTCTTGAGTATCCCTATCTTTTTCGTGTATTGCAAAACTAATAATTGCAATATCAAATCTTTCATCCTCGAAAGAAGTTTTCGTAGCATCTTCATTATATATGTTTATATTAAAATTACTTTGTTTAGCTATATTTAGCATTGAGTCTGAAATATCTAAACAGTGAAGCGATTTGAAATCATTTTCTGCTAAAATTTTTAGTTGATTACCAGTACCACAGCATAAATCTACAATTGCTTTTTCTTTGTATTCACCAAGCTCATTAAGTACTGCCTTTCTAATTGGATTCAGAAAGACATATAACAAAGGATCATATAATTTTGCCGCAGTATCATATTCTTTTTTCATATTCACTATCTCCTTGTTTTATTAATGTTTTCCTAACTGCAGGTAGTAACAAATTAACCGCAAAAATTGATCCCATTAATCCTTGTAAAAAGAAATCAATTGTATCTACTCTAACAAACTGCATAATGTACCCAACAAAACCGATGCTAGCAGAAGTAACTACAGCGAAATACCAACCAATTTTTTTGCCTAAGGATATAAAGTAAACCGATAATGTTATAAATAAAATTCCAATAAAATTCACAACCCTTGTAAAATAAATCATATATACTTCATATGTATATATAGGTTTTGCAGGATTGCTATCAATTATTACATGACAAGTTATTCCATTAGCTAGTAACTCTGCGACACTTAAACCTAAAATAAAATATATCCAAATATAAAGCGACTTTTGCTTAAACCCTTTCAGATCATAAATAAGTACAGTAAAATATCCAATAAAGCCTACAATTGAAAAGTAAAAGCCACTAGAAAATCCAGCTTCAAACCCTAAAAAATGATAATATGTAGTTACTAGATAAGCTCCTACTACAGATGGTATAAAAAAACAAACAAGTAAAAGAGCTCTAGCCCATTTCTGTTCATAATAATATGACTTAACGATAAATAGTATAATAAATCCAGACAACATCGACAATACCGATAACAAAGGATAAGTCCAACCAATAGTTCTCATTGTAGTTACTAATTGTGCCTCCTGCGGCTCAAAATCTGCATATATTTCGTCGTTTCTTATCTTTTGACTATCCTCCATTTCCTCAATCATTCCAGGAACAATAAAAGGTAAGACAGCTATCATTAAAATACCCATAATTATAATAACAATTGATATAGATAAACGTTTTGAATTAGTAGCTTTTATATTCATTATTATCCACCTCTAAAAATATTTTACCATACTCTTAATGGAAACGATTGACTTTTAGGATATCGTCGACACTTAT
>JBFXJF010000037.1:0-14233 GCA_050175155.1 Vulcanibacillus sp.
TTTATGTTAGAATTGAGATCAATACAGAATTATCTCTAGTCGTTCCACAATTCAATAGCTGGATTATATTACGCTTTTCATGGAATAACTCAGAGTTCAATTTTATGGATATCAAAAGTGTATCAGAAATCGATATACTTCCTACTGATTTAATACTTTGTAAGTGCATCTTTAATGGTACAGAATTAATAGGCTTTGATTACTCTAAAAAATCATGGTCATATAATTATTATAACAACACATCAAACTATAACCCTCCTTTTAAAGTAGTTGCTAATTATCCTTATGATCAGCAAGTAACTGTATTACCAGGTGGACCATTCATATTCAATGGAAAGATAATAAATATTTCAAATGAAACTCTTTCCCCAGAATTTACATTTCCCCTGCCTTCAGGACAACGAATTGATGTAGTTTGTTTAGATAGAAATTCTAATATAGTGATTGTAACTGGTGAAGAAAATTTAGGTTTACCTTTAATAAAAACAGAGTATTTTCCAATTGCAACTGTAACCTTTCCTGCATCTACAATTGTATCAGAAGTTCGCGGTGATTACATATCTTATATACACCCTAATAAGTTTTTGTCTTCAGAAGTATTTACTTCTGAAACAAGTGAACCTAATTCATACGTCAAAAGAACTGATGATGGGGATATTCAAACACGAATTTTTATTTCAGATGTAGAGACTGGTTTATCACCATTTATTGTTTCATCTACAACTAAGGTAGATAATTTAAATTCTGATTTATTTGATGATTTAACTTCTACAGATTTTGTTAGAGCTACTGAATCTGTTGATCAGACAATAACAGGAATAAAAACATTTACAAGTGAAGTTCAAGTAAATAATAGTATTTTATCAACAGATCAATTATTTTTCAATTTAATAAATGATAATGCCACAAATGTAAACTTTGCTGGTGTTGCCACAACATTGACTATAGGTGGAACCTCTGGAACTGTATCAGTACGCAATAATACAATAAATTTTCTTAATAGCACAATTTTTACTGTTGGTACAGACGATAATTCTCCTAGAACTGTTTTTTTATTAGGTGCTGGGTCTCTTATTGTTGGTAGTACTATAAATAAAAAGGACTCCACTTTTCATGGAAACGTAGGAGTAAATGGAACTTTAACAATTAATGGAGATATAATTCAAAATGGTTCTGCGTATGAAACCCATGCAGAAAAATTATATACAACAAAAGATTTAATACTAACTCGTGATGGAGCTACTTTAGCATTAGGGCCGGGGGAAATTTCTGGTATTGAAGTTATTAAATATGATGGAACAAATAATTTAATTTTTGGTACAGATTCTTCTGGTTTCTTTAGAGTTGGTGAAATTGGTAGTTTACAAATATTAGCGACAAGAAATGATTCAATGACTGATACGTCAATTCCTGTATGGAATGCAACAACAAGTCAATTTGATTCATCATCATTAACCATTTCCGATACTGTAATTACAGGAAACATAACTGGATACTCTGGTAGTGTAAAATCTCCTTCAACCACTGGCGTTATTCGTTTTGTTGGAATGACAACAGACACCATTAGAGACAAAACAATTTTAGATAATGATGATACTTTATTAGAGTTATCTGGTTCTTATACACCTACAGGAACATGGACATTATTAAAATTAAATGAAGATGTAGGGTTATCAACTACATCAACAAAATTAAATTATTTAACAAACATAAGCGGTACAACTGGAACAGATTCAACAAATATTGTGTTTTCAACCAATCCTGAAATAACGGGGTTAAGATCAGTTCAAGGCGCATATTATGTTCAAATAGATCCTGCTACATTAACGGAAAATAGAACATTAACTTTAGCTGATGGCAATACAATATTAGTATCTGGTACGATGGTTCCTGATTCTAGAACATTGACTATTTCTACTCAGGATGGTGTATCTGGTGGCGGAACAACCCCATTAACTCTTTCTGAAGATCGTTCCTGGACACTAGGTTTAACGGGATTAGCTTTAGCTTTACATAATCTTTCTAATGTTGATGGAATCATTGCTAAAACTGGGGCTTCTGCTGTAGCTGCTAGAATTATTACAGGAACTACAAATAGAATTTCTATTGTTAATGGTGGTGGAGCTGACGGAAACCCAACAATTGATATAGATGCCAATTACATAGGTCAAAATACAATAACAACCGTTGGTACTCTTTCATCAGGAATAGTCCCTTGGTCACTACTATCCGATGTACCTACTACAAATTTGGGGTATGGAATCACCGATGGTATTATAACTTCCGGTGATGGTATGGCCTCATGGACTGCTACAAACAGTGATCTAACTATTGAATTAGGAACACCATCAGATATAGCTATTGATTCAACTAATTCCGTTTCTGAAACATCCCATACACACAATATTACAGGTGCTTATTTAAATGCTTCTGCTGCCGAAGGTTCAACATTTAGAATCCCCCATGGAGCAGAACCTACTTCTCCTGTTGACGGGGACATATGGACTACTGCTACAGGGTTATATGCTCAAATAAATGGCATTGTTACCGGTCCGTTTGATTCAGGAGGTGGAAGTGGGATTACTGCCGCTGGGGATAATATTTTCACCGGAACGAATACTTTCAACAATACTGTTACCTTTGGGTCTGAAACAATTTTAAGTTCTATCCCACAAACATCTATAGGAAGTATTTGGATTACTTAACTATAATATATAGGAGATTTTACTTATGGCTTTACAATTTAGGGATTCAGATAACGTAACAAAAACCGTTGCCACGATAGATGTTGTTAATAACATTACGTATCCAGTCAATTCCTACTACGTTCAATATCCTGATGCTTCTTCTAATACTGATTCAACTGAATTTCCTGTTGCACAGCATCCTGCTACTTTATTTGGTGGAACTTGGGCTGAGCAATGGTCTACTGAGGCAATATTTTTTAGGACTAGAGGAGTTAATTCTGATATAGGTCGAGTAGACGGTAAACAAACGGATCAATTACAAGGGCATGACCACAAGTTATATCACTATCGGGGTGCTGGCGACTCGAATGCGAGGGAGTTGGGTGCGGACAGAGCAATTGCGGGCGGGCCTACCTCAGGATTGAATTATAACAATACGACACTAGACGGAACAAGGTTGATGAGTGGCTACGCTGCGGATGTTGCCCTCAACGGGACCCCTCGTATTGGTACTGAAACCCGTGTCACAAACCGCCGCATAAAAGTATGGAAACGAACTGCTTAAAAATATAAAGGAGCTTAATTATGATTCAAACTTACATTGTATTAAATGATGATGAAATAACACAAATCTATGAAACAGCAGATGGTATTGAAGGCGCACAAGCTTCTATGGTAAATGAAAACTTAACAGGTACCCTTATAGAAGTTGAAACCCCTTTTGAAGGTAATAAAGGACAAAAGAAGGGTGAATTTAAAGACTGGAAATTGTTACCAATTAAAGAACGTGTAGAAAAAGGTTTTGTAACAATAGACCCTATGGAAATTATAGATGAAAAAACTGGTGAAATTAGAAAGAAGACATTAAAGGAACAAATTGACACTAATGTTAAAGAACTATTACCTTATCAAAAATATGATGAAAGTAAAAATGAAATTGTAATAATGCCTTGGACAGAACGAATTGAAAAAGGTGTATCAACATTAGACGATTGGCTTAATGAAGTAATAAGGCCAGAACGAGATCACTTGTTGAATGAAACTGATAGGGTTTATTGTAATCCTGAACGATGGTGGAGCTATAGTGATGAAGAAAAAGTTAAGTGGTCAATGTATAAGAAAGCATTGAAGGATTTTCCAGCGACGATAACAAAAATAGTTGATGATGTTACAGAAATAGAATGGCCTAAGAAACCGTGAACTTTTTTAAGAAAAAAGATTTAATAATAAATAATTCCACAGATAAAAAATATCTAACACAAAGGGATAATGTAATAAGGCCATTAGAAACCTGTACCCCAACAAGTGTGGTAATGGCTTTAACTTATTCTGGTATACAAACACCTTTATCTAAAAATCAGTTAGAGGATGATTTTATTACATTCATGAATACTGATTCACGTGTTATAGACTTTTACAAGAACAATCCAGAAAATTGGATACGTCAATTATATATAAAAAAAGTTCCAGCTAATGAAATACATGTTGTTGTTGCTTATTCTGCTAATTTGTGGGTCAATCAAGAAAAGATAGTACGATTTACTTCTACTGCTTCATTAAGAAATATTTTGCAACACTTGTTTATAGGTAATTGCTGTGTGGTTAGTGGCAAATGGCCTTACTTAAACAAAAACAATGAAAAAATATTTATAGATCATGTTGTATGCGTAGTAGGATTTAAAACAACACAAACAAAAATTAAAAATAGAGAAATAGATATTGAAAAGGTCACCGATATTATTATTGATGACCCTTTTGGAAATTATCAAACGCTATATGAAGATCATAATGGTAATGATATTTATATGCCAATTAATGATTTTAATTCAATTGTAAAAGATGTTAATAGACTAACTAAATGGTGTTACTTTATAGGGTATGATGACATGGTTCATCCACGATAATAAAACTCATTATAGTTTTTACTCTACGCTCTAATTGAATTAAATCACAGTCATTCTTTAAATAATAATTTGTATGTAAATCATTTATATATTTTTCACTTTCATGACAATCACTTGCAACAATATCCCTATGTATTTGAATACACTTAGGATTATATTCTTTTAAAACTTCATATTCATGTGGAAACCTATAGTCCGATATAACATAGTTTATATTAGGATTTGATTTATATAGATTCTCAAATTTCTTTACCCAAAAGTTACGTCCTATTTTTTTACTAAACTCTGCAAACTGATTAGGTAATTGATATTGTGCCCATTCAGTTCCAAAGTACTGCCAAAACTGTCTACGTGAAAAACCATATCGTTCATCAATTACTTCTTTTAGTACTTCATCATCTTCTTTCTTCCAATCAAATAAAATATAAGATATTTCTTTAATAGGATCAGCAAATCCATACCTGGTAAAACCATATTCATTAACCAAGTAATTAGCAACAGTGTCTTTTCCTGAACGCTTATATCCAGATAACATTATAATCATAATAACTCTATTATCCTTTCTATTTCATTCCAATTATGTAGTTCACAAGTACAATTAGAATATAAATTATAAGGTTGCACTTTTTTGATAACTATCCATTCATTTTCAATACAATGCTCCAATGTAGAGGGTTTATCTTCTATTATTATATCACCTTGTAACTTCCATTTGTCCTTAGTAAATAATACTCTATTTTCATTGATAAAAGGAAAATTCTTTTTGAGCCATTCTAATTTAATAATTTCATTATGAGAATTATATGGAATAGACACAATCCAAACATCAAAATTATCATTTAAGTACTTTAACCCTACTTGTGCATTCGGAGAAAGAGGAATTGTTTTCCAAAAATAATCATCTGTGAAAACAGTATGTATTACTTCTTTTTGTGTTTTTTTATCTGCTAGTATCCCTTTTTCTAAATTATAATACTCACAATAATCATAATTAAATTTATATCCAATCTTTTCTACATACAAAATAAAATGTTCTTGAATTTCATTTAATACCCCATCTATATCACAAATTATTGTTTTCATTTTATGTTCCTTATTAATCAAGCGGTAGTGGCCCATGTTTCTTTTCATATTCTTTTCGGCAAGCTTTTTTTGATTGTAGATGCCATGTGAAATGAATTAAGCAATACTCATTCTTGCAGTTAGGGCAAACCTTTGTTGCTTTATCATCACATACTAAACACTCTTTCATTCTGTACTCCTTTCAAAAATTGTTTCTTCTCTGAGTTTTTTAGTTTTTTCTAAAACTTTCTCTTTTATAAGGTCAATTCCCAAGTATACCCTTTAACAGATATTTTTTCTTTAATTGATTTGTTGATATAATTTCGTCCTTGAACTAGCGTGAAATCTTTGTACATTGTTAGTGCAGCATCTTTTATACATGGGAATTCTACACCTAATTCGACACAAAAAACTTTTTTAGCACTCGGATTTTTGCCTCTATGGTTTAACCCAGGATGCTTTTTGCCATAGTTTCCGTTATTTTTGCCAGTAGGAGGATTTAATTTCTTTGCATTTCGCATTCTTTGCTTTGAAGCTTCAGTCATTTTCATTCCATATCTAGGAGAGTCTTCACCTTTTAAGTGACAATGTCCTTTTTTTACTGCATCACAGTAATCTTTTGACATTTTCTTTCCTTTATTCCAAGGGATTTTCCCTTTTTGGGCTTCAGCATTTCTCCATTGCCATTCTTTTTTATTTTTTAATTTAAATATAGGATTATCTTTTCCACATATATTTTTTGAATGTTCATTTCTTACTGCTTCATACTGAATTGAATTTATAAAGTTTTGCCCATCTTTTGTGTTACACATTCTAATAAAAGCAAAGCACATTGGCTTATATTTGCAATAAAACAAAATTAAATGCGCTATAAAATGTTCCCTATATGTCAAAACAATTAAGTTTTCTTTATTATCGACCCCACCCATCTTTTTTGGTAAAATATGATGTCTATTCAATCCACATTTTGTTTTAAAAATTTTTTCTTTTCTACTTAAAATAAATTTCTTATACCTTTCTAAATGTCTTTGATTTTCTTCTAAAACTGGTGGAAGTCGATTTAAATAAAATAAACGTGATTCTAATGTCTCTTGTGAAACCATAATTTTTCTCCTATAAAATTTTAGCTTTTAAGACCCTGGTAAGTCTATTTTATATAGTTAATGACAAAAAGAGTTAGCTTCGATTAGGAGTAACCAAAGCAACAGGTACCAGCCTGCTGTCCTCTTATTATTAGCCTTTAGTTATAAAAAATCATTTCCTTTCTAATTTTGTTAACTTTTGCTGTTACTTTTTCTTTTACTGATTTGAAATCTTTTAATTCTTCTAAAATAAACTCTTCACCATTACCCCAAATACCATAATCTAGTGATAACTCGTAGGGAACGCCATTATTTTCTTTGATATCTTCACAAAATATAGTTTGGGCTGTTTTTATAATATCATGTGCTTCATCATAATACAATTGTAAAACTATCGAGTCATGTACATTTCCTAAAATTTTAGATTTGTAATTTTTATTTTTTATTAAATCGTCTACAGCGATCATTGATTTACTAATCATCATCCATTCCATTAATTGAGCATTAATATTACTCATGATATTCTCAGCATTTTTAATTTTAGCTTTATTGTCATCTTCACCGTCACACCATTTTAATAAAGGAACTCTTCGTATAAATCCAAACGGTGTAAAACAAGCCCCATAGGTTCTACCTTCTTCAATTTTGAATTCTATATAATATTTAATCCCTTCATATTTATCTAACCATTTCTCCCTAATGTCAGTGGCACAAGTTAAATAATATGAATACTTTTCAACATCATCAATTCCATGTTGAGGTTTTTCTAATAAGTATTTGTAAGTCTTCAATCTTTCATTATGAAGATTGTTTAATTCAATATATTCTTTTGTTTGTTCTAGTGACCATTTGTAAGCACCGCTTTCTAATAATGTTGATTTAGCGAAAGCATTAGCCGTTGTGTTGAAAGCCAAAGAGAAGTTAGGTCCCTTCGCAGCTTGTCTCCAAGACTTATGTTTTTTATCCCCTGCTTTTACTGCTGCATCAAATTCTTCAAAAGTTTCATTTCCCCCGAATAAGAAATGCGCTGTTACTGTGTGCATATCAACGCCATTTTGGAACAGTGCAGTCATACGCTTATCACGAGAAAGAGAAGCTTCAATGCGTAGTTGTAGTGATGCACCGTCTAATTCACAGATTGCACATTCATTAATGTTTTCAGGAGTAAAGAAATCCTTAGCTTCTAATGCTAAAAATCCATGTTTTGGAATATTTTGTAAATTAGGATTCTTTGAATTATTTCTTCCCGTGCTATTTAACCCAACACCAAAAGTAGAATGTACTTTATCATCATACTTTCTATATTGAAAGTATCCTGTCTTCTGTTCTTCATTACCAACGAAGGTTCCATATAATGTTTTTATTGAATGATATTCATCTATTACTTTAGCCCAAGGGTAACCATCTTCTTCCCATTTACTTAATGTTAAAGCATTAACTAAATAATAATTCTTTTTACCGCGACCGTAGCATTTAACGCCTAATGACTCAATATGTTGACCCAATTGATCATTAGAAGATATGTTAAAGTTTTCATCTGTAATATTCAATAAATCTCTAATTTGTTTTTCATATTTAGCAATTTTCTTTTCTAGATATTTAGAAGTGTATTTTATCTTATCCCAATTAACTTCTGACCCATTGATTTCAGCTCGTGTAAATACTCTTTGTGTAGGTATACGTAATTCAGTATAAAATTTCCACATTGACCATTTAGAATCTTTAATAAAAGTAATTGGATATTTTCTATCAATTTCGTTAATAAGCTGTTCTTGTCTTTGATGTACTAGAATTGACATACAGGGATCTTGTGACGCGTATGTAACTAAAACATCCTGCGGTATCTTAGCATAATTCTTTTTACAAACTGGATTTTTATTTTTGTACTCTTCTAAGGGTTTATCATATCCACCATACATTGTGTAAACCCAAGCATTAGACTTTAATGAATTCCTTTGATTAGTATTATATATTTGTGAAATATGAATTGTGTCATAGACTAATTTAGTAATAATATTGATATTAAGTTTTTGTTTAACAATCAACCATTTATAATCGAAACTTAAGTTTGACCCTAGATGCGTGAAGTGGAATAAAAACTTTTCTAAAACTGTTACGTCAATATCTTTCCACTCAGCATAATACCCAGTATAAGGATCATCATAAAATGCGCAGGTAAAACACCTAACCATTCCATTATCACTAAAAGGATCCAGTCCACCATCTTCAACCTGTCCTCCTGTTTCTAAGTCCCATGCTAAAATTGAATTCTTTTCTCGTGATTCAATTTGTTCAAGCATCCATTCATTTGGATTACTTATTATACTATATTTGATTTGCTTAATCTTCTGAGGCTTCAATTCATATTTAAACGCTCGTTTTAACTGAACATTCAAAAACTTTGTTTCAAAACGATTAGCAAATAATTGTGTATCTTTTTTGATTAAATCAACCCAACCGTCAACTGGAAACACGATGCATTTTGTAACAGGATCAAAGAAGTTTGATTCTTCTAATAGAGTATCATAAAAACCTTCAATGATTGAATTCTTATCTAAGTTTTTATCTCCTGATTCTTCTGAAGATTTTACAGCACAATTCAAATCCGTTGTTTTGCATACAGAAAACATAGCTCGACCAAACGTTATAATCTTAGTCCAAGGCTTTATATAATTTTCAAAATTCCACGTGTTGATTGTAAATTGTTTGGCGGGCGCTTTTTCTAAATCAACTTCAATGTTGGTCGAACATAAGATTTGAAAATCCATAAAATTGTGTTTAACTAAAAATCGTTTAAAATATTCTAATTCATTCTTAGTCAACCACTTATCTACTATAAAAGTGTATTGAACATTTTTATTATTTTCATCAGTTGAATATTGAATAGGGGTATTGTATATTGTTTGCTTATTTCGTTTTACATTAACTGTTGAAGGAATTCCAGATTCCATCATATCTAATAAATCCACGAGTACTCCTTACGAATGTGCATATTAGTTATATATACTAAATTAATTTTGAAAGGTCATTTTCACTCATTCTATACGGTATACTAAACATGTTGCCTGACCAAATATTTTCGTGATCTTCCGTTGAAGCATTCTCAATTCCCGCAGCTCCTTCATGTCCTTTAGCTCTTTCTAATTCTAACAAGTTAAAATGCTGTTTACTTCTTAATGATATACTAGGTTTTTCTTTATTAAAAGCGTTCAATGCAATAACATAATCTAATTTCTTATATTTTTCAAGCAATCTATTACATATAGCAGATACTTTTGAATTACATTTTATAACTGCGAAATATCGACCTTGTTCATCTTTGCGTGTTTTTATTGTCTTGCCTGGTTTTGATATTATTTCATTGAATAACTCATCTTCTTTAGCAATGTCTTGATTAATTTTCATCATCTCAATTTTATTAAAATAAAAATGATCTTCAAAATCAAATTTATGGTTCATTATTGATATAAATAAATTATATTTTCTTAATCCTTGTGTTTTATAATCTAATACTTTGTATAAAAGTCTATTTAAATTCTGAGCTTCTGTCCACAGTGGTGATTCTTTTTTCCATGTGTCATATGTAGAGACTAAAATAACTGCTTCATCAATTGTTTGATTTGTTTCGATATTAAAATTTTCTTTCAGCCAATTATAAAATATCTCAGTGCCAGATTGTGTTTCGCTGAAAGTATAAAATACTTTATCATAGGTTTTTGCCCATTTTGTTAATTCGTCATATACTGCGATATGGTGGTCTAGTACATAACAAATTATGTTGTTATCCTGTATAATCTTTCTACACTTTTCATCTGGTGAAAAGTCAGGATATATTACTACATCGTAATTTTGTAATTCATCATGGTTATAGTCTGAATCGTTATACCCATTCATCCATAGATCAGGATTACCTAACTGTTGTGAATATCGTTTTGCTAATATTATAGGAAAAACACCGTCGAGATCGTTGTGGCTGCTGATCAATATTTTCTTATTTTCAAAATTAAGCACACTCAATCCTTTCTTTATTTTCTAAAACATAAATCTCTTCTAATTCATTTTTGTTAAATACTTCAATTGCATGGTTTATTCCATATTTTTTAATTACATTTCTTATTTGTATAAATTTATTCAATTGTAAATATACTTTAATATGTGATTCCAATTCTATTAAATTTTTGTTTTTAACAAGCCAATAGATTTGACATCTTAAAAGTATTTTTAATAATTTAGGAAATTTGCTAACAGTAATGTTTAATTTGTCGTGTAACTCTTGAGATATGGCTACAAGATTTTTTGGATGACTGTTAGAATTGCAAAAATCTAAATGGTGGATGCTTGAAATTCCAGGCCTAAGTTTTACATTGTAATAACTTTCATAAATATCTCTATAATTTTTTCCCATTAGTCACATAGTTATTCATTATCGAAATCATCATTTTCTTCTTCACTATGTCTTGGTTGTTTTATTTTTCTAATAATTTTTTCCTTGTTTAGATTTCTATTGGCCCGATTCTCAACAGACAATGCAGAAAGTTCTGAACGCATATTATTGGAAATATTTATCAACATTTGAGCTTGAATCTTAAACCCATCTAGTAGTCTACGATACATAGAAACTTTTCGTTCAGACAAATTCAATTTACGTTTCCATGATAGATATTCTTCTCTATTATCAATTAATGCATTAGCTTCAATTTCTGTAGCTGAAGCAAATTTACTTGAAATACGTGAATCATTTAACTTATTTCGTGTATCAACAAACCATTTAGAATAAATCATCTTGTATTCATCTTTTAATTGTTCATCTTCTAACACTGAAATTTCATATTGACGAATCAAAAAAGCATTCAACCCTTGATAATTAGCGAGCGCACCATTTAATAAACTAGGAGGTATTTCCCCTTCTTTTATAAGTACACTTTGTTTTTCTATTTCACTTAATGTTTCTTGTGTGGATTCTAAAAATTCTAATACTGCTTCATTCATAGTGTTCCTTTATAAGAATAAGCTAAATGCCATAAAGACTGGCCCTGTGAAATCTAAGAATATTGCAAATACTAAATCTCTTGATGATTCAATATTTTTTTCATCTTCTGTTTTAACATGTTGTGAATAAAAACCATCTACGTTTTGTAATTCTTTTCGTTCCTCTTGTAATTCTGTAATTCTATTACTTATTGAATCAATACGATCCTTTGAAGCTATCAACCGGGTACGCATGGAATTGTATTCCCATGTATTATCTTTGCGTTCATCAATTAACTTTTCAGAAGCTAGTTGTAAAGAATTTCGTTCCCTTAATTCAATTTCCCTATCAGTGAATAATTGACTTTCAAGTACATTGATTTCTTTAACTCGTTCCCTAGCACGTATAACTTCTTCTTGACTTAATGATAGTTCAATATTATTTGTGTTTCTTTTTAATCGTATGATTTCTTTAGTTACAAAAATACTATAATAAGAAGATAACACAACGAATGCTAAAGATATTAAACCAACAAGTATATTTCGTCTTTTCCAAGCGTAAATCATAACTTGCGGCGATGTAAAAGAAACCATTACTAATAAAGCTGCTAATAGCAAAGCAAAAAATGGATGGTCTAATGCTAGATAATAAAGATAATCATAAGCAAAAGTTCTTACAATAGCAATTAAAGACACCAGTAATGATATTATTTTCACAATACCTAAAGGAACTTCATGATGTTTAATTGCGCTAACCATTTTAGATTGAGTTTTTGGTATTTTCTTTTTTACAATTCTTTTTACTATTTTTTGTTTCTTTACAGGTTCAACTTCTATAGGTACAACATCAGGTTCATCTCTGGTTAGTTCAATATCATTTATCTCAGTTTTTGACTCTATTATTGGTTCACTTTCTTTTATATCTTCAATAGGCAAATCAGTTGTTGTTATTATAGGTGCAACAACTTTTTTAATTTTTTTAATTGGTTTGTTTTGGTTGTTGTACTTATCTCTGTCCATTACACTTTCTTTACTTTCTTTATTGTTCTATTTTCTTCTGTGGGGATATTAGAAGTCAATCCATAATACTTAATTAAATATAGGTAAAAGACTTTTTCATTGAAATATCCATTACAAGAAAAATTAGTATCTTCATATACCTTTAATACTTTTAGTAAACTACCAGACTCTATTAAAGCTTTGGCTGTTTTTTCTTTCCATATTTCCTTATATACTTCGTTGGTTATGCTCTTTACACCCGCAGAATTTAGAATTACCCAAGAATAGTTGAAAAAGCTTTGTATATCAACTTCTTTTAACTTATCAAAAATATCTGTTTTCTTTAATGCAATTCCATATAATATATTTGAAAATTCCTTTTCATCTTCATAACCAAGTAAATCGCGAATTGACTTTTCATCGTACACTTCACCAGTAACACACTGATCAAAATCATTTATTGCTTGACGCATGTTTCCATGTGCGTTCTCTGCTATTACTTGTATACCTTGCTCAATAAATGTTTCTGGAATCTTTTCTTCAGGATCAATCTTTTCTAATAGAGAAAATAAATAGTCACTGATATCTTTAGTATTAAAAGCTTTTATATTGAAAAAAGCTCCTCTACTTCTAAGTGCTTGTGTTTCTTGAGACTTATTATCTTTGCCTGAGATATTAGCAAACTTTGTCTTATCAGTAGAAGTAAATATAAAATAAACATCTTTACGATTTGTTTCAATAATTTCAAGAAGTCTTTTTAACTCTTTAACAAGTTGTGCTTCATTGATTATTATAATCTTAGGCTTACCATCAAACGTTGAATACTGTAAGTTTTTTTCTAATTCACGAATTGCATCAGCAGTAACATCTGACCCATTGTACACGGTAACATTCTTTTGAAAGCGTTCTTCAATAATGTCTTTACAAGACGCACATTCACAACACGGAGTTATAATCCCGTTTTCTTTTTTGGGTTTATCACAAGACAAAGTGGTTGCTACGACATTTGCAATAGTGTTCTTACCACATCCAGAGGCACCAATAAAATAAAGATTTGTTGGTAACGTGTTGTTCTTAAAATGTTCTTTTAAAATTTTTACAATAGTGTCTTGTCCAACAACTTCATTAAGAGTTCTAGGTCTAAGTTTATTTGCTAACATATTATTCCTTTAAAAGAAGTATACTACTAAGATAAAAAAGTCAAAGGAGGGATTTTCCCTCCTTTATAATTAACCAAAAATTGCCCTTAATCCCTTATGTATTGTAGATAGTTCTTCAATTAAAAGTTCATAGGTAGGATAGCCTTCTTCACCAATAAGGACTATTTCACCTTCTTTTCGTAGCTTGTAGGTGTACCCATTTTCTCCCTTGATTACTTCAAGTGTATAACCTTCACCAGTCATTACAGGAATCTGTTCATTATTCATTATTACTTTCCTTTCTTTTCAACATAATTGATTGAACAATTAATGTCATACTCTTTCCACTCTGCTTGTGAAATATCTTCTACAAACAGCCATTGTGCTTCTTC
>JBFXJF010000038.1:0-11243 GCA_050175155.1 Vulcanibacillus sp.
ACTTTTTTTTCTCTATAATTATTGTTTGAATTAAATCAGAGAGATCTGGCAAATTTTCTATTATCGCTTTTAACATATGTTCATCATCATTTGGCATTCGAATTGAGTAAAAAACCCATTGACCTTCTTTCCGCTCATTAACAATATTAAAAAGTTTCATTTTTCGTAAATGTTGAGATATGGCAGGTTGAGAAATATCTAATATTGAGGTCATTGCGCAAACACATAGTTCTCTTGAATTTAACAAAGCATAAATATTAAGTCTTGTTTTATCACCAAGCATTTTAAGTAGTTCAGCATCATGTTCTATCTGCTTCAACTTTTCATTCACTTATTTATTACCCCTTTCATTTATATAAATAATTTATAATTATTAAATTGTTTAAATTTTTAAGTATATATAATTATATACTTATATATCTAGTAAAAACAAAATAAATATAACTATATTTAAAAGTTTTACATAAGGAAATAAATCTGTATAGGATTTATATTTTTTATAAAAAATATAGTCTATAAGGAGTGGTAGTTGTGAAAGAAGGTTTATTTAATCCAAAGTATGTATTTTTTGAGTCAAGAGCTTTAGACTATCCATTAGGTAGAGAATTATATAAAAAGTTTAAGGAATCGAATACAATGGTTATGATGACAACTTCACATAATCAGGTTAGAGGTATTCCAGGGGAAACAGAAATAGAAAAATATAGGAATGCAAAAAAGACTCTTGTAATTGGCGTTAGGAAAACGTTAAAGTTTGAACAATCTTTACCTTCTGCAGAGTACGCATTACCTTTATCAACTGGTTGTATGGGGGAATGTCAATACTGTTACTTACAAACCACGATGGGAAGCAAGCCGTATATCAGAATTTATGTAAATTTAGAGGAAATTTTAGATGCGACTAAAGCATACATTGAGGAAAGAGAACCAGATTTAACTCGTTTTGAAGCAGCGTGTACATCTGATCCAGTTAGTTTGGAACATATTCATGGGGCGCTGAAAAGAACAATTGAATTTATGGCTAATCAAGCTAATGGGCGATTAAGATTTGTAACTAAATACACTAATGTTGAACCTTTTTTAAACATTAAACATAATAAACATACATATTTTCGTTTTAGTATAAATGCTGATTATGTTATTAAAAATTTTGAAGCAAACACTTCTTCTTTTTTCGATAGAATTTTAGCAGCTAGTAAAATTGCAAAAGCTGGTTACCCATTAGGTTTTATTATTGCACCATTAATGATTTTTGATAATTGGAAGGAAGGTTATTCCGAATTACTAAGCAAATTAAAGGCTAATATACCTGAGGATATTCATGATGAGATTTATTTTGAATTAATTACTCATCGTTTCACAAAAGCGGCAAAGAAGATTATATTGCAAAGGTATCCAAAAACAAAATTAGAAATGGACGAAGAAAAAAGAAAAGTTAAGTGGGGAAAATATGGAAAATTTAAATATATATATCCAGATGATGAATATAGTGAGCTGAAAAATTATATGTATCATGAAATTAATAGTTTTTTCCCAAAAGCTAAAATCGAATATTTCACTTAATATGAGTATATTTAATATTGACAGGTTAGTGCAAATAAGATATATATAAATATATAAGCAAGTGGTTATATTATAAGGGGGCAAATTATTTGGACATCAAAATTTTAGGGGCAGGTTGTACAACGTGTGTTGGAGTGTGTGATGTATTTGAGAAGGTTGCAAAGGAAATGAATGTCGATGCAACTGTTACAAAAGTATTAGATCCAAAAGAAATCGCAGAGTACGGAATAATTAGTTTACCAGCTATCTTAATTAATGAGAAGCTAAAATCTACAGGCAAAGTACCAAACAGAGAAGATATTGCTAAATACATTCAAGAAGAAATCCAATAATTCCAACAACCTGCCAGACTGTTGAAAACGTTCTAGGTCTTGGCACGTTAAAATCGAAAAACGGAGCTTACTCTGTTGTAAGTGAGTACCGGAGATTTTAACGGTAACGAAGAGATAGGACTTTTTCAACAGTTTGAAGACAAATACTTATAGAGTATTTGTCTTTATTTATATATTATTAATTGTGTTATAATAATAAAAATAAATTATAATATGAAATATAATTTTATAAATTAAGAAAAGGAGAGATGATTATTATGAAAGAAATGATTAGCACAAAAAGCGCACCTGCTGCAATCGGACCTTATTCACAAGGAATAAAGACAAAAAATTTAATATTTCTATCAGGGCAACTTCCCATTAACCCAGTTACTGGAGATATGCCAGAGAAAATTGAAGACCAAACAAAGCAGTCGCTTGAAAATATTAAAGCTATTTTGAAAAGTGAAGGATTAGATTTAAGTGATGTTATTAAAGCGACGGTTTTTTTAAGTGATATGGAGAACTTCAAATTAATGAATGATGTATATAAAGAATTCTTTGCGGAGCCATACCCTGCTAGAAGTGCTGTAGAAGTTGCCCGTCTACCAAAGGATGCTCTTATCGAAATTGAAGTTATAGCTGCTAGCTAGTTTTAATAAAGTAAAATCAATTGGATACATAGATTAAAAAAGTTAATATAATATTTAATATTATTGTGGTAAGGGGTATACAAAAATGACCTCTTATTTTTTTTGCTATAAACTAGTAGTTGTATTTTTAGTATTTTTTATGTATAAATATAAATATATATATAATTAAATATTAACTATTTACTAAATTTAATAAATAAAGATAAATAGATGTTTTAGTTATTAAATTATTTTTCGTAAAAGTTTATATAACTATTATTGGACGATGGAGGGGAAAATTGAAAATGAAAGATAAAACGCAATCATTTAACGATTTAATGGAATCTATTTTTGAATTGTCACGTGCTTATCACGATTATCAATGTAAACCCAGAAAATATGGAACTAATGATGATTTATTCATGGTTGAGGTTCACCTTCTAAATTTAATTGGAGAAAATAGCAAAATTAATGTTACGGAAATTTCCAAAAAAACAAACAGGACTAAAGGTGCTGTTTCTCAGATTATTGATAAACTGGTTAACAAGGGTATAGTTTATAAGAATAAGAATCCTTTAAACAATCGTGAAGTAAAATTGGAATTGTCCGAAGAAGGTCAAAAGATTTTTAACTATCATAAACTCCTTGATAAAGAAAAAAATGAAAGTATTTTATTGGGGTTGACCAATTTTACTGATAACGATTTTTCTAAATATATAATAATTACAAATAAAATCATTAAAAATATGAAAAATGTATAATTAATTATATTATTTTTGAATGTTAATATATAATAATACTCAAAACATAATTATTTTAGAAAAGAGTGTTAAAATGATTTACGAATATATACTGGTTAGATATGGGGAAATAGCTCTTAAAGGGAAAAATAGAAATAGCTTCGAGGAAAAGTTAGTAAAAAATATTAGAATTGTATTAAGAGAATTTCAAGGAATAAAAGTTAGCAAAACATATGGACGGATTTATGTCCATCTTAATGGAGTACCTCATGAAAGTGTTATTCAATCAATAAGGAAGGTCTTTGGAGTACATTCTTTAAGTTTAGTAATAAAAACAGATATAGAATTAGAAAGTATTAAGAAAACTGCTTTAGAATTGGTACAAAAGTTTAAGACTAAACCAAAATCTTTTAAGGTTGTAGTAAAAAGACCGTATAAACCATTTCCTTATAACTCACCAGAAATTGCTGACATTGTTGGTAGACATATTTTAATTAATACAGATGAAATACTTGTAGATGTTCATAACCCTGAAATAACAGTCCATATAGAGATACGTGAAGAGGGCGTCTATATATTTAATGAAATCATTAAGGGATTTGGTGGTATGCCAGGTGATTCTGCTGGACGTGGATTAGTATTATTATCTGGTGGCATAGATAGTCCTGTTGCTACGTGGTTAGGGATGAAAAAAGGATTAATGATGGAGGGAATTCACTTTCATACGTACCCTATTACTACAGAAGAATCAATCCGGAAAGTATTAGACTTATCTAAAATATTATCGAACTACTCTGGTCAATTTAAAATTCACTTAGTTCCATTTCTTGAAGTTCAGTCAGAAATAAGAAAGTACGCTCCGGAAAGCCATTATATAACTATTATGAGAAGAATGTTTCTTCGTATAGCAGAAAAACTTGCGCAAAAGAACAATGTTTTAGCACTTGTTACAGGTGAAAGTTTGGGGCAAGTAGCTAGTCAGACGTTACAAAGCATGAATACGATTAACAATGTTACTAATATGCCAATAATAAGACCACTTATTACAATGGATAAGATAGAGATTATTAAACTAGCTGAAGAAATTGGTACATTTGAGACGTCAATTCGACCATTTGAAGATTGTTGCTCACTATTTGTGCCAAAAAACCCAGCAACCAAACCTTCTCTACATATATGTGATAATGTTGAAAAATATATTCCAATAGAAGATTTAATAGATGAAGCATTAGAGAAGACAAAAACACTAACAATTACACCATATTTTAATATTAATGCTTTGAATATAATTGATTAACACCTTTGAAGGTGTTTTTTTTATTTAAAAAGAGAAAATTTCTTTAAAGTGGGAAATATAACTTTATAGGAATTTTATTAATTTACAAAATAAAAGGGGATTATTAGGTGGATTATCGATTAATTTGGGCCTGGAAAGTGTGGGATATCTTTTATCAACATATAACCAGAATAGAGTATGTTGACAAAAAAAATGGGAATATATTTAGAGTAGTATTTTGTAGATATTATGGCCCAAAGTTAACCACACCGGATGGAGTAGAAATTAATAATGGCAATTTAATTGTAAAATTACACATTTGTAATTGGAAGCTTTCAAAGGCGTTAAAAGGGATTGATGATGGTACGAAAATGGCATTTTTAACCTTAAAGTTAGCAAAAAATTCTTTACCAGGCCTAGCCGAATATATAGAGAATCATCCTAAAGGTAAATCTACCATTGCAATAATCGGAACTACTTTTCTTCACAGGGGAGTTAAGAAACTAGGGTTTGATGTAGGAAGTATGCCTAATAAAAATAGGTATAAGCTAAAAAATATTTATCTTAAGTTTATGTTAGTGTGTATTCACCCTGATGGTTTAAAAAGATTAAAAATTAGACCAGAAGAGTTAATAATGAAACGAGTATACATTTCAAAAAACCAACTACTTAATCGTTATGGTGTTAGACAAAAAATGGAGGAGTTAGAATGAAGGTTTTAATTGTAACTGAAGTAATAGCTGGATTGGGTCATCTAAAAGCTGCAAAATCATTAGAAAAAGTTTTTAAGCTCAGCTATCCAAATTACGAAATAAAAATTGAATATTCACTATCAATATTTAATAAAAATATTGAAAAAATTGTTTCTTTTATTTATTACAATTTGATATTTTATACTCCAAGATTATGGGGATATATCCACCACAAGGAATCCCAAAAATCGTCTATATCAAAAAAAATTATTTCCTATATTCTTATTCCAAGGTTAAGTAAATTCATAAAAAAAGAAAAGCCAGAGCTAGTAATTGCAACTCATGCGTGTGGGTTGGGTGCTTTATCAATTTTAAAAGAAAAACACTGCTTCTGTTTAGCTGCAGTATTTACAGATTATCAAGTTAACAACTATTGGGTAAATAAAAATATTGATTACTATTTTGTTCCTCATAAAGAGTTGAAAAATGAGCTAACAATAAGATATAAGGTAAATCCGAAAATAATATTTGATACTGGCATTCCAATAGATCCTATCTTTTCAAAAAAAAATAAGGTGAAAAAAAATAAGTGTTTTTTAACTGGGCGAAATAATATTAAATTACTAATTATGGGTGGAGGTTTAGGAATAGGTAAGATAAAAGAACTGATTTTATTGTTAAACAACCTCAATACTGTATCAATTTATTTGACAGTTATCACTGGGGCAAATAATTTACTTTACCAAGAGCTTATAAAATTAAAATCAAAATTAGACATTCCAATCAATATATATGAGTACAGTAATAATATTTGCTATGAGATGAAAAAAAACGACTTATTAATAAGTAAGCCTGGAGGGTTAACTATATCAGAAGCATTATCAACACAAATACCAATAATTATCTATGATTCTTTACCTGGACAAGAAGAGGAGAACGCTAAATTTTTACTAAAAATGAAATCTGCAATAAGGGTTAAGGAGATTAAAGAAATACCGTGCTTGATTAAATATCTATATAATAATCCCAAAACCATTCAAAAAATAATGGATTATCAATTTAGAATAGCTAAACCTAACTCTTCTGCTGAAATAATAAAAATATTAGGAAATAATTTAAATAAAAGTGTGCTTATAAAACAAAAAACAGGCTGTATTCAGTAGTACTTGATTACAGCCTGTCTATTTAAGATAATGGTCTATTTAAGATAATGTATGAAGAGTTATTTCTGGGCGTGAACCTAATCGCATATTGACTAAAGTCTGACCAAGTCCCTCATTAATATAATAAGGTTTATTTTGTTGAAAGTTTAACCCTTTAAATATATTTTTCTTAGGAAGCTTTCCCATTTTTATTAAATGAAAAGGTATAGGCCAATATATTTGACCACCATGGAAATGTCCGCATAAAAGATAGTCAAAACTATAATTATTCATACGAAGTACAATATTTGGATC
Source organism: Vulcanibacillus sp. (assembly GCA_050175155.1). Taxonomy (GTDB): domain Bacteria; phylum Bacillota; class Bacilli; order Tepidibacillales; family Tepidibacillaceae; genus JBFXJF01. The sequence continues at coordinate 6,672 of JBFXJF010000038.1, forward strand.
GTGTGTTAAAACAATATTAATACCGGGTTTTAAATTCTCAAAAGACTTTTCTATGTTGCTTCTCTTTGTTTTATAGTCATCTATACCAATAATATTTATCTTTTGTCCTTCGAACATAATACTTGTATTTTCATTTTTTAAAACAATCGCCCCTGTTTCTTCTATTCTTTTTTGAAAATAGTTTATATTATTTTTTAGTAGATAATCATGGTTTCCAAAAACGACATAGATTCCATACTTTGGTTCTAGCTTATTTAGTATATTCAAATATTCAATAAATTTATCAATATTTTTTACTTTATCTAAATAATCTCCAGTTAAAGCTATAATATCAACATCTTGCCTATTGATTTTATTAAACAACTGTTCTGGTGTAATTGATATTTTTTCCATATGAAAATCAGACAAATGTAAAATCTTAATCGGAAATTCCTGTTTGTTTCTTAGATGGAGATTTACTTTCTTTAATATTAGCTTATGAGTATTCTTGTTTGCAAAATAGTATATTAGGATAAGTAATATTAATGAAGCAAGTATTATCCACATAATTAATCACCTTTTCTATTGTACAAAAGAACAGTACATGTTTAATGCTATATTAATTTTTTTATTTGTATATAATAAAATTATGGAAAAAACGTTGAATCCATATATGAAAGAGGTTTTAATAATGAATATACTAACTAAACATATTATTCTAATTGGTTTTATGGGTACTGGAAAAACAACTGTTGGGGTTGAATTGGCAAAATCTCTCTCGATTAGTTTTTTTGATACTGATCAAGAAATAGAAAAAGAAGAAGGTAAAAATATTAGTGAAATTTTTAAAGATAGTGGAGAAGAATATTTTCGAAGGTTAGAAACAGAGGTTTTAATTAAATTGACAACTGATGAAAGACCTTCGGTAATTGCAACTGGTGGGGGAATCATTTTATCAGATAAGAATAGGTCGATTATGAATAATTTTCCAACAATTTTACTTCAAGCTACTCCTGAAGAAATATATGCTAGGATAAAAGATAACCATGATCGACCTTTATTACATAATGGTAAAGACTTATTGAGTCATATAACCCTTTTATTAAAAAATAGAATGGATTTATATTTAGAGGCAAGCAAATACATTGTTACAACAGGTAACAAGGAAATCGATTTAATTATTGATGAAATTTTAAAGTGTATTAATTAAAATCAAGAATAATAAAAACCTTTTTGCTAATAATAAAAATAAAAAAGGTGTACAGACTATGAATGATATTGTTAAGTATTTAACTGTTCAGTTTGTGGAATTTATAGAAAAGCCTAAAGAAAAGAAGGAAAGATTTAGTAAGAGCTATACCGCAATTTATTGGTTTGGATTGCTGCCTTTTGCATTAAAGTATATAGTCAAGCGTTTTAAAAAGACAGCATAGAAAAGACTACCTAGTTTTAGGTAGTTTTTATTTTGAATAAATAAAAAATTTACCATAATTATTCAATTCATCATAAGAAATATACCTTGTTGTATTTAAAACAAAATCATAAGTAGAAACAAATAATATTTTTTGGAAAGTGTGATAGCCAATAATAGAACAGGCAAATTCAGCTTCATGGTTATATTTTTCTCCAACGAAAATTATTTTTTGATCATTTAGCAAAAGGTTTTTTAAATCATCTTTTTCTGTAACTTGTTGCATACCATTAGCTACTAACCATAAAAGATTTTCATATGGATTGAATTTAAGTTTTTTATTAATGTAAGAATTATCAATTTTATCATCTAGGTCAATTGTAACGCTGTTAAGTGCTTTATTAGGTAACATTTCTAGATCAAAAAGCCATTCCCCTGAGCTTCCTTCAATAAAAATTTTCCCCAGATCCGTATTCAGTTCCCAATAGTTTTCAATTGGCGAAAAGTATTTAAGATTAATAAGTTCATATTTTTGAATATCAGCATTAATAATCAAACTTTCTTGATATGGTATATTTTCACCTTCTCCATATTCAAGTATTTTATCATCCTTATCAAGTAACAAGTAACCGCGGTAATTATTTTTAATTGAATAATAAACAAGCTTAAGATCATCGTTAAGCACTTTAGTGTAAATTTCATTAGTAGGTTCTATTTGATGGATTTGCTCGATCCATTGGTTTATTTTTTTATCAATCAATCGTTCGTCTTCTCCTAGTATTTTATGTTGTGGGAAAAATATTAACAAACTAAATAGTACTACATATAATAAATATTTATATTTCTTTTGTAAAGACATTTAACTCACCTCCTTAATACAACTAATAAACTTAATTAATATTATAAATAACAATAAAATATTACTTAAAATTTAATAAAATGTCTGTTATATTCTGTCACAACACTTATAGGAAGTTTTATCGAAGAGTGAAGAAAAAAGGGAAAAGATTTATTTTTATCTCATCCCTCTAATATTTATTATTAGCTCTTAAAAATATTCTGAATTATTTTACGGTAGTTACTCTAAATAAAAAAGCCCATAATTTATAGTAGAAACATTGATTCTCGGCGAATATTGCCATTTTACTTCATCAATTTTCTTTTCTTTTTCGACAAGAGAATTTCTATCCTCGACATTATCTTCATTATTAAATTTTATATTGGTATAATATCCTTCTAACTGCTCTATTTCTTCAAGTAGTTTTGTATAAGCATCGTTTGCCCAGATGAAATTTTCTTTAGATATTTCTAGCATAATTCTTTCTTCCAACTGTAACGCAGCTTCACGAAACCTAATAAATGTAGATATTACAGGGGTGTTGGGAGGTAGAACTGGCCCTAAGTTTAAGCTTTTTAGATAAACAATAAAATCCTCCTTCATTTCACCAGTTCCTAAATTTATCCCTAAGGAAATTATTTTGTCTTTTTTCTTATCAGAAATAAATTCTATTTTGTAATTTACCCCTAACCAAGGAGTGAAGCTATGAGGCACATTATAATTATTATTACTAGAGGATTGTTGATATAATCTAACTACTTTACCCCGTTTTTTTGTTGAATTAAAAATACTTTTGAGTCTTTCGGAACCAAAGTTAATTTCTTCACCACGTTTATCCTTTGGAGTTTTTTCTGAATCTAAAATAAAATTTAACGTTAATGTTTCTGGCTCTGTTCCAGTTCTTTCAACAAATGTCCAATAGTAAGGTCTGTTCGTTAAATCCTTATCAACCTCTTTAGAAAGTTTAACTTCAATATGACCCAATCCTTCCTCAACTATTTGGCATTCATTTTCTAGGAAATATTGTTTTAAGTAATCTTTTACCCAAAGTTGATCCATTATATGCTTACAACCCCATCTATAATTATTTTTGAAGGATTTTATCTCCAAAAGTTGACAACTGCTTTCTAAGATCGTTCTCATCTTTAGAATTAATCATCATTTCCATAATGTTGCTTTCAATATTATTTACATTAATATTTTCTAGAATTGTTTCTAACGACCCAATAACATTTTCGAACATCTTAATCTTTTCATTAAGGAGATATAATATATGTTCTTCAATAGTATTTTTAGTAGAAAGATTATAAATGTACACATCTTTTGTTTGACCTAAACGATGAACACGTCCAATTCTTTGTTCCACCTTCATCGGATTCCATGGCATATCATAATTAATAATGTGATTACAAAATTGAAGATTAATACCCTCACTACCAGCTTCGGTTGCAACCATTACTTGTGCTTTTTTTTGAAATAGCTCCATCATCCAATCCTTCTTACCACGATTAAAACCACCTCTGTAAGCAACGGAATATATTTTTTGTTCGCTAAGTTTCTTTATTATAAATTCTTGTGTAGCACGATATTCTGTAAAGATAATTACTTTATCATTAATTTGTTTTACTAATTTAATAATTTCCTCAGTCTTAGATTGTGATTCTACTTTTTTTGCAAACTGAACAAGCTTTAAAATTTCATTTTTCAATTGTTCATTATTTCCTGATTTTTTAAATATATTAACTAATGTAATGAATGCCGCGTCTCGACTACTACAAATTTCTCTTTGTAAAGTAATTAGAGTGAATGGGTTTTGATAGTTCTTAAAATCTTGATAATGCCCTTTAACAAAATTGGTTATTTCCTTATAAAGAATTAGCTCGGGCTCTGTAAGTATAATCGGAATAGTATTAACGACTCGTTTTGTAAAATCAAGATCAATATCTTCATCAGCGCGTTTATTTCTAATCATTACTTTTTCAATTTCTTCTTTTAACATTTTTTTATTTTTAGGGTTTCTTTTATCTATCATATAATCTTTTTGGAAGGTATAGAATTTTCCGAATTGACCAGGTTTTAAGATAGATACAAGGTTATACAACTCTGTCATATCATTTTGAATAGGAGTTGCCGTTAGTAACAAAACATATTTTTTTTTAATATTATTTATGAATTCCCAGTTCTTCGTTTTTTTATTTTTTAATTTGTGAGCCTCATCAACAATTAACATATCGTAATGCTGATTCATAATATAATCATGATGGGGATTTCTTTTGGAGGTATCCATAGAAGCAACTAAGATATCATATTTATCCCACATCCACATTTTTTTATGGGCTACTGC
>JBFXJF010000038.1:11343-13634 GCA_050175155.1 Vulcanibacillus sp.
AAATAGAATATTGGCGTATGAAGGTAAAAGGAGAGACTACTTAGATGTAGAGCCGAAGGAGCAAACTAATATAGTGAATCTCTCAGGCAAAAGTACTTTTACTGGACGCATCTCTGGAGAGAGCCATTGATTTGGCCGCCAAAGAGGAAACTTTAATTATTAAGGGTAACTTTCAGGCAAATAGGACAGAGTAAAAAGGATGAACTATAATCTTTTTTACTCTGTTTTTCGTTTTTTAATAGATAGGGAGGGGAATATTAAGGTGACAGGAATTTTAAAAAGAACACCTTTATATCCATTATATGGATTATACGGTGCGAAAGTTATTGATTTTGGTGGATGGGAATTACCAGTACAGTTTTCAAGTATTATGGAGGAACATAAGGCAGTAAGAGAAAGAGCTGGTTTATTTGATGTTTCACATATGGGAGAGGTAGAGGTTAAGGGAAAGGATTCATTAAAATATTTACAAAAGCTATTAACGAATGATGTTTCTAAATTAGTTGATGGTAAGATTTTATATAGTCCTATGTGTTATCCGGATGGTGGTACTGTAGATGACCTGTTAGTTTATAGGCATTCAGAAGAAAATTATTTACTTGTTATAAATGCGTCTAATATTGATAAAGACATGGCTTGGTTAAATAGCAATATAGAAGGAGATGTAAAAATAACCAATATTTCATCTCAATTAGCTCAATTAGCTCTCCAAGGTCCTTTAGCTGAGAAAATATTACAGAAGATTACTAGCTATAAATTAGGTACTATAGAAACCTATAATTTCGCAGATAATGTTAAAATAGATGATTATAGCTGTCTTATTTCGCGAACTGGATATACGGGTGAGGACGGTTTTGAGATATATCTACCTAATGATAATGCAACAAAACTTTGGGCAAAAATATTAGAGGCTGGGAAAGATGAGAAGGTACTACCATGCGGACTTGGTTGTAGAGATACCTTGAGATTTGAAGCAAAACTTCCTTTGTATGGACAGGAGCTTTCCGAGACAATAACCCCGATTGAGGCTGGACTAGGATTTTTTGTAAAGCTAGATAAGGGCGATTTTAACGGCAGGGAAGTACTTAAAAAGCAAAAGGAAGGAAAAACGACCAGAAAGCTAGTTGGTATAGAAATGATTGAACGTGGTATCCCAAGATCACATTATCAAATATATGTAGGTGATGAACTTATTGGAGAGGTTACTACTGGAACACAATCACCAACGTTTGGGACTAATATTGGTTTGGCGCTTATTAAAACCGAATACACTGATATTGGGCAGGAAGTATATATCGAAGTAAGAAACAAAAGGGTTAAGGCGAAAATAGTAAAAACGCCTTTTTACAAAAGATTAAAAAAATAAAAGGAGGATATTTATAATGAGTGAGGTAAAAAAATCTTGTAAGTATAGCAAAGAACATGAATGGGTGGAATTAATCGGAGATAATCGAGCAAGAGTCGGGGTTACTGATTATGCACAACATTCATTAGGGGATATTGTTTTTGTAGAGTTACCAGAATTGGGAGCACAAATTATTAAAGGAGAATCGATCGGTTCTATAGAATCGGTAAAAGCCGTGTCGGAAATATATACACCGATAAATGGAACAATCTTTGAAGTTAATCAAAGCTTAGAGGATACACCAGAATTACTAAATGAAGATCCATATGAAAAAGGTTGGATTGCCATTGTTGAAGTAAAAGATATTTCTGAGTTAGAAGATTTAATGTCCGCGGAGGAGTATGAAGCTTTTCTTAAAGAAATAGAATAAGAGAAATAGACTTAGGGAGGAGATAAAGGATGGATTCCCGTTACATTCCAAATACTATTAAAGATAAAGAAGAGATGTTATTAGCGATTGGGGTTCAATCTGAAGAGGAGTTATTTGCAGATATTCCGAATCTTGTTCGCTATAAAAAAGGTTTAGAAATTCCTAAGGCTATGTCAGAACAAGAGTTATTTACATATATGTCAAAGCTAGCAGAGAAGAATATAACTACTAATGAGTATTCTAGCTTTTTAGGTGCAGGCATTTATGAACACTTCATACCTAGCGTTGTAAATCATGTTCTTTCTCGTTCAGAATTTTATACAGCATACACGCCTTATCAACCAGAAATTAGTCAGGGCGAATTGCAAGCATTATTTGAATTCCAAACCCTAATCGCGGAATTAACAGGTATGGAGGCAGCGAATTCTTCAATGTATGATGGTGCAACTGCTTTAGCTGAGGCAGCAGCAATGGCTGTGGCTACAACTGGTCTGAATAAGGTTATTGTATCTGCTA
>JBFXJF010000039.1:0-13244 GCA_050175155.1 Vulcanibacillus sp.
ATTATTATTAAATTCAACAGTTTGCCATCTTTTGAACAACTCAAGTCTTTCATCTTTACTATATGCTTGTACTATAGTAGTGTTACAATATCATAACATAAGTCATTACTTATTTCGACAATCCATCCTAACATTAGAATACAATAAAGAATAAAAATCTAAACTCCCATAAGTCAAGTAAATTTCCCTAGTCAAATACCCTATCAGTTGTTCTACATCAGATGAAATTTCTAAAACATACACAAATTGCTGCAAACTACAAAATAAAATATCAAAAAAGATTGTACGAGCATCTTTCTTATCTTCAGGTCTAAGTTCATCTGCTAATTGGGCAATTTCATCTTGTAATTTATTTAATTTATCTAAACTCTTTTCCTTTGCTGGATCTGTTGCATGATATGTAGCAAAGATTAAACTTTCCAACAACTGAGCACTAATTGTTTTATTTGTTATAAACCCATATTCCGGAAGGCACATACTAATTGAAACTATCCTGCGTCCTTTTTAGTTAATTCAATTCATAGATATCAAATTACTATGAATCCCTTCTATTTCCTTCATCAAACGGAAACCTATGTTCCAACCTCAACATATCCCTTACTTCTATAAATTCCTTCTGTACAGCTTCTCCGATCGGCACCCCTTTATCCTTACGATCCAACCAAGTTAAGTATTCTTTCTCCCCAGCTGTATATATTCTTTCTTCTCCTGGTGCTATTTTAGATGAACGTAACTGCCTCAATATATCTCCGGCAGTCTTTTTAAACTCATCTGAGCCAACAAAAGCATCTGTATCTATTGCGATAAAGAAATGACCTAAATGATATGGAACCTTTTCACCATGATCACCAATACCACTAAGCATCTTTAAATAGCTTCCTGCTTGTAATGCAGCAGATAGAATTTCTACAACAGTAGCATAGCCATATCCCTTATATCCACCCATTTCTTCACCTATTCCACCTAATGGGGCAAGTGCTGCATTTCCTTTTGTAAGATCAATTAATATTTGTTCGCTATCAGTCATTGCTTTACCATCTGTTCCAATAACCATTCCTTCAGGAGTATCTTTACCCATCCTTGCAAAATATTCTATCTTACCTCTTTGAGTTATACTTGTTGCACAATCTAAAACAAATGGAAATTCTTCATCAGTAGGTATTCCAAATGTTAATGGATTTGTTCCTAACATATTTTCAACTCCAAAAGTTGGGGCAATTGATGGCCTTGCATTTGTACCTGTAATTCCTATCATATTTTGTTTAGTAGCCATGGTAGCAAAATATCCGGCAATTCCATAATGTGTAGAATTACGAGCAGCAACCATTCCCATACCATACTTTTTAGCTTTTTTAATTGCCATTTCCATTGATTTATAGGCAACAATCATTCCCATTCCATCATGACCATCTACCACTGCAGTTGTAGGAGTTTCTTTTATAATTTCAAATTTTGTTACAGGTTTTTGAATTCCCGCCATAATTCGATCAATATATATTGTTTTAAAACGATTGCAACCATGACTTTCAATTCCTCTTCTGTCACTTTCCATTAATATATCAGCACATATTTCTGCATCTTTTTCAGGAACTCCTACTTTTATAAAAGCACATTTCATGAAATCCCCAATCAAATCCCATGATACATACGGCCTATTTTCCATAACTCCCCCACAAAAATATTATTTAATATATTTTTTAATTAGATTACAAACTTCATCTATTTCATTTTCATTTAAGTAAGGATGCATAGGTAAAGATAAAACTGTATCACATAAATTATTAGTAACTGTAAAATCATCATATTGAACTAAACCAGAAAATGCACCTTGTATATGCATTGGTTTTACATAATAAATCATACTTGGAATACCATTTTCTTTTAAAAAAGCTTGAAGCCCATCTCTTTGCACTTTATCTTTTAATTTGATAGTATATTGAGCAAAGCTAGAAATGTAACCACCCGGAATTACAGGTGTTTCAACTATACCACTTAATCTTTCCGTATATTGTTTATATACTCTATTTACATCTTCAAGCTCATGATTAATAAATGCTGTTAATTTTACATTTAAAATTGCCGCTTGAATAGTATCAAGTCTAGAATTAACACCAATTCTTAGATTATCATATTTATCATGACCTTTACCATGTACCTTTAATGAATTGATTAATTCAGCTAAATTATCATCATTAGTAAAAATTGCTCCACCATCGCCATAACATCCCAAAGGTTTAGCAGGGAAGAATGAAGTGGTAGAAATGTCACCAAAGCTGCAAGCCATTTTACCATTAATGCTGCCACCAAATCCTTGAGCCCCATCTTCTAATACTAATAAATTATACTTTTTAGCAATTTTAGCGATGCTTTCATAATCTGCTGGTAGACCAAATAAATCGACAGGAATAATAACTTTTGGGGATAATTTACCCTCCTCTAAAACCTTAGTTATTACTCTTTCAAGCTTGTCTACATCTATATTAAATGTATTCTTATCAACATCAACAAATATAGGTGTTGCACCTCTAAAAGAAACAATTTCACCTGTTGAAAAAAAAGTAAAGTTAGGTACAAAAACTGCATCTCCTTCTTTAATATCCCATGCCATTAAAGCAATGTTTAATGCATCTGTACCATTTGCACATGTAATACAATGTTTTACGCCTACAAATTCAGCTAATCTATTTTCAAGTTCTGTAATTTCTTTACCACCAATAAAATGTGCATTAACTAATACATTTTGTATAGCAGTATCTATTTCATCTTTATATTTTTTATACTGTGCTTTTAAATCTCTAAATTCCATTTTTATAGCCCCCAACTTTTTACAAATTTAAATACTTTTTAAATATTTAAATATCTCTCGAAATGCATAACATCAACAAAATTTTCTCTGTTTAATAAATCATCTACGATTATCCATATTCACTTTTTTGACATCATAATTATTATCACAATATATGTTTGCCAATTTAGATGCATTGTGTATCGTTAATCTTTTTTAAATAATTTAGCAGGGTTTCCGACAACAGTAGAATTTGAAGTTATACTTTTTGTGATAACACTACCCATTCCTATAGTAGAGTTTTCACCTATTGTTACCCTATTTCGCAATGTGGAATTTATTCCTATAAACACGTCCTGCTCAATTGTATCAAAACCTCCAATGATTGCACCCGCAGTAATCTCAACATTATTACTCAGTGAAACATCATGAGCAATATGTACAAGTGTATCTATTTTAACATTGTCATTAATAACTGTGTTACCACCTGATCCAACAGATATATTAGCGAGAGTTCCTATTTCGACATTATTTCCTATGATAACTTTCCCTAAAGTTGGAATTCTAACTTTATTTCCATTTTCATCATTAGCCATAGTAAATCCATATGTACCAATAACTGCATTCTCATTTGCAATAAAATTATCTCCTATTATTGCATTTCTAATTTTAGCACCAGTAAATATCTTGGCATTATTACCTATTATTACATCATGATCTATTAAACAAAGAGGTTCAATTATGGAATTCTGTCCTATCTTAACATTTTCTCCAATATAATATCCACCGTCAGTCAATGTATATTTCCTTCGTTTATTCATCTCTTGTTTATTATATGCCAATTCATTAACATATCTTGAATATTCAAGCTGTGGATTTGAAGTTTTTATAATAACATGAATTTTTGATAAGTCTTCAGAAACTTCAATATTTTCCTCACAAAATACTAAACATTGTTTGGCATTATATAAATTTACTAACAAGTGTTCTACTTTCTTAGTTATATACATCACAGTATTATTAACTGGTTTTCCTATATAAGAAGCCGAATTTATTTCAAAATCTAATTTTATGCTATTCTCCATAATATCCTCCTAAAATTCTCCTAACATATCAATACTAGCAAAATTCTCTAAAGGCAATTTAACTGCTTTGCCTTCTTTCTGACTCTTATAAATTGCTAAAACAACTTCTAAAGCGTTCTTGCCTGCTTGGGCATCTACATATGGAGCTCTATCATTCCTTATAGCTTCTATCATATCAGCATACAGGCTTGTATGTCCGTTACCGTAAACATTGCTCGTTGATTCCAGCAATCCTTTTTTAAATTTATCATCTTCTGTTTCATCAGCAAATTCCCAAACATCAATATTATTTGTAGAAGTTCCTCCAATTTTTACAGTTCCTTTTTCACCAAATAAATATAAAGTTTCTTCTAAATTCTGAGGATATATATTTGTAGTTCCTTCAATTGTTGCAATTGCTCCATTTTTAAATTTTAAAATTGCCATTCCCAGATCTTCTGCTTCCAAATAATCATGAAACTGTTGACGAGTTGCACCATAAACTTCTTCAATTTCATCACCCATCATCCAGCGAAGCAAATCAATTCCATGTATACACTGATTCATTAAAGCTCCACCATCTTGTGCCCATGTACCACGCCAAGGAGCTTGAGTATAATAACCTTCATTTCTATTCCAACGGACATGAATAGAGCCATGTGATAGTCTTCCAAATCTGCCTGATTCTACTGCCATCCTCATTTCCTGTATTGCTACATTAAAACGATTTTGATGGCAAGCAGAAACCTTAACACCTTTTTCATTAGAGCGTTTAACAATTTCATCAGCATCAGCTATACTCATAGCCATTGGTTTCTCAATAATAACATTAATTCCATGGTCAATACAATATAATGCTATTTCTGCATGTATCCCACTTTCTGTTGCAATACCAATAAGTTCAATATCATTTTCTTCAATCATTTTCTTATAATCTATATAACGTTTTATATTTTCATTATTATTTAAATCATGTTTAGATAGTAACATTTCTATTTGATTAGGATTAACATCACAAGCTGCAACAAATTCTAATTTATTATTTAACGCGGCCTTAACATGGTTTGTAGCAATTCTCCCACAGCCAATAATTGCATATTTCAACTTTCTTCCCTCCTATAGCAATTCTATGTTTTCTTTATTGTTTAAGTCTTTAGTGACATTCTTTGTATCAAATATCATATTTGCATGTTCCTGTACAAATGAATAATCAACATTTGTATGTGCAGTTGTTATAATAACTAAATCCGAATCACCAATTAATTCAGCTGATAATTCAATTTCGCTTTTTCTTACTTGTCCATGTTCTCTATATTCTTTAACATATGGGTCATAATAAACTACATTTGCACCTTCTTTTTCTAATTCTTCGATTACTTTAATTGCAGGGCTCTCTCTATAATCATCTATATCTTGTTTATATGCAACACCAAGTACTAAAACTTTAGAACCGTTCATAGTTTTTTTAAATCTATTTAAAATTTTACTTGCTCTTTCAACACAATACTCTGGCATACGATCATTGACCATCATAGAAGATTCAATCATTGATGTATGAAATCCATATTCTCGAGCTTTCCATGATAGGTAATATGGATCAAGCGGAATGCAATGGCCTCCCACTCCTGGACCTGGATAAAACGCTTGAAATCCATAAGGTTTAGATTTTGCAGCATCTATAACTTCCCAAATATTAATTCCCATCTTATTACAAAGAACTGCTAACTCATTAACTAAACCAATATTAATATTCCTATATGTATTTTCTAAGATTTTCTCCATTTCTGCCACTGCCGGTGACGAAACAGTATGAACATCACCATCTAATACAGCCTTATACATTGCTGAAATAGCTTCAGTTGCATCTATCCCGACTGCCCCGACTACTTTGGGAGTATTTTTTGTTTTAAATATTAAATTACCTGGATCAACTCTTTCTGGAGAAAACCCTAAATAAAAATCTACTCCGCACCTTAACCCCGATCCTTTTTCTAAAATTGGTTTAAGGATTTCTTCAGTAGTACCTGGATAAGTTGTAGACTCAAGAACTACCATAACTTCTTTCTTTAAATACTTCGCAATTTCTTTTGCAGAGCTTTCTACATAAGAAATATCTGGTTGCTGGTGTGAATCTAATGGTGTGGGAACACAAATTGCAATAAAGTCAACATCTTTTATGAAAGAAAAATCTACAGTTGCTGAAAGCAACCCCTTCTTTACTAATTCTTCAAGGTCATTGTCTACAACATCACCAATGTAATTCTTACCATGATTAACCATGTCTACTTTTTCAGACTGAATGTCAAAACCGATAGTTTTAAATCCAGCCTTAGCTTTTTCAACTGCTAATGGTAATCCCACATACCCTAGTCCAATAACTCCAACAATTATCTCTCTATTCTTAATCTTATATAATAGTTTATCTTTCATCACTGATTTCCTTTCTTACCATATTATTATCTATAGTAACAACATGTTTGGTATCTTCTTTTTTTTTATATTTTATTCTGCATGAATTCTTAAAAGCGCAATATATTGATATTGCAATCCAAAAATCCCTTGAGTAATATATGCTATTACTGAACATTAACATAATTGTACTTGGTATAAAATAAACCAAAAACAAATCCCTCCATTGATTACTACGGTTTGATCTCAATAAATCAAACATTATCAATGTAAGTGCAATACAAAACAGAATGCCAATAAGTATCCCGAAGTTTAACATTATTTCCAAAACCAAGTTATGTGTATGTGTCCCTATGTAAAGTCTATCATAACCTATTCCATATCCACTCAATGGTTTTTGGACTAACAGGTGCCAAACTTGTTCCCAAATAATATTTCTTCCGCTATCATTCAATAATTCTTTGTTTATTGCTCTTTCAAGTGTATAACTTGGCAAACCAAACGATTCAGCTAAGTTAAGAAATACTAAATTTATATTGGTGAAAAAAATGTATATTACTATTGTGAAAATAATTGACGAAACTGCAAGCAATATTTTATTTTTTAATTTCCAATAATACATTATTAGCAAGTATATAACTGTTATTTCTATTAATATTACACCTCTATTACCAAACAGTATCATCAATAATCCGACACTTAGAGAAATGAGAATATCTTTTATTTCTTTATCTAAAAATGCGTAACGAGTAATTATTGTCCAATATACAACTGTACCGTATCCAAATCCCATATACGAAAAATTTAAATTTTCATCATAATAACCCCCTGTAAAAAGCCTGATTAGATTAATACCTATTAAAAGATACGAGATTATTCTAAGTTCCTGGATTCTATTTTCCGGGTCAAGTTCTGTAGAATAGAATAACATCATTACAAATATGATTAAACTGGTATTAGATTTAATTATGTCAGTAATTATACCTGTATTACCATGGATAATTGCACTTTCAGTAAATGCTAAGAAAATAATTATAAAAACCGTTGAAATGTATCTATTATAATCTCTTATTCTTAAGAGAAATCCAATTAAAAAACAAGCAATAAATATTGAGCCTATTAATCCATCTGGAATAATCGTATCTACAATTGGATTAAATAACTTTAAAAGCTCAACAAACTCAAAGATTAAATAACCAACAGCAAAACAGTATTTTACAATTCTCTTTTTATTAATTTTCAATTTTATTTCCTTTCTCTAATATATTTTTGTAAAAACCGTTTAATTGTTCCATGTATTCCTTGACATTTGAGTATTGCTTTTCTTTTTTTACCTTATTATGGGATAATTGAATAATTTTACTAGCTAGTTCATTTAAATTTCTAGGCTCATAGAAGTGTATTTTGTTGGAGAATAGTTCATCATTAAACATATCTTTATGATTTTTTTCACGACCTTGTAAAATTACACTACATCCAGAATACAATCCTTCATATACAGTTCTTCCTATTCCAAATTTATCATCAGCTCTTATAATATAATCACTTATTGCATATATTTCTTCAATTTTATTAACTTCTCCTATGAAAATTATTCTGTTATCCTCACTTGCTATTTCTAAACATTTTTTAAGGTAGTGTTTTGAACCGTTTCCAACAACCAAAAGAATAATGTTTTCTAGATTTAAACTTTTGAAACATTCAACAACAAAATCTACGCCTTTAATAGGAGAAATAACCCCAATAATAGAGAAAACCACTTTATTTTTAATACTTAATTTAAATTTTTTTAATATTGATTCTTCAGATATTTCATTAAGAGCTGTCATGTCAATAGGATTGTTCAGTATTATTTTATTTTCAATTGGTATTTCTATTAGTTCTTGTGATGTTGCATTGTCAATAAAAACTACTCCCGAAGCTTTTTGAATATACCTGCTGAATTTTTGTTTAAACTTTCCGTTGTACAGTTCTCTTATATGAATAATTGTATTAAATTTACTGAATATTAATGGGAATAGTACTATTGAATTTAAATGAACAATGTCATAATTATTTTTACATATAATTCTATATATAATCAACTTAGAATACATAGCTTGCAGTTTTGTTAAGTATTTACGAATAGTCCCCCTTAGAATCCTATATTTGGATAGCTTCATATGACTATTTGGTAGCATAACCTCATCTTCATATGGTAACCACATAGGATAAATGTTTTTCACTCTATTCCCAGTATAAACTCGAATATTCTCTTCTCCATATTCTTTGAACAACCTTTTAGTACAGACTAAATCATAATCAACTTCAATATTATTCAATATATACTTTAAGCTCTTAGCAGCGCCATATGTTAAATCTCCGCTGTGAGTAATATATAAAATTTTCAATTATAACCCCTCATTTCTTTATGAATCTTGACCGTAGGATATTAAATATATTTTCTTTATCTCCCTTCGAGATAATATCTTTTAATAGTATTGCATCTTTGTAAATCAAGACTATTTCTTTGGTTTCAGTGATTAATAGTGGTATTATTATAGTAAGAAGCATTCTTGAAAAGATAACAGATAAAGCTGCTCCTTCAATTCCATATTCAATAATTAAAATGTAGCTAATCAGTGGTGAGATTAACAATCCAAATAATGATAACAATTTTTCAAATCTAATTTTATCCTCACAAATAAACCAAATTGTTCGTATTGAGTTTAAGAAAGGGAATATTGCTGCCCAACTGTAAATCTTCAAGGTAGAAACAGCCTGAATATAGTCTGAACCGTATAATAAATGTATAATATTTTTTGCAAAAATATTAATAAAAATGGCAACTAACAAACCCAGCCAGATTATTACGGCAGATATTTGCCTTAGTCTTTTTAGATATAATCTATTATCTTCTTCCTTTAATCGCATTATTATTGGTCTAGATGAGTCAATAAGTGCACCCGGTATTATGATCCATATGTTTGACACTGTGACTGCTGCGGTATATAGACCTACCGCCTTAGCGTCTAATGTATTACCAAGAATAATTTTGTCAATATGTAAATATATTGATGAAAAAATGGTAGATATTATTATATGATAGCTTCTGCTTAATAAATTTTTAGATGTATTAATAGAAAACCTTAAGTTTGAGCCATTAGAAATTTTGTATATAGTAAAATACAAAGCTGCAATTATTAAAAAGTTCAAAGATGTTGCAAATGCAAACCATTGTATATTTTTTTTGGTTATTAATAAGTAAATTTTATAACCAGATACAATAATATACGCAAATAGAGATATGCTAGCTGTATATTTTGATTTAAGCTGTGACTGATACCAATAATTAAAAATATCAAACGCTCTGAATATTAATGACAATGATAAAAGTAAAGCTATGATAAAAAGCACATCATCATGGGGATGTAGTACTTTAATAATAACAATTACTAATAAAGATGATATTAAACCTACAAATAACCTCAAACATATTGCACTACCAATAATCTCTCCACTTTTTTCAACTTTAGTAACAAGTTCATTTACAACAATAGCATAAAGCCCGAGCATAGTAATTGGTTCAAAAATACTTACTATAGCTGTTACATAATTCAAAGCTCCATAATTCGAAGGACCTAAGTATCTAGCTGATATCATTCCAATAACTAAAGATAGAATCATCTGAATAATTTGTCCTGAAACTAACCAACTAGTGTTTTTTATAAAACTCGTATTCATATTCAATTCCTTATCTAGTCTTTTTACCAATAGCACCCATCCTCTACACTGTCTGCATTTTTTGGTTTATCTAATTCTGTTGGTCGAACCCAATATTCATTATACAATTTGCTTGCCTGAGGATGAACATCCCATCTTGCACCTTTAATACCAAACAGAATTTGCGTAACTCCACCCATATGAATTGCAATTTTGCCAGCTTGTTTTAATTTAGCAGCAAGAGGATACCCATATGCACCACAACCTAGTATTGCTATATCAAAATCTAGTTTCATTGCTTCATTATACATATAGTCTAACGCTTCAAACCAGTCTGAGAATCTATCGTCTGTGGCACCTCCAGATGTTTGCACCGCCTTAATTGTTGTTAAATCAAATGCAGGCAATACATATGAGTTGGAAAATAATAGTTCTCTTTTTGAATACTGGTTTTTAATCAATGTATCAAACGGAGATACCACTAAGACTTTTTTCCCTTTTAAAGCATAAGTGAAAGGGACATCAAATTGCCAAAAGTCAAAAATATTTCTATGTGTTAATATAGATTCATTGCTTAGATATTTTTTTATAAGATAATCCTCCATGATGTTATACCAAACACACATTAAATCACATTGTTGTATAGATTGAAGCATTTCATTTTTAAATTTTAAAAACATTATATGAGTAGGAGGAAAAAATCCACAATTTATACATTTTTCTTTTGTGTGTTTATCTCTCAATTCCTTCAATAAATCTTTTTGCTTTAATAAAGCTTCAATTATAAAACCTAGTTCAACGTTTCCGAATCGGCCAGCCATGTATGGTTTACCCTCAACAATAGCTTGTGTTAATAATTTGTTTCCTCTTTCAGACGATAACACTTCTCTGCCTGCATAATGCTTTGATCTTATTGTATTACCTGTAATTTTTGAATAACTAACTCGTATTCCCCAATTAAAAAAATATTCCCACGCAAATTGTGGATCTTTTATAAAAGCTTTAACAGGATTAACTCCCTTAAAATACATGCATTTCCCTCCAGAATAATAATTTTTAAATTTATCTATCTAATCACTAACACTGCTATATAATATACTCTTTATATTTTTTGAGCTATAACAGTAAAATCCTTCTTCAATTTCCTTTTTGTTTGCTATTTTACCTTTATTCAAGTGAATAAACTCAATAATTTTTTTATTATTAATAATCACTTGATCCTGTGTATCTACCTGTAATGAAAGAGGATAGCGCATTAAAACCTCATCAATTATTCCATTTTGGAAAAAGTGAATAATAGGTTTGCCCGTTGAAATATAATCAAATGTTTTGCTAGGTTTGAATTCTAATATAGAATTACCAACATTAATTAAAAAATCAGCACTTGCATATACTTTTTTAATCTCAAATGAGTCAACCATTTCGTGTCGAATAATTCTTCCTTCTGATTTGTTAACATAATCGTTAATTAAGCGTTCACAATCACTCGTTGTATAAAGATGTAAGATAATATCTGTGTTTTGTAGTGACAAAAATGTTCTTAGGAGATATTCAGGATTTCGTATATCTTGGTAAAATCTTCCTGCATAAACGAGATTTATTTTATTAGAATCAAATCTGTGTTCGCTTTTGAAATTATAATATTCTATTAGATATGGTAATACATCAACCTTATCTATATTATTTTCATACAAAATTTTACTATTTTCATATATCTCCTCAGATATTAAATTCATATCTGCTTTAGATAGAATTTTTCTTTCTGCTTCTAATGCTTTCTTAGATTTTCTGACAAACCCAAATCTTTTGTTCTTAAATCCTACATAATACGGGTCTACGGTATATGCAATCCAACGAACATCTTTAAATTTTTTTTTGAATAGTTCACCTGCAAGGTGTGCTGAAAAAGGTGAATTTACAGTAAAAACAACATCAATCGGGTTATCATAATGAATTTTACAAAGTGTCTTATATGCTTTTTTATAAAACCAGCGTAAATTATTCGGAAAAAATATGATACTTTGAATACGACCAATAATCTTCATTAACATAACACCAGCATTAAACAGTGTACTTAGAATATTATGTTTTGATTCTTTGGATACTTCTTGAAACCATGTTTCTATCAACAATCTCCAATTTGAGAGTCCGTATACAGTTTCACTATCAATAACTTTATTAAAATACTTATCAAGTCCATACTGTATATAAATTACATCAATTTTATAATCATCTTTTAGTAATGAAATATATTGTTTGGCACATTTGCCTGTTGGAGATGGATTTGGATAATATTGACCTACAACTAATACTAAGTGTTTCAAAATTATAATCACACTCCTTTTATCAAATTTGCAATATGTTTTGTGTAACCTTTTATAATCATTGATTCTTCATAGTAAGACATAATCCAATTCTTTTTAGGGAAGATTATGTAGTAAATACCTTTAAATAGACCCTTCCCATTGGAGTATGACTCTATTTTTAAGACATTTAATTTATTAGGTTCATATTTCATAACATTATCATTTTCGTTATATACTATTCTTATTAATTTTGTGATTTCACTGTGCGTTTTTCTATAATCTAAGACAAAGGAGGGTATTTCTATTTTAAAGAGTTTTTTTGTCAAAATAGCTGCTGTTACAACCCTTATTATGGTATCATCGTGTTTTGCGTAGTCCATCACAATATTCCAATCTATATTAAGCTTACTCATATTTACAATGTCAGCATACAATCTTATATCTGGTGACCTCGAAAAACTATGAATAGAAATATGCAACAAGCATAAATACATAAGGGCTTCATTTGAGGGCAATGTTATATTAGTATCTCTGTATTTTTTCAATGAATCTACTGAAACACAATTGTTAATATCCATATTGAATGGCAATTTCAATCTGGACATAGGAACCCACATAACATTAATGCCAAATCCTTTTTCAAATATTTTACGATTAAAAAACTCGGTTTTTACTTTTTCAGAATTATTTCCTTTATTCATTGATCTAAAGCCATGATTCTCTATGATGTTATATATTTTATTCTTGTTGGAAACATCAGCATATAAATCAATATCCCCCGACGCAAATAAAGCAATGTTCGACTCCGAAGAAATTAAAGCTCCAAAATTTTCATATACGAAAATTTTAAAAATATCTGCTTGATAAAAGTCACTAAAAATATCTTACAAAATTTTTATTATTTCTATATTTCGTAATTTGTAAAATTCAACTTGTTTATTCAAAAATTCTTAATCTATCTCCAACTCGCAAAATAGT
>JBFXJF010000040.1:0-12762 GCA_050175155.1 Vulcanibacillus sp.
CCATAAAAGAAGATTCTCGGCATTGAATAATCTAACTATTGATGAATTTTGGGATCTGTATGAAATTAAAAACGAAATTATTAAAAATGTAGCTTAACTTTTTGTCCAAAATGAGTTTGCAATTCCAAAGGAGAAATCAAGAATGAAATGTCGGTTTAACTTTGCGAAAAGCTGTCGTTTTAACTTTGCTGAAAACTGTCGGTTTTAAGTTTGCTGATTACAATTTATCAGGACAAAGGAAATCTATCATCCTTTCGATTGGAGAACATTCAACAAATTTTAACTAATATCCGAGATTCTTTAAATAATGTTTAGAAATAGAATAATGATTCTAAGCTAATTCTACTTAACTTTAACTAAGTATGGGAAGGTTCGATTCTGCTGAATATTTAAAAATCACGCTTCAAAAGAATCCGGAATACAAAAAATATCCTGTGGCATTTAGAGAAGAACATTATAGTTGTAAAGATTAATCAGTTTATTGCTCACTATCTTGGTTTATACTAATTTCTTGATATAACACCTTGCTTTTTTGTGTTGTCTAAATTCAAATTTATTCCAAAGGTTTTGTACGCTAAAGTTTTCTTCAAGCTCCCTTGTTGATTCAATGTTTGTAATTCCGCTGTTTATAATTGAATTCCCGATATCATTAAAAATTACAGAATTTACCCCTTTATCCTTGTAATCCTTATGTACTGCAATAAGCAAAGTGTCTATTGTGTCATTATATTTTAATGCGTTTTGAATTCTCAATATTCCAAATGGGTACAAACGTCCTTTAGCCTTTTGTAATGCCTTTGAAAGTGATGGCATACATATACCAAATCCCACTACATTATTCTCTGCATTTAAGATGATTGATACATATTTTAACCTTAGTAAAGGGATGAATTGGCTTTTTAAATCTTCACATTGTGTTTTTGTCAACTCGGAAAAGGCATAAAGTCCGGCATATTCCTGATTTAGGAGTTGAAACACTTCATCGGAATATTTTAAAAGATCCTTTTTTTTGCGAAGACGTGCACTATGTAATTTATATCTATTTTTCACAACCATCGCAATTCTCGAATATTTTTCAGGAATAGATTTTGGCACCTTAATATTATATTCAACCCAATCAATATCCTTTTTAAATCCCAATTTTTCAATAAGTTCTGAATAATAAGGAAAATTAAATTTTCCAAAGGATGTTGATAGTTCCTCAAAACCTTCAATGAGAATACCAGATGCGTCAAATTCTGAAAGTCCAAGCGGTCCGTGTATTGTTTTTATGTTTTTTTGTATAGCCCAGGACTCAACAGTTTCTATTAGTTCTTTAAGTACGTTTTCGTCCTCAATAAAATCCAACCAACCAAAACGAACAAAATTTTCACCTACCTTCTTGTTGTAATTGTAATTTATTATACCTGCCACACGACCAACTATCTTATAGTTGATGTATGCAAGCCAATATTTTGTTTCACAAAACTCGAAAGAAGGATTGTCCTTTTTTGATAGTGTTTTTAGTTCGCTATAAATTAGAGGAGGAACATAAAACTTATTACCTAAGTAAAGCTTATTTGGAAATTTTACAAACTGTTTTAGTTCACGTTTAGTAGATACTTCTTTTATAGTTATTTTCATTTAATCATAATATTTTTTCAATATAGCTGCAAACCAAGTTTCGGGTAACAACCTCTTCAATGAAACTGAAAATTTTTGAAGAGGTGATGCGATTACATATCTAAAAGCCGGTTTTCTACGGTCAATGATTTTTCCTATCTTTTTTGCCAATATTTCAGGCTTAAGGCCATTATTCTCGTCAGACATTATTTTAGATAACGTATTGTAGAATTGAGGATAAGTCAATTTAATTTCCGGGTTATCTACTATTTTACGATTCGAAGTAAAGTTGGTAGAAAAGTCACCCGGATTAATTAATACTACACGAATATCTTGCGGCTTTAATTCGAGACTTAATGACTGACAGTATCCCTCTATGGCGAATTTGCTTGCCGAGTAAAGGCCTTGGAAAGGAATGCCCATTAAACCTCCAATTGAGCTGATACAAATAATCACTCCCTCATTTTGTCTGCGCATAATGGGTAATACTGTCTGTGTTACCCTAAATACACCAAAAAAGTTTACATCCATTTGATATTGAGCATCTCTGATGTTTGTCAATTCAATGGGACCTCCTATGCCAATTCCCGCATTATTGATCAAGACATCTATGCGGCCTTCTTTATCACAAATTTCTTTAACCGCATGCTCAATGGAACTTATGTCGGTAACATCCATGCGAACATAGTTTACATTCGGAATAGGATCAACCTCACTACGTATAGAGCCATAAATTTTGTGTCCGCCTTTGGCAAGTTCGACTGCCATAGAACGTCCAAAACCGGATGATATGCCTGTAATGAATACGACTTTTGACATAAGGATATGTTATTTAATTATTAATGGTTATCTCTGTATAATATCAAGCTGCCTGAATGCTGCAATAATTTTATCTACTGCAATATCCAACTGATCAAATGTGTGGGTGGCCATAAGCGAAAAACGAATAAGAGAATCTTCTTTTGGAACGGCAGGCGAAATCACCGGGTTTACAAAAATACCATTGTCGAGTAATATGCGGGTTACCTGTAATGCTTTTATATCGTCCCGTATAAACAGCGGAATGATAGGTGTTTCGCTTTTACCCGTGTCTATTCCCGCCTCCTTAAATGCCTTTTGAGCATAATGAGTCAATTCCCACAGATGTTGAATTCGTTCTGGTTCGCTTATCATAATGTCAATTGCTGTACTAACGCTGGCAACCGAGGCGGGTGTCATGCTTGCACTAAAAATAAGGGAACGCGAGTTGTGCTTGAGATAATTTATTACCGGTGCATCTCCCGCAATAAATCCACCAAGAGATGCAAATGACTTAGAAAATGTACCCATAATTAAATCAACCTTATCGGTTAAGTTAAAATGAGAAGCCGTTCCCCTTCCATTTTTCCCGATTACACCGAGTGCATGAGCGTCATCAACCATAATACTCGCATTGTATTTTTGAGCCAATTCCACAATTTCCGGCAATCTGACTATATCACCCTCCATCGAAAAAATACCATCCACCACGATAAGTTTAATTTTGTCCGGTTCGCATAACTTTAATTTTGTTTCGAGGGAAGACATGTCATTATGCTCGAATTTTAATACTTTTGAAAATGACAATCTGCTCCCTTCAATAATAGATGCATGGTCGAGAGAGTCTAACAGAAGATAATCATTCCGGCCGCATAATGCAGAAACAACGCCGATATTTACCTGAAATCCTGTACTGTAGCAAATAGCCGCATCTTTACCAACCAAGCGTGCTAATTTTTCTTCAAGTTTGAGGTGTATATCTAATGTTCCGTTAAGAAATCGTGACCCGGCACAACTTGTTCCATATTTATCTATGGCTTGTTTTGCTGCTTCTTTAATTTGAGAATGATTCGAAAGACCCAGGTAACTGTTTGAACCGAACATTAAAACATTCTTGCCATTGATTTTTACTACAGTATCCTGTTCTGACTCGATTGCCCTAAAGTAAGGATAAATGCCTGCCGCCATTATCTTCTGAGGTTCATCATATTGTAAATAACGTTCTTTTAAATGTCCCATTATTATGTATTATTTATTTAAGTTTATCTTCAACAAGTACATAGCCATCAGTTACCGATATATGACCATGTTTCTTAAACACCAATCGTTCTGCAAGTAAGAAATTAACAATGCCTGATATAAGTAATGCAATAAGATTACAGTAAACGACATCCAATTTAAAAAGTCTCTCGAAAAGAAGAAGAAATCCCATCTTTATGAGAAAACCTAGAATTGAGGAAATATTGAATAAAGCAAGGCGAGTAAAAAAATACTTTGTATTTTTTGGAAAAATATGCTTATTCCATATCCAGTAATATGATATGACGTAATTGCAAAACATTACAATTTCAAAAGAAATGGTTGGAGCAACTATGTATGTCCCTACATAAGAAAAGAATATGTAGGTAGAAAATATCCAAAGTATTACCGTTTCTATTAGTGTCCCCAGTAGCCGGCTTATAAAGAATTTTAAGTATTTTGAAAGCATTGACATCTACTTTGTTATTAAAATATCTAAAATTTATCAATTGTGTGGAGGAGGATCAATTTTTCCATATTTTGCCTTTTCTGAAAAAAAGGACCAAATGTAGATGATAAACAGCACCAATGCTATAACTATAGCAAAAAGGTCAAATAATTTTATTGGAAAGCCCATAATAATTATCGGTGAATTATCTGTTGGCAGATATATAAAAAGAGTGTTTATGAGAATAACAATTAATCGGAATTCTGTAGGCCCAAAGCCGCTGTATGAAATTTTAAACTCACCTTTAAGGTATGTATTTATGTAAGTAAAGATGGATAAAAGATAATAACCCGAAAGTATCAACATGGCAACAGAAAATGAAATGAAAGGAGAAAGTCCGGCACCGGCACAAAATATTAATACAGTCAGACCGTCAATGTTGTGATCAATGTAAAATCCATATATCGGGCGCTGCGCATTTCTTACACGAGCTAAGGTTCCGTCAAGACTATCTCCAAACCAGTTTACAACAAATCCTAAAGAGGATAACCATAAGAATTCGACATCCCAATTCGACAGAAAATATCCTCCTGCAGAAATGATTGCACCAAAAAATCCCAACCATGTCAAATGGTCAGAAGTGACCCATTTAGGAAGTTTTGTTGCCAAACAAACCAATACTTTTTTTTCCATCTTATTTAAAATGGAATTTTGAATTCTTATGGCATCTTTTTGATTCATCTTAAAAACTATATTTTAACTCCAACATATTAAATTGCTTAATACTTTATTTTCAACATTGAAACTCCTCCAACGCTTTGCGCGTGGCTAATTCTCCTGTTTTAATGATTTCTTCTGATTTATAAAAATGAAATGGTCCATAAGAATTCATGGGGATTTTAATTAAAATATCTGGTTTATGCATCTCTATTGTCAATGCAGAAATTTGTTGTATCATCAAACTTGCTGTTTGAGATAATAGTGTATAATAGTTAAGCTGCGTACCTGTGATTTTTGGTAAAAACTGGAATCCTTTGTTCATTAAAAAGGTGAAATAGTTCAACTCGAGTTCTTTTTTTGATAATTTATTAACAGAAATGTTATTGTCAAATATTATGGGAGAGTTGACATCAACGGCAATTAGCAAATCATTATTACTTCTTTTAATCCGGTTTATTGGTATAGGATTCAATACGCCTCCATCTATTAAAATCTTTCCTTCAACCATACATGGCTTGAAAACAGTAGGTATTGAAATAGAGGCTCTGATTGCTTCATAAAGACTTCCCGTTTCAAAGAGGACTTCTTTTTTATTTTTTATATCGGTTGCAACGGCAGTTAAGTTAATGGGCAAAGATTCAATATTAAGATCGGGTATTATTTTTTTTAATTCCTTTATTATCTTGTTACCTTTAACTAGTCCATTTGTGCTAAGTGCAAAGTCGATAAGATTAAAAACGGCTATCTTATCGATATTGCACATCCAATCTCTAAAAACTGGTAAATTACCAGATGCATACACCCCTCCCACCAGTGCACCCATCGAAGATCCTGCTATTGAAGTTATTTTAAATCCCTGTCGTTCCAATTCTTCGATTACTCCGATATGGGCAACTCCTCTTGCACCCCCACTGGATAATACTAATGATACTGTTCTTTCCATTTAATGTTTTATTGATTCAAGTGAGAAATTATCAGGATATTTTGCCGATACACCTTTGTACATTGTATTTATTTGAAGCATGACCGAATTGATGTCTTCAAGATTGTCTATCACCCCTTTTATTCCAATTTCTTTTTTTCGATAATCTAAATAACAAACCATTATCGGAACGTTGGCTTTCTGAGCCATATAGTAGAAACCCTTTTTCCAATTTGTTACATTAGAAAAACTTCCTTCCGGTGATATAATTATATGTAAAGAATGAGCATTATTAAGCATAGAAGCAACTTGACGGATAGCGTTTTTCTTCTTTCCACGTATAGGAATTGATCCATACAACTTTAGCAAAATATTCATCGGGAAAAAGAAAAGTTCTTTTTTTGTTAAAAACTTATAATTTATGTCTAACTGCATCAGATAAAGTTTTCCGTACAGAGCATCCCAGTAACTTGTGTGGGGAGCAAATATTATGACAGATTTTTTAATTTCCGGAAACTCACCTTTTGTTTTCCAACATAAAAGATGTGTAAGGATAAATTTCGAAATAGTTTTCATGTCTTTTTAATTCTGTTGTTTTCAGTTTTGTTCTAAGGAATCTTATAATTTTTTTAAAAGAATAGCTCCACTTGAATAACCTCCGCCAAAAACTGAAATAACAATAATATCGTTTTGGTTATATTTTTTAAAATTTTGAGATAATACAATCGGAGTACTTGCCGAACCGGTATTACCAAGTTGTTCAATGTTTGTGAGGACGCATGATTGCTCAATGTTCATTTTTTTTGCCACGTAATCGGTAATTCTTGCATTAGCTTGATGTGGAATAAAATAGTTCAATTGACTTAGGTTAATATCGTTTTTATTTAAGATCTGTTCAGGTTCAAGTAGCATATATTTGCAAGCATATTGAAAAACATCTTTTCCAAAAGGCATCCTTATTCCTCCGTGATTAGGTCTGACATAAACAGCATCTATACTTTTTCCGATGTTTCCCAGGCCCGTAGTATTAACATCAATTATTTCAATATCACCAGTAGAATATCTTTGATTGGTAATAAATACAGCCGCCGCACCGTCACCAAATAAAAAACAAGAATTTTTATCAGATTCATCAATATAAGCGGTATTATTTTCAGAAATAACAATTAATGCTTTACTAGCTTTATTATTAGCAAAATAGCAGTCAACAATTTCTATTGCATTTACAAAGGATGAACATGCAGAATCAATTGTAAAGCATCTCGCTTCGCCAATATTAAATTGCTTCTGTACCGCATGAGCCAATGTGCCACCGGTATCATAAGGTGTATATGTTGCACCTATTATTAAATCTATTTCATTTATTGGAAACGGTAAATCAGGTAAAGCTTTTGTTACAGCTTCAATTGCCATTGAATTGGTGTTCTCATCAGGCCGTGTCCGTCTTCTTTGCTTAATTCCACTTTTAGAAATTATTTCCTCATTGGTAATACCATATTTAGCAAAAAAGTATTCGTTTGGTATTACAATATCCGGTATATAATGAGTTACATGATTTATTATCATACAATATTTTTCATTTTTGTTAACTGATCACTTATTTTTCCACATCTCTTTTTGATAATCAAGGATAGCATTACAAAATTATTCTTTAATATATTCTTACTGACTGTGGAAGGTTTATAATTTTTTAACAGGATGTTTCTATTTGAATTATCGTCCGGTTGCCTGCAGATAAGAAACTAAGGTCACAATACCAGTACTCTGGAAAGTTAATGGGATTGTTTGCGATGCTTCAACAGTTCCGCTATAATGCAATAATGCTTCATCTTTTGCGGTCCTGACTGTTTGAATAGTTACATATGATACTTTCTCTCCTTTGGTTAATGATTCTTGTTTATGGGTGCATGCAGAAGTGAGGATAAGTAAGGCTAAAATTTTAAGTTCTGGTTTCATTTGTAATTAGTAATTTATCTATTTATACTATTTAATATCTTACGGTTACATACTTAACGGCCGGTATGTAATACTGAACGGTTAGTATGTTATTGAGCATATAAAAATATTATTTTTTCATTAATTTATATAATTCATCCAGCTGATCACGCATCGATGAAATTGCCAGAGATATTGAATTTGAATGTAAGAAATGGCCCGCTATTCCAACAACTGAAGAAATATAATTCAATGACATAATTGAAGTATTTATATCGTCTCGTATTTCCTTATTTTTTATTGCATTTTTAAGAACAATTTTTATTCTTTCTATTTCAGTATCAAAAATGCTGAACTTATCTTCCCGATATCCCGGGTAGTGACGGAAGCTATCAACAAGAAGTGACAAATAATTTATGGAATCAAATTCATCATCATTTCCAAACAGCTGATTCAGAATATTTTGAAAATTTTCAATGCATTTATCGTTTAGCTGTTTCAGACTAGTATTTTCAACATCAAACTGACCAAAGACAGACTGTATCAAAAAACTCTTATCTATCACGGACTTAAACAACTCTTCTTTGTTTTTAAAATGATGATATAAAGAGCCTTTTGTCAGACCAATAGCTTGACTGATATCACTTATAGACACTGCTTCATAGCTGTGTTTTAAAAATAGTTTATGAGCCTCATCAATAATGTATTCTTTTGTGTCTTTCATAAAATACTGAACGTTTGGTATGCAAAGATAGATATTATATTCGGATATCCAATTTTACTACTCTGTAATCAAAATTATTGTACTAAACGCTATGCTGTGTCAAGCATATCCCTTCACCTCGATATTGTCTCTTTACTTTACATTTCGGTTAAAAGACATGTTCTTCTATATAGATCTGCACGGTTCCTGTCAATTCTGTATATAGTAGTTCGCATTCGGGAGCATAGGAGAAGTTATCCGACAGCAGATACTTATCATACACCTTCCCACATATTGGCAATATTTTTTCTGCAAATACTTTTGCGGCTCCTCGAGGCACATGCAGCGTCAATAATTTCACTGCGTATGATTTCTTCTTTTTTCATTCACAAAACGATTATACGATTTTCGTTTTGATGCGCAAATTTCGTATAATTTATTTATTAAACAAACTTTCTAAAATCGATCCTCTGCAAATTATTCATATTTTTGTGACATAAAGCTAAAAAACATGCTGCGCCGACTGCTTCATTTTAAACAAGAGATAATTTTGTTCGTGGTTACGAGCTTGCTCTTGCTCTCCGGTCTGAACAAAGCTGAAGTAAATATTATGGAAGCCCGTAATTTCATTTCTGCCCGCGAAATGGTGCAGAATAAAGAATATTTACTTACCACTCTTAATGGCGAGCCTCGTTACCAAAAACCGCCTTTACCTACCTGGTTGACTGCTGCTTCGGGCAGGATTTTTGGCTTTGATTCTCTTAATACCTTACGGTTACCGGTAGCAGCAGTAACTTTTCTTTTGGTTTTCGCTTTTTATTATTGCTCCAAACTTCTTGGATTAAGTTCAAAACACAGATTCAACAATGCGTTAATTTTAATAACATCGTTCTATATATTTTTTGCAGGGCGAGATAATCAGTGGGATATGTATACACACAGCTTTATGCTGGTGAGTATATACTTCCTTTGGAAAGTGTTTCAAAATGAGTCCGGCGGTTTGCGAAATAGTTTTTTCGCTGGACTATTTTTAGGTTTTTCCATCTTAAGTAAAGGTCCAGTCTCTTTTTATGCCCTATTTTTACCTTTCCTGATAAGCTACGGTATAGTGTATCGCATTCCGTTTCGGGAAAAAAGGCTCTATTTACTGAATATGCTTTTATCCGGTTTGACTATCGGATTATCATGGTACATATATGTCCGGCTGAAGGATCCTGAATATTTCAGGATTATCACTGCCCATGAGGCATCAAACTGGAGAAGTTATGAAATAAAACCCTTCTATTATTACTGGAATTTTTTCATCCAAAGCGGCTTGTGGGCAATTCCTTCCCTTACGGCTTTATTCTACCCCTATTTAAAGAGCAGGGTGAGTAACCAAAAAGCATACCGTTTTGCCATTCTCTGGACTTTATTTACAGTTATTTTTCTATCCCTGATCCCCGAAAAAAAGGTAAGGTATTTAGTTCCATCACTTATTCCGTTAGCATTGACAACAGGATTTTATATTGAATATCTGATTAACCACTTCAATAAAAGCATGGCCCAAAGAGAGAAAATATGGATCTGCTTTTCTTTTGGGATTATTGCACTTATAGGTTTTATATACCCTTTTGTTCTTATGTTTCTGCTTAAAGAAGGTATAAAGGAATACATACTTCTTTATGTTGTCTCTTCCATACTGGTATATATCTGCACTTTTCTCATTGTCAACGGACTGATCGGGAAGAATTTTAAAAAAGTATTTTACGCCATGATAGCCTTGTTCACAGTGGTGGTTATAGCAGTTTTTCCTATGTCGGAAAAACTCTTCCTTAACCCCGATTATGCCCCCGCAAGCAAAGTCAGAGTCATTGAGAAGCAGTACAATGTAAAAACTTACCGGTTATCAGATGTTGCGCCTGAAATCGTCTGGGACTTTGGCAAACCAATTTCACTAATTCCACAAAATAACAGTCGAATCTGCCTTCCCAGGGAGAAACAGTTTGGATTAGTCGTGGATGCAGGCGATTCTACTGCAATGAAAACCCGGTTATCTCAGTACAAAATTGAGCGGCTCGGCAGAATTAACATGAACTATAGAAAAGGTAAAAAGAGCCGACTGATAAAAGATTACTACTTGCTATCTAAAAATTGTTCTTCAATAAAAAATTAATTATGTTTGTACGTTAAAACGTATTTTGTCCAAATGTATTTGTCAAGACAATCCAAAGAAGAACAAATAAGAGAAGAAGCTTTACTTGCTGCACAGAAATTATTTCAGCAATTTGGCCTCCATAAAACTACAATGGAAGATATTGCAAAAGTAATGGGCAAGGGTAAAAGCACTTTATATTATTATTACAAAAGCAAAGAAGAAATCTTTAATGACGTTGTCATGCGAGAAATTGACGAAGTGTTTAATAAAACGAGAAGTGAAATTGAAAAAGTTACATCTGCAGAAGAAAAACTTAAAACCTATTTTTCTGTGTCAATCAGAACAATAAAAAGGAAAGTAATTCTTTACAAAATTATCCAAGGGGAAGTATTTGAAAAATTATCGCCGGTAGATTTGTTAATTAAAAAATTCAACATGAGAGAAATTCAGTCTGTAAAAGAAATTTTGCTTCTCGGAATAAAAAATAAAGAATTTCCGGCATTTTTCGAAGTTGATTCCGACCTTTTGGCTTATTCTGCTGTAAGTGCGATCAGGAGTCTTACCATTGACCTCGCAATTGAAGATAAATTCCCCAACTGGGATGAGCGCCTTAATATCCTTATTAATCTAATAATTAGTGGTTTAAAAAATAATTAATACAAAATAGACTAAGAAGCGATTATCGCAAGTAAAGGATTTTCCCTACCTTTTTATGCCTTTTTTATGAGATCAGAAATATTTATCAATCCCAACTACTCATACCTTAAAGATTTCGTCTACCAAATACCAGAAAACTTTAATTCTCTGGGCGATATTGTTCATGCCGGACGAAATGAAGTAAGAGTTGTAAACGTAAATGGCATTTCTCTCGTAATTAAGTATTTCAAACAGATCTCACTCCCGAACAAATTTGTCTATGCGCATATAAGAAAATCCAAGGCTCGCAGGGCATATGAACACTCTATGTTTCTTTTGGGCAAGGACATAAGCTCTCCGGAGCCGGTTGCATATATTAATTGTCTCAAAAACGGGCTGCTTTATCAGAGTTATTATATGTGCCTGTATACTAATTACAAGCCACTTGAAGAGCTACTGATTCTTCCAGTCGCAGAATCAGAAGAAGCTCTTAAAGCCTTTGCCCGTTTCTCATACCGGCTCCATAAAGCCGGTATATTTCACAACGACTACAATGTAGGTAATGTCCTCTATCAGCTTAAAGAAAATGTGTACGACTTCTCACTGATAGACGATAACCGGATGAAGTTTCACCGATATAACTACCACAGGGGAATTAAGAATATGAACCGGCTTGATATACCAATCGGATGTCTGGGGATTATCGCCTCAGAGTATGCAAAGGAGGCCAATGCGAGCGAGATCCAAACACTTAATGCCATTACTCTCGCTAGATTGATATATCTGGGAAAGATGTCCGTAAAAAAAGGGATTAAGTCTTTGAAAAAATTGATACTGAAATATTGAATCCACTCCGAAAAGAGTTTTTATTTTTAGTTAATTAGTAATCAGATATCTAATTGTATGTTTCAATTGTTTTATGTATCTTGCTTTCATAATTAAAAGAGCAATAAATGTTTAAAAAATCATTGTAATCAAGTTCACTTAACATTTTCACATCGCCCAAGTCTTCGTTTTCAGACAACATTTATATTGAAAGATTATGGAGAATACTCAAACAGGCATATATTTACATATGCCCGGCAGAGGATGGAAACACACTCATCAAAGGTATGAAGTAGTTCCTGAACTATTACAATAATCGGAGAACTTACCAGAGTCTGGATAGAAAAACACCTTATGGCTGGTATGAATATGCAGTATAGGATTTAAACTTAAAAAACATCCCCTGTGGTTGAAAAGTGGAGAGTATTATAGTTCCAGATCCGACTTTGGCCACTGCATCGAATCAGACAAGCCGCTTGCCGGATTCAAAATGTATTTTAATCTTCCAAAGCCGCAATAGCGTTGAAGAATCTCTTGTTCGTGGAGAGTTGCCTTTCTATTTTCTCTATCTAATAGTAATACTGTCCTTATTGCCTCTATATTGTCTCTTAACTTTGCCTTTCGGTTAAATGACATGTTCTTCTATATAGATTTGCACGGTTCCTGTCAATAATATACTCCCCAAAAACTGGACAGGTGCAAAAGTGATTAGATTTGCATAAATAAACCAGAAAATGAAAACAAAAAGAAAATTCAACCCCGAATTCAAATCCAAAGTCGTATTAGAGTCATTAAAG
>JBFXJF010000041.1:0-12691 GCA_050175155.1 Vulcanibacillus sp.
TAGTAATGTATTTAAGACTTTTTTCATAACCTTTGTTTCTCCTCCTCTAATATTGTTTTGGTGAGAGTTATTTTTTATGTAGCTCTGTTCTCTCATCTGTCTCACCCCCTCTCCTGAGTTGAGCAATATTATCTTTTTATTTTTATTCTACGGTTGTATCCGTAGAAACTAGAAAACATCAAAATAGAACACCTTATCTTTTAATTATATAATGAGATGTCTTTCTACGTAAAGGGTATTTCTTCCTACATTCTCATTAACAAACTATTAGGCTTCTAACCAATATTATAATTTCTTGTACAAGCTACACATTAAACATATGTCTTGTTACAGTAAATTAGACGTATTATATTATAAAAAGTTTCGATGGTGTGGTAATATTTTGGTTATTGGAGATTACTTGCTAGATATATAATGTACTTAACAACTTAGTATTCTATCATATATACTAATTTTTTTACACCTTTTTGTGAACTTATTTTGAATATATTAGAAGTTTTATTTATTGATATGATAAAATATTAAAAAGTGGGGTGTAGTTAATGTTAAAGAGATATCTTACTGTTAAGGATTTTGGTTTTAATACTATTATTATCAAGAAATCTGAATTTATAACTTATGTAAAAAATATAGATTCTGAATTAGGAGCAACCCAGTTTATTGAAACTATTAAAAAGAAACATTGGAATGCTACTCATAATTGTTCTGCTTATGTAATAGGAGAGCGTGACGAGATTCAAAAAGCTAGTGATGATGGGGAACCTAGTGGAACTGCAGGTAAACCTATTTTAGAGATAATTAAGAAGCTGGAGTTAAAAGATACTTCTGTTGTGGTAACACGTTATTTCGGTGGCATAATGCTTGGTGCTGGGGGATTAATCAGGGCATATGGGACTGCTGCAAAGGAAGGAATATTAACAACAGGCATAATTGAGAGAATATTATACCGAAAAATTATTGTATCAGTGGACTATCCTTGGTATGGCAAGATTGAGAATGAGATGAATAGTCGAGGTTATACAATCTATGAAACTATATTTATGGATAAGGTGACTGTTACTATATTAGAACTTGATGGTGAGGAAGAAAATTTTATAAGGTTGATTATGAATATTACTAATGGACAGGTTGATTTAATAACAGGTGAGAATATTTATGTAGATAGAGATGTAAAATTATAGAGAAATAAGTTATCATCTGGAATGAGTTTTGCGAGTACAAAATAAAAGGAACGGAAGTAATATTAGAAGAAAATTCTCAACTGTTTGAGCGAAGCGAGTTTTGAGAATTTCTAATATTACTGGAGTTCATTCCTTATTAATGTTTGAGCTTGATGTAGTGGAAGATGATAACTTATTTCTCTTTTCTTTTTACATGTGCTGGCAATAATAATGAAACTAATAAAAAATCTTAATACATATATTTTCTTAAATAATTAAGGGGATATGTTATCATCTACGCTCATCTCTTACTTCATAAAGGATTTCGCTTAAGAGGATAACATATCCCCTTTTTATCAATTTAATAAGGTTTTTTTGTGAGTACTGAATGAAAGGGAACAGGCAACTGTTCCCTTCCTTACTTTATGTTTCTGTATATCTATTTACCTGTAGGATTTTAGATAACATATATCTAAAATTTTTTTGAATTTACTAATTAAGAGGGGGACAGTTGTCTGTCCCCTTCATTGCCTTTATTACTACTACTTGTATCTGTTCCTTTCATTGCTTTTATTGCTATTACAGCTGCTTTACTTATACTAGATTCTTCTCTTTGCTTGGAATGACAGATCATTTATTTTAACGGCTTTTTACTACCTGCCATAAAAATTTTGGTAGGTTTGTCATTCTTGTTATGCGACTTGGTTGTTTGATTAAGCGATAGAGCCATTCTATTCCTAGTTTTTGCATCCATGAAGGAGCTCTTTTGACTTCACCTGTTAAAACGTCAAAACTTCCGCCTACTCCCATTACTAACTGAACAGGAAGTTGATCTATATGCCTTGAAATCCATTTTTCCTGACCTGGCGAGCCTAATGCTACAAAAAGATAATCCGGTCTAGCAGCTTGTATTTTCTCAATTACCTTGTTGACGTCCTTTTCATAACCATCTTGAACTCCCACTAATTCCAAATTAGAATAACGCGCCTTAATTATTTCCTCAGCCTTTTCAATCGTTTTCAATTTACATCCATAGAGAAAAACTTTCTTCCGATCACGATTAGCTACCTTTAATAATTCTTCAAATAATCCGACCCCAGTTACACGAGAGATATGTGGTAATCCAAGTATCCGACCTGCATATACCAGACCCACTCCGTCTGCAATTAGTAAAGTAGCTTTGTTCTCAATAATTGATGAAAGCTCTTCATCCTTCAATTCCTTCATAATTTTTTCAGGGTTCTGTGCAATGATGAATTGCTTCGTACCTGTTCTTATACCTTGGTCAAGATATTCTAAAGCCTGTCCCATACTGCATAAGTGAACCGGCTTGTCTAAAATTCGGATTTCTTGTAGTTGCATCTTTTTCTCCTTAAATTGCGAAGTAGTCAAAGCCTTGGGCTTTTACTAGCTCCTTATTCCATAAATGCTTCGTGTCAATTAATATCGGCGATTCCTGCATTTTCTCTTTAATCGTGCTTAATTCCAAATTGTTGAATTCTTCTTGTTTGGCTAAAACTAGCAACCCGTCAGCACCTGTTATTGCTGTGGATAAACTATCTACTAAATACTCACAGTGCGAATGAACCGCTGGATCATAGGCTTTAACTACTGCTCCTCGTTGTAGAAGAAGCTCACAAATGTTGTGTGCAGGGCTGATTCGATCATCATTAGAATAATCCTTCATTGCTAAGCCTAGAACTGCAATTGTTGAACCTGAGAGGTTCTTACCCTGTTTCTCTAATTTATTAGCTAGAATCTCAACTATCCTTGCCGGTATATCATCATTAATTGTTCTAGATAACTCTAATAATGGCAGTGCTATATTTAATTCCTCCATCTTTGGACGTAAATAATAGAAGGCGTTAGGTAAACAGTACCCTCCGACACCCGGACCAGGAATTAACAAGTCTACCCTCTTATGAGTATTTGCTGTTTGAAAAGTTTCTATAGTATCAATTCCTAACGCTTGACAAAACTCAGCAAATTGATTCGCCATTGCTATACTTACATCACGCGAAACATTCTCAAAGACCTTGGCAGTTTCTACAATTTTAATATCGTTTGCCTTATGGATTTCTGCTTTTGTAATCTTTTGCAGTATTTTTTTTGCATGATCAAAGCTTATATCGTTAATCCCAGCTAATGCTGTTGGCATATTCTCGAATTCATCAAAGGCTTTCCCTTCAGCAATTCTTTCCGAGGCATAGGCAAGGTAAAAATCTTCTCCTGCCTTTAATCCGCTTTCCCGCTCAAGTATCGGCTTTGCAATATTCTCTGTTGTACCGGGGACTACCGTGCTACGAATAAGGACAGTATCACCTTTTTTAAGACCTTTACCTAAATCAAGCATACACGCCTCAAAATAATCGTAAAGAGGCTTACCCTCTTTAACAGGAAGCCCAACAGTTATGATATAAGCATTAGATTCCGTGAACGCCTTGTTGTAATCAGTAGTTGCTTGGAATTTTCCTGATGCAATAGCTTCTTTTAGTATTTCTTGAATCGGCTTTCCTTGATATTGTTCGAGATGATAGGTGATTCCATTATTTAAATCTTCTATTAATGAATGATTAAGATCAAGACCGATAACATTGTGTCCTCTCATTGCAAAGCTTAAAGATAAGGGGAGGCCTACAAAGCCTAGGCCGATTATAGTGATTTTGGTATTCATTGTAAAATTTCCTTTCTTTTATCTGCCTGATTTTAATAAGTCTTTTACTATTTCTACGTTTCTTTCTGCTTGCTTTCTCATCTCTTGTACTGGTTGTTTGATTTGATTGCTTATTTCTTCCCTATTATTAATCCAGTTTATTAATACTTGCTCGAATTGTTCTCTTTGGTTATTTATTCGCTTGATATTGTAGGTATAGTTAGTTAGTCCTAATCTTTCCATGAAGTTCTCGACCTTTGGGTCATAAATTAGTCCGAATAGTGGTCTGAAGGAGATTGAACCTAGTATTAAGGCATGTAATCTCATTGCAATTATCCCATCCATCTCTTTAAGCA
The DNA here is from genome assembly GCA_050175155.1 of Vulcanibacillus sp. Taxonomy (GTDB): domain Bacteria; phylum Bacillota; class Bacilli; order Tepidibacillales; family Tepidibacillaceae; genus JBFXJF01. The sequence goes on from JBFXJF010000041.1 coordinate 4,170, forward strand.
TCGCAGCCATTTGTTCCGGAGTATAACTACCATTAATCATTAGTGAGTTATCATCCCTAAAAATCTTCAAAGCATATTCGCTGATCGGCTCATCCTGACCGAATTGAAATGGAAGAAAAATAAACTGAATATTATATTTTTCCCTTAGCATTTTAAGTGAATTAAGAAAAACTGTAAAGTAACCTTCCTCCGTCCAATTACGTAAACAAATTGCAATCCTTAATCTATCATTTGTAAAATTAACACCCGCCTGTTCTAGTAATCTTTTACCATCAGATGTTATATCTATTGCTATTGCCGGATCTGCTGTTACCTCCATCTTCGGTCGGTTAACACCTATCTCCTTTAATAATTGTAAAGAGGGTTCATCACGAACTGTTATCCAGCTAACTCTATTAGATATTATTCTTACTAGCCATCTAGCCTTATTAGAGCTTATCGGTCCGACTCCGTTAGCATAATAGATTACAGGCGTTCTTGCCATAAAAGCAATTATTACACGACTTAGCCAATAAGGTATGACCCGACCGGAATGGTCCTGTAATAAACCTCCACCACCCAAAATAAATAATTGACTCTCTCTTAATAGTTTATAGATTTCTATGAGTCCGTTAAATCTTCTTCCTGTGTAGATACTGTTAACGTTGTGAAGCAGTTTGGTTTGTTCCGGATTGCGACTTAAAACAGTTATATCATTAATCCCTTGATTACGAAGAGTAGAAACCATACTAAATAATATTGCTTCATCTCCTGTATTGTTTGCTCCGTAATAACCAAGGATTGTTACGCCTTTCCTCATAGCTCTCACCTTATTTACCCTTATTCTTATATTCTTCTAAAACTTGATTATATAATTCCAATGTATTATTAGCGAATTGTTCAGTGGTAAAATAGCGCTGTAATGCTTTATAGCCATTCTCAGCCAGTTTATCTTTTAATTCCGGTTGGGCTATTATTGCTTCAATTCTAGCTACGAATTGAACAATATCATCAACTGGAACATCATAACCATTGTTGGCAAGCTTAACTATTTCTTGCATTCCACCGGCTTGAGTAATAACTACAGGTGTATGTGCTGCCATCGCTTCTAATAGAACTACCCCAAAACCCTCCATTATCGAAGTAAGCAAAAATAAATCTGACTCTGTTAATAGCTCATATATATCATTCCTAAAGCCTAGAAAGTGAACAGAATCATCAATGTCTAAGGAAGTAGCTAACTCCTTAAGCTCTGATAGTAGTGAGCCGTCACCAACAATTACTCCATGAAACCTGATCTTGTCTTGTTTTAGTGTGCTAAACGCCTGCAAAAGCATCTGATAATTCTTAACACTTTCCAGTCTACCAACGCTGATAAGAATTGGAGTCTCTTCATCTATCCCAAGTTCTTTTCTTAAAAATGGAGTAACCTCTTTATTTAGTGGAAAATCTGATGATAGCCCATTATATACCACCTTAATTCTGTCGCTAGAAATACCATCCTTCTCAAGCTCTTTTTTTAAAGCTGCTGATACAGCTATATATTTATATGTAAATGATCTAGTTAACTTTTCTATTCGATGATAAAATATTTTTTTTAACATACTAGAATAGTCATAGTACATTGAACTATGTACTGTTGTTATTACAGGAAGTCCATTACTGAAAACTACAGCAAGCCTTCCAATAAAATTAGCTCTAAAACCATGGGTGTGAAGTATTTGCGGGTTTCGCTTCTTAATATGTTGGTTTAATAGCCTAATAGTACGAATGTCAAATATACTTTTCATTGAAATAACTGTAACGGGTATATTATTTTCCCTCGCTGATTGTGCAATGATGTCATCTGTAAAACATACTATTTCAACTTTTACACCTTTTTTTAATAATTCTTTAGAAAGCGTTATTAGGTGATTTCGTGAGCCACCTTTTTCCGCGCCACCAATTACTTGCATTATATACATTAGCTCTTACCTTTCTGGTTGAATCTCCATACGAAAGCAAATAACATTCCTATAAATCCATAGAAGATAATTGCGTCAGTTAATACTTCCCAGATGCTTGCTGTTACGTTTTGAACAGACATTGTTATTATAACTCCCGACAATCCTATGCAATAAGCTCGGTATTTATCTGAATCAGCCTGTTTGAAAAGTTTTCGCGTTAATTGAAATAAAGCAAACAGAAGAACAAGTATACTTACGAGACCAAAAATCCCCATCTCTGCTCCTAATTTTAGATAATGGTTATCTACCCAAGTTGAAAACGGAATGTTATGTCTTAAAGGAACTGAATCTCCATACATTCCTAACCCTAACCCAAAGATTGGGTTTTCCTTTATTTTTATTAATGCATCTGTCCAGAATGCCAGTCGTCCATAGTCACTGCTCATCTGATAATATGAAGGGTCTAGAAGATAAGCAAAGCGATTAACAACGCTAGCTGGCATTACAAATGGCAAAGCGACTAAGATAGCCGGTAAGGTTAGAAGCCATTTTTTGTTCCATACCCATACAGCGTAAATGGCCATAAAGAAAAAGGCTATCCAAGCTCCGCGAGAAAATGTTAATAGTAGAGCAACGAATATTGGTAAAATTGCTAGTAGATAAAGTAGTTTGTACTTTATCTGCTTGGTAAATAAAAATAATGCAACTAAAAACGAGAGGATCATATTCAGATATCCTGCTAAAGCATTAGGATTAGCAAAAATTGATACTATCCTGAATTGATCAGCATCCTTTTTATGTACCCAACGAACACTCTCAATTTGAAATATGTATTGAATAATCCCTGCAAGAGCTATAAAGATGGTGCTTATAATTATTATTTTCATAAATGTATCGAGCTTTTTTTCATCATCCAAAACATACATTGTTAGTATAATGAAGAACATTGGCTGATATACAACACGCAGAACATCAAAACTAACTTCTAATGGAACAACATTAACAACTATTGAGCTAAGAGAAAATACTATTAGAAACAGGAAAGGTAGCTTTACTGAATTAGGAATCAGTTGATAGCGAAGCTCCTGTTTGTCGCGTTGCTCAAGATAGATTACGACAATTAGTGTAATTATGAATAACTCATCCCATACACTACCGACAAAGGAAGGTAATGTAACTCTGATAAGGAAGTCAAACCAAGGAAATAACGCTAATAGCCATAAAAGCCTTCGCGAGTTAATCATTGTATATCACCCCTAAGCTCTTCTTATTAGTTTTAATAATCTTGTTTTTAACCATTTTATTTCTTCTGTATCTAATCGTAACGTCAGGTAGATATAGACAATTACTCCGATTGCTAAGCTTAGTAATGTGCGAATCCAAAGCTCTATTCCTAAAGGATTAGACCAGATTAATAGAAAGGCATTATAAGTACCCAAAATGATTAATGTAAATATTATAACGTTTCTATATATTTTTCTCCAGATAACTTTTTCACTGTCGTTAGTTATTGGACCGATTTTCTTAATTAGTTTACTTCTAATTCGTAAATACCCAAAGATTGCAGATATAGAGGTAGAGCCAGCAACAGCAATTAGACCGAGCTTGGGAACAAAGATTATCATAAGAGTTACATTTAACGCCACCAAGAAGATACTATTTACTACTGGTGTCCATGTATCTTGTAGAGAATAGAAGACCCTAGTAATAATATCACGCATCGAAAATGGTAGGATTGTAAATGTATAGAAAATTAAGGCTAAGCTCGTAGTCTCTAAAGCATTGAAATCAAATTCGCCCCTCTGATAAACGATTGCAATTATTGGTCTTGCTAAAACAATATAGATACCCATCACCGGTAATAGAAGTATTCCTAATAAACGATTGCTCTGTGCTAAAATCTTCTTAGCTCCAGCTATGTTGTTATTACCTATATTCTCAGCTATTACTGGAAATAAAGGCAGGACCATCGCCCCTACAAAGATACTTAACGGAAGCTGTGTTATGCGAAAAGCATAGTTAAGAGCTGCCAAATTACCTTCCGGTAGCGTAGACGCCATCATTTTATCGACTATTGTATTTAACTGAAAAACTCCAATACTTATAACAAAGGGTAAGATAAGTAATGAGAAACGTTTTAAATCTTCATTAAACCATATTCTCAGATTAAAGCTAATTCCCTTTTTAATAATCACGGTTAATAATATGATAAGTTGTGCAACCACTCCGATTGCATACCCAATGATTAAGCTTTGCACTCCATATTGCTCTGAAAAAAAGAGTAAAGCAATAATAATACCAAGACTATAAAAGACCGGTCCTAAGCTTGGTGTAAAAAAATGATGATAAGCATTTAGGATTGAAGAAGAAATACTGATTAGGCCTATTGCTATAAGAGCAGGAATAACAATTTTGAACAGTTCAATCGTATATAGTTTGGCTTCTGCACTAAAGCCCATAACATATACATCTACAAACGGCTCAATAACAAAATAAAGTGCTATGGTTAACAAGAGCATAAACAAAGCGGTAAGAGAAAAAATACTGCTTATAAGCTTCTTAAGTCTTAGTTCCTCACCTTGGCTGCGTAAATTAACAATCATCGGGATTAATACAGCCGAAATTGCTCCACTGGCAATCGTTAAAATAATCGTCGGTATTGTATAAACCGCTACGAAGATATCGGCTTGCTGACTTACTCCGAATTGAGCAGCAAGTAATATTTCTCTAACTAGGCTTATGAGCTTTGTAAATAATGTTACTCCCATCAAAAGTATGGTTACGCTAAAGATTTTTTTACCCTGTGACATCTATTTCCTTCTCCTTAGCTTTTCCAGCCTCTATATAATTAACAGCTAATTGCCATCTAGTATCCCATGAGTTTTCCCTGCCAAGCTGTTCTCTTTCTTTTATTCTAGGATCTTTCTTTACACCTATTGCTATAATTTTTTCTATTGACTCAATCATTTCTTGAGCATTATGTACAATATCAACTACATGACTATATGCTACAACCTCTGGTAATGGTGTTGAGATAATAGGCTTGCCTGTAGAAAAGTATTCAAATAACTTGATTGGGTTAACGCTTTCTGTTAATTTATTAATTTTAAATGGGATTAAGCAGATATCAAAGTGCTTTATATATGACGGTAGTTCTTTATATCTTTTAGCTCCAAAGATTTGAATATTAGGTAACTTCCTTAGCTGCTCGATATCTGTAGCAATCGGTCCGATCAGAAAAAACCTGATATCCTCCATCTGCTTGGCAACATCAGCAATTAAAGCTATGTCTATCCAGTCACTAATTCCCCCTACAAAGCCAACTACTGGATAACGAAATTCTTTTATATCGGTAGGAATGTAGCCATCGTCTTTACTTGCAACAGCAAAATGTTCATATTCCGCACCGTTGGGTATTAAGTGAAAATTATTGCTCCACCCCTCCCGATCTGCCATTAACTGCTTAGCCGTTGCAAAGGATACGTTAGCTTTTTTCATCAGCTCTTTCTCCATCTTATAAACTGTTCTTGGTCTGATAAAACCAGTAAATGAAGCATGGTCATCAACACAATCATAGATTACCCGATCGAATTCAAGCAAATTCAAAAGATCAACTGCATTTGGTAAGAATGAATACATATCTATAGAGGAAAATTTTATGTTTATCTTCTTTATTGCCCGTTTAATTGTCTTAGAGATTAACCATTGGTTGAATTTATTGATTGCCCTAAACTTGTTAGCGAATGGCAAAATAGGCGGTGGTGACAAAAGGTAGATATTCTCCTCTTGAAGTCTAAGACCTTTTACCCAATTCGCCCAACGGTTTAACATTTTTATATTTTTTAATGGTGAAATTATCGTTGCAGGTGGTTCCAAATATAATACTGTCCATCCTGTTTTCGCACTTCTTTTCATGAAGTGGTGCGGCCGATGTTGAATCCCTGCCCATTCGCCTGCGGAAATGCAAAGCATTAGCTTTTTCATAAAATAAGCCCCCTTGATAACTAAAAAGAAAAGCTTCTTATATGAAGCTCTCTGGTTTTATGTTAATTAATGTTTGCGTCTCTATATGTTTCAATGAACGATAATAATTCTTCTTTATTTTCTTCACTATAAAAGTAATACCAGAGATTATCCTCCCCAGATCTAGCCGATTCCCCACCTAATGTCATCGAATGCCAATCTTCTTTGGAAAAATTACTATACTTCTTAGTGATGTCCAATAATTCTTGTGTTGTCATATCTGTTTTTATATGTTCGCCTAGAATGTCTAACATCTCATATATGTTAGCAAGTGCAGCTAGGCTGGTTGCTTTTTCCCCTAAACCCTCAATCACTTCCTGTTGACGTTCAATTCTGCCAAGATCTCCCTCGCTATCGTTGCGCCATCTGACGTATCCTAATAGTGTTTCCCCGTCCATCTGCTGTAATCCTGGTTGAAGGTTAACGTTGATATCCCCGCTTTGATAATACATCCTTTTTTCCACATCGATTTCAAGTCCGCCTAACTGGTCAACAATCTTCTCGAAGGCTATGAAGTCCATTGCTACATAATTATCTATAGGTATACCAAAATTGCTTTCAATTGTTTCCTTAAGTAAGGGAACTCCACCATAAGCCATAGCATGATTAAGCTTGGTATATCCTATATCCTTAATAAGAACATAAGTATCTCTTGGGAAAGAGACTGCTGCTACTTGTCTTGTGATTGGATTTAAAGTAACTAGCATTATTGTATCTGATCTTGTTTCTTCGATAAGTTGCTCATCTCTAGCATCTACACCTAAAACAAGAACTGTTAAAGGCTCTCTAAAAGATGTTATAAAGAAATCAGTAATTCCAATTGGATTAGAAGTTCCGTTTTCGTTAACCTTATCTCCTAAGTCATTAATTAAATATATAAAATAACCACCAATGATTAATGTTAATCCTATCAATGTAATAATAACTGAAATAATAATTTTTCTTTTTGTCAATTAAGTCATCCCTTATAATATCTTATTTTATATCTAATTCTTAGTGATTAAGCATATGCTAATTAACCTTTGAAATACGGGTTATTCGCAAATCTTACTATTCTATTCCCTATCAGTCTGCATAAATGTGTAACAGGTTTTTTTGTTCCTCCTATTACTCCAGTCCACTCTATACCTATAAGCGTTATAAACATTAAAGTTACTATTATTATAAGACCCATCCAAAATGATGCCTGAGATAAAAAGATTGCAGCAAGTCCAAATATAATGCTAATCCCGTAAATAATAAATACCGTCTTACGGTGGGAGAATCCCATTTCAATCAAACAATGGTGGAGATGTTTTTTGTCAGCTACTGTTATAGGTGCCTTAATTCTAAAACGACGAATAATGGCAAAAATAGTATCAAATAATGGAACGGCCAGAATAATTATTGGAAATATAAAAGAAACGACTGCTACATTCTTAAATCCTAAGATAGATAAGGTAGCTAATATAAAGCCAAGATAAAGCGACCCAGAATCACCTAAAAATATTTTGGCAGGGTGAAAATTAAATACCAAAAAACCTAATGTTGAACCTAGTACCGCTAGGGCAATTGTTGTAACCAGATTATTCCCCATACTTAAGGACATAATGAGTATTGTTGCTAAAGATATTGATGATACACCTGCAGCTAAACCATCTAATCCATCAATAAGGTTTAAAGCATTGGTTATACCAACAATCCAGAGTATTGATATTAGGTAGCTCCAATTACCCAAATAAACAACTTTATCTGACATTGGAATATTAATAAACTCAATATCAATTCCACCATAGATTAAAATAGAAGCAGCAACAACTTGAAAAACTAGTTTGATTTTTGCAGAAAGCGGTTTGAGATCATCTATTATCCCTAAGGTTATAATTACTAAGCTACCCAGCATTATCCAAAGAAGCGGTCCCTCCGTGATATCGGAGAAAATTAACATCCCGATAGAAGAGGATAGGAAGATTGCCAAACCACCAAGTCGCGGCATTACCTTTGTGTGTACCTTTCTTTCGTCCGGATGATCTACTGCATTTATTTTAATTGCAATTTTTTTTATAATTGGAGTTAAGACTAATGTTAATACAAGTGGTACTCCAAAAACGAAGAACCATGACATAATATATCCCCTTCTTTTATCTATCAAAAATATTTATTACTAGCATAAATTCAAATTTGATTGTATTATAAAAACCATAAAAAGAACAACATAAATTTATAATTAACAAAACTTATGGAAGGATTTTTTGAAAAATATGAAAAAACCACTATTTATTACGATAATAATTGCAATTTTCGCTTTTTATATTGGTATGGCCGTTAAAAGTGAACACCCCATGGACCAATTATATGATTCTGCAATCGAAAAAATTAATAAAACTCATGTTGTAAATTTTAAATCAGGATTTGTTGTTGAAGTCTATAATGAAGATAAAGAGCTTGTTGATCAATGGCAGATGAAACGTCAAGGAATCTATGATGCTTGGAGTAGTTATCTTCATTATAAAAATGTAATAAATTATGAATATGACCAAGATGATATAAACTATAAGGAAGAAGATACCTCGCTCTCCTTTGATCAAACCGGTA
>JBFXJF010000042.1:0-12032 GCA_050175155.1 Vulcanibacillus sp.
TAGGATGTATGATAGTATAGAAAATGAAGTTCGACTAAAGAATGTCACATCCATGTGACAACGTCGAACGACATACATCCTGTATGCACACAAAGTGCACAAGTCACGCTAAAATGCTAAAGCATTATACAGGAACGCAGAAGTTCGACTAAATGATTCCACGTCCTGTGGAAACGTCGAACGACTTGCATCCTACAAGTACACAAAGTGCACAAGTCACGCTAAAATGCTAAAGCATTAAGTCGTGCTATGCACACAAAGTGCACAAGTCACGCTAAAATGCTAAAGCATTAAGTCGTGCTATGTCTGGTGATGACGGCGGAGGGGACACACGCGTACCCATCCCGAACACGACCGTTAAGCCCTCCAGCGCCGATGGTACTTAGACCGCAGGGTCTTGGGAGAGTAGGACATTGCCAGGCGAAAGAAAAGCAACTTTTAAAAGGGTTGCTTTTTTTATGTATAAGAGAACAAGAGACTTAGTGAATTTCTTAGACCGCAGGGTCTTGGGGTAGTAACATAAGGACATTCTTAATATTCTTTAATGTTTGTAAAAAATCGTCTGATGTTTCAGACAATTTTTTAATGTCTACCACGATATGTGAAAAATTTTTAGATACATTATCAATCATAGAGTCCTCTTTAGTTATATCATATGTAATATTGTTAAAGGCATTTCTTATTTCTATAAAATACTGTGATATTTCGGTTGATAGTTCTGTTCCACTTTTAACTGCGTAATTACCCAAATTAATTTTATCTACGACAATTTCGGCATTTTCTTGAAGAGTATGAGTTATTTTACTTATTTGATTTGTTGTTGCAGTGGTATTAATAGAAAGTTTTCTTATCTCATCAGCCACTACTGAAAATCCTTTTCCCGCTCCACCAGCACGAGCAGATTCAATTGCTGCATTAAGAGCTAATAAATTTGTTTGATTAGATATCTTTTGAATGTTTATTAAAAAATCATTTACATCTTGCATATTTTTTTTAAGATTTTCTACTGTTTCTAGAGAAGTAAATATTGTTTGATTTATAATAATCATTTGTTTCTCTAATTGATTGAAACCATTTGAATTTTCAATTACTACATAATTAATATCGTTTATAAAATTTTTAATCGTGTCTGAAAAAAATTTAATTTGTGATATCAACGTAAATATATCTGTCATTTTTACTGAAAGATTTCTAATATTAAAACAATAATCCTCACTAGTTCTAATGATATTGTTAATTATTGTTAATACGTTTTCGGCATTATTTTTGTTTAATGATATAGTATCCAATGATTTGTTAAATTTAACTTCTAGCTTTTCATTTGTTATTTTTGCATCCTCTAATGTAACTTTTAATTCTTCAATAAGTTTCTTATTATGCTCATTTTCCAAAACTAACTTAAAGTAATTAATATCGATTATTTTAATAACTAAAAAACTTATAATAATAAAAATGAGAACAAAGAAAATTTGAAGATATATATTCTCCATAAGAAACGTTAATAACCCAAGGGAAAAAACAAATACTAGAGAAATTGTAACAAACAATATTCTAATTAATCTTATTTTAATGCTAGAAATTTTTATCATTCCTTTCATATGTAACCTAAATAACTTATTTACGCTGTAATAGTGATGTAGGTAAAGCTACACATACACACATATCTTCATCATCTATTATTGTAAATGTGAACTTATAAATTTCCATTTTATCTGATGTTATTCCCAACTTATCACCTGAGAACCAAATATTTTCACTTGTTAATACGGTGGGCGGTGTAATATCCAATTCTATACCAATTTTATAAAGTGAGCCAACAATGTTGCCCATAATTATATTACATAGTTCGGACAAAGCACTTTTAAATAATTCATCAGCTATAGTAGATTGCGGTTCACCTATAACATGACTAGCAAGCTTTAATGCAAGTGGCATTTTTAAAGTAAAATATACTTGTCCTCGAAATTCACCAAAAATACCTATTATAACTGCTATATCAGCATTACAATATTGGGTGCTGCATTGAGTAATTTCTCCGTGAAGTACTTGCAAACCACATATTTGGAGTATAACATTGCGACAACCATCGTTTACTGTTTGTTTAAACACATCTATATTATCTGTATTCATAAGAACTCCTTTTTTTATTGTAATAACATTTAAAATATAATCGGTATCTTAATAATAAATGTTGTACCTAAACCAATTTTACTTATTACTTGAATATCGCCTTGTAAATTTAGCGTTTCATTTTTTATAGCAGAAAGCCCAACACCACGTCCTGAAAAAATCGAAGTTTCTTCTTTGGTTGAAAACTCATCATAAAACACAAGATCAAGAATTTGTTTATCGGACATTTTTTCAATGGAAGATTCAGAGTATATACTTTTAGAAATTGCTAAAGCCTTTAACTTTTCTATAGATATTCCTTTACCATCATCACTAATAGATATAATGCAGTGTTTATCATTTATTTTTTTAATTGAACATATAATTTTACCATATTCGTTTTTTCCAGCATGTATTCTTTCATCAGGTTTTTCAAGACCATGGTCAACTGCATTTCTGAAAATGTGAGATAAACTTCTGATGAAGGATTTGTAGTGTTGCTTGTCAATATATACATCATCTCCAAATATATCAAGTGGTTTTACTAACTTGTTTTCGCGTTCAGCTACATTCACAACTGTTTCATTAAATTCATATAAAATATCTTTAAAGTTATGACAATGCATTTTTCTTAATTCAGATAAAATAAATATTTGTTCTTTTTTGGGTAGGATTTCTCTAAGACGATTTTCCAAAGTTAAAATTTGTTCTTTTGTAACAAAAACTTGATCAGACTTTTTAAAGTAGTTTTCTCCAAGTGTATCTATAATTGTATTAATATCTTTTTTAAAGATATCTTCGTGGTTAATACTTTGAATGTAATTTTCTACCTGGTCTATTGATATTTTTTCTGAATTTGAAGAAAAAAAAGCAATAACATTTTCAATTTCATGAATTATTGTTGCTGCGTGTGTCATATTTAATTGTCCTGCATCTCCCTTAAACGTATGAATAATTCTAAATAGTTCAGCAATAACTTGCGGTTTATCCATTCCTGTTTTAGTTATATCTATAGCATTGTATTCAAAAAAAGCTCTTGTATCTTCAATCAAACCAATTAAATCTTCTCGACTTGATATAGCTTTAACAATCATCTTCAAATTAAGCTTTTCTTCCAACATTTTACGTTCAAGTTCCTTTTTATCAGTAATATCTGTTAATATAAGCATTATAGATTTTTCAGACTCTTTTATAATAATTTTGTATTCAAAAAAGATGTTTTTGCCGTTAATTACGAGTTCTTTAGGAAGTAATGATAAATAGATTTGTTCATTAATTGTTTTGTGTTCGTTTAGTATTTTGTTGATAATTTTTACCATTAATTCATAATCTTTGATCTCTAAATATGGGAATAATAACTCTAATAAATTTCTCCCTCCTATGTCACTTCCAAAAATATTAATGCATTCTTGACTATATTCGGGGGAAATACTAAAATTTCCATTAATAGATAAAAAACCTTGTCTTGCATTATCCATTAGATTCTTAATTGAAAAGTTGATTTTTTCAATTTCTATTCGATGTTGAACCTCACGTTCGTTTACTGTTTTTAATAAAGCAATTTCTTCTTCTCTTTTTTTTGCTAAATCTATAAGAAAGTATTTAATTTTAACAATTCCAATATATTTGTTTTTATCCATGACAACTATGAAATCATAAAGATTTTCATATTTTCTATTCATAGAGTTAATACTAACTTCAGCTATATTCATTAAAGCATCAACAGACATAAACTCTTTTTTCATTATAATTAATAAAGGACGATTTATGTATAGGCTGTATCCAAATTGGTTTCCTAGTTTCTGGTAAAAATCTTGTCTCATAATTATACCCATTGGATAATCATCATTTAGAATTATAACTCCATCTTCTTCAGGGTTTTCCTCAAAATAGGTATGTATATGTTGTCCTGAATCGTTAATATTAAATGAAGTAACTTTTTGGGCTAATCTACCAACATTTTCTTGACCCATAACTTTTCTCCTTTTTATAATATTTCTTTTATAGCATTAAGGACTTGATTTGGTTCATAAGGTTTAGCTATATAATTTTTCGCTCCTATTTCTAAGGCTTCAAGTATTTTGTTATTTTGATTAAGTGCTGATATCATAATAACGTTTGCAGAGGGATCGTTTGAAGTTATTATTTTAAGAGCTTCTATTCCATTCATTTCTGGCATTGTTATATCAAGCGTTAGTATATCGGGTTTAAGTTGTGAATATTTTTCCACGGCATCTATCCCATTTGATCCTTCTCCTACTATTTTATGTCCTTCAGCAACTAGTATTTTCTTTAGGTTGATTCGAGAAATTGTTGAGTCATCAACAATAAGAATATTTGCCATAGTAATTACTCCTCTCGTAGGATTAATAGATAATAGTTGATATAAATGTTAAGAATATACTATTATTTTAATTTAATAATGATGTATTATTATTAAATTATCATTAGAAATTTGTTAAATTAATGTTATTTTTTAATAGAATAAGTATTGTTAAAGAAATCTTAATAATTTATTAATAAAAGATTATAGATATAATGGTAAAGTAAAGCAATAGTTCAAATTGGAGGTAAAAAAGATGAGTAAAATGAAAATTAATTTTTTCTTAGATTTTATATTAATTTTTGTGTTTCTTATAATAATGGAGCCATTGCTAACGGGGATAACTTTACATGAGTGGATAGGCTTGGGTGTCGGGATTGGTTTTATTATCCATATATTACTTCACTGGAAATGGGTAGTTGAAGCTACAAAGAGATTTTTTAAAAAGTTCCCTAAAAAAGCTAAACTAAATTACATTCTAGATTTACTTTTACTGATTGGTTCTTTTTTCATTATTTTAAGTAGTTTCCCCATATCTAAGACAATTGACTTTAGCTGGCTTGGATTAGGTGGTTATAGTTATTCATGGTTCCAAATACATGTTGCTGTGTCTTTCTTAACTCTTCTGGTTATTGCTATCCATATCGGTTTGCACTGGCAATGGACAATAAGTGCATTTAGAAAGATATTTGATTATAACCAAAAGCTTTCCACTCCTGTAAAAGGTTTAGTAATTTTTGCAATAGTATTTTTTGGGATATACTCCTTTATATATACCGAATTCTTTACAGTTTTAAAGGAAACACTCTCGCTTGTTAATCCTGATTATTCAGAAATTACTAAGGGAAGAGGTGGCGGTAAAATAGGAGGACGAATGGGGATTCACTCATTGACTTCTACTACTGATTCAACCTCCGTAATAGCATATTTTTGGATAGTTTCTTTTATCACTCTTGTTGTTTACTATCTTGATTTATTTATAAATAAGACATTAAAAAGTAATAGAAGAAAAACTGTAAAATAAATAAAACTAATTTAAGAAATCAAGTAACGTGTTATAAAAACTTGTTGACAATATAGTTATCGTTAACAAGTTTTTTGTGTTCTAATAAACCTTTAATTATATTAAATAAAGTATTAAGATTACATTATGAATAAAGTAAAATAATATAATTAATGACGGGGGAAAATAAATGATAGCTATAATAAATGCAAAAATCATCACAATAACACATGGAATTATAGAAAATGGTGTAATCCTTATTGATAATGGAAAAATAACTGCTGTTGGAGAGAGTTTAGAAATACCAACCGATGCAGATATAATTAACTGTCAAAATAAATGGGTTACGCCAGGGTTAATAGATGCCCATACACACTTAGGGGTATATGAAGAGACTGTTGATTGGGCAGGTGCTGATGGCAATGAGGCAACAAACCCTTCTACACCTCATGTGAGAGCATTAGATGCGATTAACCCTTTAGAACAAGGTTTCATTGATGCGTATAAGGGAGGCGTTACAACTGTTCAAATTATGCCTGGTAGTGCTAATGTTATAGGCGGAGAGATGTCAATCTTAAAAACATATGGTCGTGTTGTTGAAGAGATGGTTGTTAAAGAATTGTCTGGGGTAAAAATTGCCTTTGGGGAAAACCCAAAAAGAGTTTATGGTGAAAAAAAGCAGATGCCTTCCACAAGAATGGGTACTGCTGCTATATTGAGGGAAAATTTAATTAAGGCGCAGAATTATCTTATTAAATTAGAACAAGGTATAAACAATCCAGATAAGTTGCCTGATAAAAATTTAAAAATGGAAACATTAGCTAAAGTGCTAAGAAAAGAAATACCTTTTCGAGCTCATGCCCATCGTGCAGATGACATAATTACTGCTATGAGAATTGCAGAAGAATTTGATGTTAATTTAACCTTAGAACATTGCACAGAAGGACATAAAATAGCTGATATAATTTCTTCAAAAGGTTATAGCGCTACAGTAGGTCCAACTTTATCGAGTCGATCAAAAATTGAATTGGCAGAAAAAGGTTGGAATACGTTGGTTGATCTAGATAAAGCTGGTGTTCCGATATCAATTATTACTGATCATCCTGTAGTACCTATTGAATTTATTATTATTTGTGCTGCAATAGCAGTTAGGGAAGGCTTAGATGAAAAGACTGCATGGGAAGCTATTACGATTAATCCTGCTAAGCATATGGGCATTGAAAATAAAGTTGGTTCGATAGATGTTGGTAAAGATGCCGACATTGTAATTTGGTCTGGTAATCCTTTTGATTATTTAACGTTAGTCGAAATGACCATTATAAATGGGAAAATTGTTTATAATCACTTTTTGTAAATATCCTAACTATTTTGTAAAAAACACATTAATTGTTCGTGTATTTGTTGACACGCTATAAATCAAAAGTTAAAATATATGTAGTAATAATAACAAGAAAATAATATCTCGTATAATATCAGGAATATGGCCTGAAAGTTTCTAGCTAGTGACCGTAAATTACTAGACTATGAGTGAAAGTGAGCCTAGGGTTTAGAATTATCTAACTTAAATCCGAGTGGTTCAGGCAGCCTCAGTGGGTGCTACACCGAAGGGATAAAAGCCCAGGCGGGTAGGTTTCTCTCTTCAATTTGGAGACCTACCCGCCTGGGCTTTTTTATGTTAAAAGGCACTTAAATATCAATGTATGATAGGAGTGATATTGGATGGCAAGTGTATTAATTATTATGGGTAGTGACTCAGATTTAGAGATAATGCAAGGTGCTATGGATGCTCTTAACAGGTTAGATATTAGCTATGAAGTAAGAATATCTTCAGCACACAGAGTTCCAGAGATAACTGCTAATTTAGCAAAAGAAGCAGAAAAACAAGGTTTCTCAGTTATTATTGCAGGCGCTGGGCTGGCAGCTCACTTACCAGGAATATTAGCTGCTTATACATATTTACCTGTTATTGGTGTTCCTATAAAGGGTGGGGCACTAAATGGTCTAGATGCTTTATATTCAATTGTTCAAATGCCTAAGGGAATACCTGTTGCTACTGTCGCGATTAATGGTGCTTACAATGCAGGAATACTTGCAGGACAAATAATTGCTATAGCTGATAAGAATATAGCAAATAAAATTATAAAGCTAAAGGAAATAATGGCAAAAGAAGTTGAAGAAAAAGATAATAAATTGCAGGAAATAGGGGTAGACAAATACATAGACAGTCTTAAGTAACATTATATTTGTGACTACTATTTATAGCTTTTAAATTTTATTGGAGGGTATAAAATGATTGAGCGATATTCTAGAGCAGAAATGCAAGCGATTTGGACTGAGGAAAATAAATATCAATCCTGGTTGGAAGTTGAGATTTTAGTTGATGAGGCATGGGTAGAATTAGGTGTAATACCAAAGGAAGATGTCGATAAAATTAGAGCAAACGCGAAAATCAATATTGATCGAATACTGGAAATTGAGCAGGATACAAAACATGATGTTGTTGCATTTACGAGGGCAGTATCTGAAACATTAGGACCAGAATCAAAGTGGGTTCATTATGGATTAACCTCTACTGATGTTGTAGATACAGCACTTTCATATAGGATAATGCAAGCAAATAAGATTTTATTAAATGATCTTGAGAGTTTTATCGAAATATTAAAGAACAAAGCAATTGAACATAGATACACGATAATGATGGGAAGAACTCATGGTGTTCATGCTGAGCCAACGACTTTTGGATTAAAAATGGCTTTATGGTATGAAGAGATGAAGCGTAATCTTGAAAGATTTAAGCGGGCAGCAGATGGAGTTGGATATGGCAAAATATCTGGTGCTGTTGGCACCTTTGCAAACATCTCTCCTTTTATCGAAGAATATGTTTGTAAGAAAATAGGATTAAAACCAGCACCGATATCTACTCAAACATTGCAAAGAGATCGCCACGCTGAATATATGGCAACAGTAGCGCTAATTGGCTCTTCATTAGAGAAATTCGCAATAGAAATTAGAGGATTGCAAAAGACCGAGATACGTGAAGTAGAAGAATTTTTTAGTAAAGGGCAAAAAGGCTCTTCCGCTATGCCACATAAAAGGAATCCTATTGGATCGGAGAATATTACAGGCTTGTCAAGAGTTTTAAGGGGGTATATGTTATCAGCTTATGAAGATATACCATTATGGCATGAAAGGGATATTTCACACTCCTCAGTTGAACGTATTATTATTCCTGATGCAACAATATTACTTGATTATATGTTAACTCGTTTTGGCATTATAGTAAAAAACCTCACAGTATATAAGGAGAATATGCAAAGAAATATAGATAAAACTTTTGGACTAACCTTTTCACAGAGAGTATTATTAACACTTATAAATAAGGGAATGAAAAGAGAAGAGGCATATGATCTGATACAAAAAAGAGCTATGCAAGCGTGGGATGAGCAGAGATCATTTAAGGAATTAATTCTCTTAGAAGAAAGAATTATAACAATACTTAGCGAAGAGGAAATTAATGAATGTTTCAACCCACAATACCATCTTCAACAAGTGGATTACATCTTTAATAGATTGGGACTTATTTAATTAAAAAACGGAGGGGTTAAGTTGGAAAAATTAGATTTACTATATGAAGGAAAAGCTAAAAAGATATATAGAACTAACATAGAGAACCAATTATGGATCGAATATAAAGATGATGCAACGGCATTTAATGGTGAAAAACGCGGGACTATTATTGGTAAAAGCATGTTAAATAATAAAATCAGTAGTATTTTTTTTCAAATGTTAACAAGTAAGGGTATAAAGAATCATTTTATTAGTGAGATATCCTCTACCGAGCAACTAGTTGAGAGTGTAAAAATAGTACCTATTGAAGTAGTTGTGCGGAATATTGTTGCTGGTTCATTAGCAAAGCGTCTAGGCATAGCAGAGGGAACATCAATAAGACACCCAGTGGTAGAATTTTATTATAAAGATGATGAGTTGGGTGATCCCCTTATTAATTCTTCTCATATATCTGTTCTGCAACTTGCAACACCTGAGCAAACAGATAAGATGACGAAGCTTAGTCTGGAAGTTAACGATATTTTAATTAAATATTTAGAAGATAAAAAAATAATGTTAGTTGATTTTAAATTAGAATTTGGTGTTAATAGTGATGGTGAATTAATACTAGCAGATGAAATATCGCCTGATACTTGCCGTTTTTGGGATGAGAAAACAAGAGAAAAACTCGATAAAGATCGTTTCCGCAGAGATCTTGGAAATGTAGAAGACGCATATAAAGAAATACTAAAAAGAATAGGGGGAGAAAATATTGTTTAAAGCAAAGGTTTATGTAACGCTTAGAGAGAATATATTAGACCCTCAAGGAAAGGCAGTAAAGGATTCTTTACTATTTCTAGGTTATGATGAAACAGCGGAAGTAAGAATAGGAAAATATATTGAGTTGAACTTAAAGGTTGAAGAATTAAGCGTTGCAGAAGAAAGATTAAAGGAAATGTGTGAACGGTTATTAGCAAATACAGTTATTGAGGATTATCGTTATGAGATAAGTGAGGTGACAGAATGAGGTTTGCTGTTATCGTTTTTCCAGGTTCTAATTGCGACATAGACTGTTTTCATGCTATCGAAGATGTATTAAATGAGCAGGTTGATTATGTATGGTATCAAGGAACTGATTTATCGGGATACGATTGCATTATTTTGCCGGGTGGCTTTTCTTATGGTGATTATTTACGTTCTGGAGCAATTGCAAGATTTTCTCCAATAATGAAAGAGGTAGAAAAAGTAGCTAAAGAAGGAAAGTTAGTATTGGGTATTTGTAATGGTTTCCAGATTTTATTAGAGGCGGGACTTCTACCTGGTGCAATGAAGAAAAATGAAAATCTACAGTTTATCTGTTCAACTGAAACAATTATTGTAAATAACAATCAAACCCCTTTTACGAATAATTATCAGCAAGGGGAAGAAGTGAAAATTCCCATAGCACATGGTGAGGGAAACTACTACTGTGATGAGAAGACTTTTGAGGATTTAAAACAAAATAACCAAATAGTATTTAAATATAAGGATAATCAAAATGGTTCCATGGGGGATATTGCTGGGATAATCAATCTACAAGGAAATGTCTTGGGTATGATGCCACATCCTGAAAGAGCAGTATCGGAACTTCTAGGAACTTCTGATGGGATAGGATTATTTAAATCTATATTAAGTAATTGGAGGGAAAAAAATGAAGCAACACGAGTTAACCTCCGAACAAGTTAAGGTGCAGAAAGTATATAAAGAACTAGGTTTATCTGATAAAGAATACACCCGTATTACAGAATTAATAGGGCGAGACCCTAATTTTCTTGAAACGGGATTATTTAGTGTAATGTGGTCAGAACATTGCAGCTATAAGACATCAAAACCTGTTTTAAAGAGATTCCCAACTAAAGGAGAAAATGTTCTTCAAGGTCCAGGAGAAGGCGCGGGAATAGTTGATATTGGAGATAATCAGGCGGTTGTTTTTAAAATTGAAAGTCATAATCACCCTTCTGCAATTGAGCCATATCAAGGAGCGGCTACAGGAGTTGGAGGAATTATACGAGACGTTTTTTCTATGGGAGCGAGACCTATAGCTTTACTTAATTCGTTGCGTTTCGGACCGTTGGAAGATGAAAAGGTTAGATATTTATTTAGAAATGTAGTAGCGGGCATAGCGGATTATGGGAATTGTATGGGAATACCAACTGTTGGTGGTGAAGTAATTTTTGATGAATCATACAAAGGTAACCCATTAGTTAATGCAATGTGCGTTGGATTAATAGATCATAATAAAATACAAAAGGGTTTAGCTAAAGGGGTAGGAAACCCAGTAATGTACGTTGGTGCAAGTACTGGAAGGGATGGAATTCATGGAGCAACCTTTGCTTCAGTAGAATTAACCGATGATTCAATGTCAAAAAGACCTTCTGTGCAAGTAGGAGATCCGTTTATGGAGAAGCTTTTACTGGAAGCTACATTAGAATTAATAGAATTAAATATAATTGAGGGCATTCAAGATATGGGAGCGGCGGGGTTAACCAGTTCAAGCTCTGAAATGGCATCAAAGGCAGGAACAGGAATAGAATTAAATTTATCAAAAATTCCTAGAAGAGAATTAGGGATGACCCCTTATGAAATAATGTTATCTGAATCTCAGGAAAGAATGTTAGTTGTTGTAAAAAAAGGCAAGGAAGAAGAAGTTAAGAATGTATTTGATAAGTGGGGATTGTATTCAGCAGTTATAGGACAAGTTACAGACGATAAGTTATATCGACTAATTGAGGATCAACAAATTGTTACAGAAATACCAGTAAGTGCTCTTGTTGATGAGGCACCGATATATTATATGCCAAATGCAGAGCCAGCATATTATTCTGAAAATCAGTTGCTAAAATCTGAAGTAGATCAGATAAAAATAGAAGATTTAAACCAATTCTTAATTAATATATTATCTTCAGAAAATATCGCTAGCAAGGAATGGGTTTACAGACAATATGATCATATGGTAAGAACGAGTACGGCTGTAAAACCAGGGAGTGATGCTGCTGTAATAACAATCAGGGG
>JBFXJF010000043.1:0-11264 GCA_050175155.1 Vulcanibacillus sp.
TGCGCCGTCAAATCAGCATAATCCTGCTTTAAAATGTCGTATTTTTCTTTTGTTCTTGTTTCTAACATAGCTAATTATTATATAATGATTTCACAATCTTGTCAAGAAATTACTGATTTGAACTGCTTATGACATCAAAATGAAATTCAATACTGTCTTTATACCAACCCGCCATGTCGGTCATTGATAGAGAAGTGCGGCAATCTCTTTACCTCTATTCATTCTTTTGCTTTGTTTTGCTCACGGGTTCTTTCCTTCTCTCAACTATAAACTCTCGACTCTTTTGTTTTGCTTTTACCAGCTTACAAGCGTACAAGCATACTCTTCTGTTTTTTTTGTCTTTCTCCGTCTCTCAACTATAAACTATTAACTATTAACTATTAACTCCTATTTTACCAGCTTACAAGCGTACAAGCATACTCTTCTGTTTTGTTTTTGTCTTTCTTCGTCTCTCAACTATAAACTATTAACTATTAACTATTAACTTCTCTTTTACCAGCTTACAAGCGTACAAGCATACTCTTCTGTTTTGTTTTGTTTTCTGCTTTTGAACTCTCAACCATCAACTATAAACTCTTAACTGTATTTTCGCTCCCGGCTCATGGCACACGGCTCACGGCGTAAGGTGTTCTGATGTCCCGCCCCGTCCCCATCTCAACATTTACAAACTAAACCGTAAAATCCCCAACTTCGTTTGATTCTGTTGTCAACAACTTATAGAACCTTTTGTTTATATAAAGGTTCGTCTTTCTGGAATCATTTAAAGTGAGAATGCCTATATCAACAAGCTTGCCGAGGTATTCTGATGCGGACTGTCTTTTTACAATATTTGCCTCGACAAGATTATTTATTCTGCAGTACGGTTGTGTAAACAACAGCTCCACTAATTCATGTGAGTAGATGTTAGGAAGTCTTTCTCTTATATGTTTCTTTGTACTTTCAAGCAGTTTATTGATTGACATGACCTTTTCTTTTGTCCATTTTGCAGTTTCACGCGTACCGACCAGCATAAACTCTATCCATTCATTCCAATTATTTTTTGAAGTCACTTCATTAAGTAAAGTATAATAATCACTTTTATGTTCAAGTATATATTTGCTCAGGTACAAAATCGGAATTTCCAGAATATCCTTCTGAATTAAATAAAGAATATTCAATATCCTGCCTGTTCTTCCGTTTCCATCGGAAAAAGGATGTATCGCTTCATATTGATAATGCAGAATCGCCATACTTATAAGGGGATTTATTTTTCCGGAATCGGCAGCGAATAAACTCCAGTTGTTGAGAAAATTCTGTATTCTTTTCTTATCTTCAGGAGGAGTATAGATTCTCTCTTTTCTATCATCACCGATAAAAGTACCGGACAAATTTCTTATATCCATTTCCTGATTTAATATTATCGAACAGATTTTTTTCATGGTATTTTCATTTATCGGTTTTCTTTTTATTTCTTCAGCACCTTCTATCAATGCCTTTTTATACATCAATGCTTCTTTTGTAGCAGAATCTGCTTTTTCAGGATTTATGGAAGCATATCTAAAAATTTCATCCTGTGTGGTCACTATATTCTCAATTTCAGAGCTCATCTTTGCCTCAATCAAAGGTATTGTGTTTAACAAGACCAATTGATTTGGAATAACTTTTCCTCCCACTTTCAGTTCGGCAAGCTCTCTTGTTGCATCTATAACATGAAGAAGTAGATTCTCCGTCTGTGTAAAACCAATCGGCGGCAAGAGCGGTAAATCGTTAAATGGCATTTCTTTGTTAAACATAAAATTAAACTCCTTTAGTTATTTTATGTCGAAATTATACCATTTATTAAACATATTGTCAATATGTGTCAAAATTATCGTAAATTATAAACATATTAAAATTTTATGTCGATGCTGACGACACATCTTCATTATATGTCGATACTTTTCAATTATATCGATATATAAATAGACTGCCCTCATTAACAACCACTCTACTTTCTTAATTATTAAACTGAAGCCCACAGTAGTTATCTCTATCCTGAAGAATCTATCAGCAATAATGTCGCTGATGTCCCGCCCCGTCCCCACCGTTCTTTCCTGTTTTCATTCTTCCGAGTCGAATTCCTCATTGCATTCTTTACATTCAGAAACAAACCTTTTAATTCTCTCTTCATCCTCATTTGCCCTTGCACCTTTGTAATAAATCTCTATAAAACAAACTCTGCTTCGATTTAGACAGAGTGCATAAATTATCCTTATGCCTGAATTAACTCCTTCTCCCTTCAATGATTTGCATGCGAATTTTTTTAGTTTGTATATTTTGCATTTGTCATTCTTATATCCCCGCAACTCAAAACATGAATTATTGTCTACTCTTTTTAAATGAAACAGCTCAATCGCATTTTCCTTCGCATTCTCTAAATCATCCGATAAAGTTTTGTACCGTTTGCTGAGTTTTTTAAATTCCTTCTCAAACTTTCCCGTACGACTATACTTTATCTTCATATTTTCTTACTGAAGTATCTTTTGTTCTGTAAAAAACCGCCTCATATTTTATTTGCTGCCCGTCTTCAGCGGTAATCCATGGAACATCCATATGAGAATAATATGACAATTCAGAAGCGTTTTTGTCCGAAAGCCTGTCAAGAACCTCATTAATGTGGTTTAATTCACGCGCATCTCCCAGATATTTGAAATCAGGTTCCTTAACAGCGATGTACTTCTTCTGATCATATTTGAAATGTTTGCTTTTCAGTATCTCTAATTCTCCGTTATCTTCCATCTCCTGAACTACTTTTTTGAACTCAACAGGCGTGGGGCCATAGTGATTCTTTATATAGGTCAACCCCATCAACTGCTCCTCATATTTTTCATAATAATCAAACTCAATGAAATAAAGTAGTTTGTAAAGAACCGTCTCTCCCACATTCGGCTTCCCTCCCACTTTCCCGAGAATATATAAGAGAATTTGCTTAAATTTCTGCAATCTTCTCTGGGGTATATCAATTCTCAAGGTATTTTTACTCTTCTCAGAGCTTTTTTCGCCAGTCACTCTCACTTCTGCTTCATCAATCCTATTGCAGATAATGCTTTCAACTGTTACATTGTATAAACCAGCTATAGCTTTTGCCTGTTCAATTGTAAGAATACTTATATCATTCTCAATTTTTCTGTATAGCGGTCTTGATATTTTAAGATGTTTTCTGACATCCTCCTGTGAATAGTTATTTTTCTTTCTCAATTCATACAAGACATTTTTATCCATCTAAATCTCCTTTGCGTTTAATACTAATATATCATTGTAAATTATTTTGTCAATAGCTTTGTATATTTTTATTACACTAATGATTTCATAGCTACTATTCCTTTTTACTCATCCCTTCCGTTATCACTTGTTTTTATTTCATCTACATCAATTCACGGCTACTATATTCGTCCCACTTGCGTTAATTGCCTTTTACAACTCTCCACCATCAACTATAAACCATTAACTTCTCTTTTACCAGCTTACAAGCGTACCAGCATACTCTTCTGTTTTGTTTTTGTCTTTCTCCGTCTCTCAACCATCAACTATAAACCATTAACTATTAACTCCTATTTTACCAGCTTACAAGCGTACAAGCATACTCTTCTGTTTTGTTTTTGTCTTTCTCCGCCTATCAACCATCAACTATAAACTATTAACTATTAACTCCTATTTTACCAGCTTACAAGCGTACAAGCATACTCTTCTGTTTTTTTTGTCTTTCTTCGTCTCTCAACCATCAACTATAAACTATTAACTATTAACTCCTATTTTACCAGCTTACAAGCGTACAAGCATACTCTTCTGTTTTGTTTTGTTTTCTGCTTTTGAACTCTCCACTATCAACTATTAACTCTCAACTCTTTTGCTTTGTTTCCCCGCCTGCTTTCTTCCCTATTTATTTACTCTCGAAATCTTCTTTGATTCTTTCTCTTTCATCAATCTTGCAATATTCATTGGGGGAATAATAATCGGATTGGATAGCCCCGCTCTCATTGTTAAGTTTGATATTAATTCTCTGACATATGGGAATAATATTACTGCCGCATTGCTTTTGCTGAATGTTTCAAGATCCATATTTTCATTCTTTTCATCTTTCTTAAACATTCCCGTAACCACAATATCCAGCATGAAAGGCATCTCTTCATCATCTTTTCCTATGATAATACTAAAATCGGTGAAAAGAATATTTTTGCTATCATTTATTCTATTGTCAACCTTGAAATCTATTTTCATCTGCTTCTTTATATCGGACTGTTTTGAAGGACGCATTTCAAAAACGCATTTCTTCAATACAACTTTTTCAAAAAAGATTCCAGGTTCTCTTTCTTTATCCATTTTCAACTCCTAAGTTATTATCTCCAAATGCATCATAGATACATTTATCCATGTCACAGTTTATCTCAATTTTCCTTGGCTTACTCTTTTTCATCTCTGCTTCTTCCTTTAATGAGGAAATCGACACTATTTTCATTATCAATGAAAATGCTGATTCCTGAGGTTTAATACTATCAATTTCAAATGGTGAGATTTCAATGTTTTTTATAATTCTGGCTCTTTCTTTTTCGGACAGCTTGCTTTCTCTTAATGCCTTAAGAAAATTGTCTTTATTTTCCATCATCCTAATTCGCTCACTATACGGTTTGTCAGGTATCATTCCATTTTCATATCTCGTTATCGTAATCTCCCCGAATCCGAGAATCAATGCGAAATCCTTCTGACTCACTTTATATTTTTCACGAATGTTCTTTATTTCTACCGGAGAAAGGATATTATGCCGTCTTCGATACTCGGCAAAAGCCTTATTAATACTCCTTGAATCATACTCCTCATTGAAAAGTTCCGTGTCACACTTTTTGCAGAAAAGGACTTCATTTTTTTGAATAATCTGTTCTCCTTTAACCCTAAAAACTTTTTTAATTGATTTTATATTTGTTTCCATCATAGCATTACATTTAAAGCAATACTCTTTCATATTGTCCTCCTAGTTATCTTTTTTTCTTTATTTTAAATTTTGCGACATGGAAAGATATGCATTTCGCTCTTCCATCAAAACTATCACTGAGTTTTATGTAAATTTGAGTATTATTAACATCATCATAAAATATGAAAATAAAGTGCTCCGGATAATTTCTATCTTGTTCGGGTCCTTTCACATAATTTGAATAACTCAATCTTCTGATTATATCTTTAACATTATCTAAAGAAAGAGTTAATGCGCCCATGCATTCTTCTAATTTTTCTTTTTGCTCAAAAGTTATTCCTTTTATATCCATAAACAATTTGAAGTCTTTTAAAAAATCCTCCACATCTCTTTTATTATCTTTCAATTTTCGGCTCCTTTCATATCCTATCATATGATAGTATTTTTGTCAAGCCCTCCGGAGACTTCCCGTTTTCCTCCACTATCCTCTTTTTCTTTTGCTTCGCCCCCGGCTCACGGCGTGCTAAGCACTCTGGCTCACGGCGTCTTGTCAACTCGTAACCCGCAATTAATTGACTCCCCTTTTGTCTCTGTTTCTTGAAAATGTCAAGAAGTCAAGCACCGTAACAAAATTTCCAGGAAGTAAAAATTGGACACTACACTAAACGAACCTCATTCCGCCCTCTCTTATGTCTCTTTTCAACAAGCTCTCATCGGTCTAAAAGATATTATCACGCTTGAAGAAAAGCCAATCTTGTTTATGCTAAATTCATCTCGCTGAATTATTCAGTAGACTATAAATCGTAAATACAATTATCCAACATGACAGAGCTAAGGATGCCCCGGAGGTAAAAGATTGTTCTCTTTTTGCAAAAGTCTTTTCAACCAGATCTGTCTTATATGTTGACGCAAATTTATCTCCGAAAACATTCATATCATAGCAGCTTTCTGTTTGACGCGCCATATAGACTGCAATAATCGTTGTAGGAATAGTGAATATTGAGATAATAGCGATTGGTAATGCATTAACCGATATATAAGCCAATACAAATGGTAATGGTTCAAGTAAAAAACCCGCCCAAAAGAACCACCTCTTGTTTGCATTTTTCTCCGATTCCATTGCTGTCACATCATAAGCGGCTATTCTTTTTCGATCTTTTGATTTTTTTTCATTTGATGCTTTGTAAAACATTGCTTTCATGGCGTTATATACAATCACTGAAATGGTTCCCACTCCGACAGGAGTCATGACACATGTTTTTGTGCTGGTAAATCCGTCATTACCCCCATTAAAAGACTCTCCAAATGCAACAAGTGCCAAGTAGAATCCAGTCATCACACTTGTCAACGCGAAAATTGCGCTGTTTATTCCTATTTCAGTAATGTAGTCTTTAGGTGGAACATACTCGCCTACATCCTTTTTAATTGTCTCCAGCAGTTCATGTTTTTTATCATTTTTATTTTCTTTTGAGTTCTTTATTTCAATTGCATCATTACCAAATATAGCAAAACAATAAAGAGTAATAATCAAAAATATCAGGTATTTTTTGAACATCCCATCTCCTTTCTCATGTCTTCCATTATACCCATTCTCCTTCTATTTTCAACTCTCATATTCCGTCATTACAGTGAGTCTTAGCAGAAGCAATCTCTATGCTTCTGCTTGATCTATTCTTTTTTCTACCTCGTTCCGAGTTTATCAGCGATAGTGTCCTCATATAATGTAATTAATACACTATGAATGATGGTTTGTCAATATATGGGAAGTAAAAATTGGACACTACACTAAACGAACCTCATTCCGCCCTCTCTTATCTCTCTCCTCAACAAGCTCTCATCGGTCTAAAAGATATTATCCTCGCTCAAAGAAAAGCCAATCTTGTTTATGCTAAATCTATCTCGCTGAATTACTCCGATTTAGAATATATTTCTTCAAAACAGATTTCTGCAATTTTTTGATGTGTTGTAATATTGTCAGCAGTGATTAATTCAGTGATGATAATACTAAAAGTTAGAAACACTAATAATTTCTTCATAAATCCTTCCTTGACAATTCTTCATAATATTTTATTACACCGCTTCTAAATCCGTTCTTGTAAGTTTCAGATTTTTCATTATATTCAATTGAGTTTTCAAATTCCTTCATGAGCTTTGACTCGCTTATTTTATTTTTGTGAACCTTGTCATTTAGTATTAATTGCTGTAAAGTATTTTTAACTAAGGAAAATCCTTGTGGGATAATGTAAACCATTGCACCATAATTCGGAGTATACCCAAATATTAGGTTGAATATCACTCCTGCTGTAAATGTCAGAAATATCTGTGAAACAATTGCTGCTACTCCAAATGAAGCAAATAAAAGTGATTCCCCAGCTGCTATGATTAAAAATAGCCCTGCTTGATATAATTGAATCATATACAAAGTGGCTATTCCAGCAATAATTTGATTCTTTATAAAAATACTTATATTCTCTTTAATAATTTCTTTCTGAATTTCCAAATTTTCATTTTTTGCTTTTTCGTATCCACTTCTAAACCCACTCTCATATTCTTTTCTTAAGCTATTCTCAGCATAGAGATCCAAGATGATTGAAATCACAATAATAAAGATAATTAATTTTTTCATAAAAACAATGTATTAAACATGAAAGTAACCAATTCAAATCCTAAAACTGCAAAGAAAAAATAGAAAGTATTATCTTCAAACCATGTAATATCTGCAGTAGAGTAATATGATAAAAATGCTGTCATTGTAAGAGTCAGATAACTTAATTTTATCATTGATTTATTAAAATCCGACTTTTTCCCATTACTCTTGATTTTTTCAAGGTATTTCATCCTTTTTTTTAGCGAATGAGCATCTTTTGTCGAATAAAACGCCGCAAATTCCTTATCGTTTACAACCTCTTCCGGCTTTTCCATAAATTTATTATAATCATATTGGACTCCGTCTATCTTAATACTATCGGTAGCAATATTTATTAGTCTGCCTAATTCAGCATACTTCATACCCTTTATATAATAACTTTCTACTACTGAATAACCTTCTTTTAGTCTATTAATATTTATATCATATTCAAATACTCTGTCTGCATTTAGCAAATTAAATGCTGTAGCAAACAAAATTATGAAAAATGCTCTACGGAGATTCATAAATCATTCCTTTAACTGTTATTATGTCTTTATATTCTTTATCTTCTATTCTTCTCAATAATAAATATCTGGCTAAAGATTCATCGGTTAAGCTATTGATTATTGCATTGGTAAGTAAGATAGCAAGATCAAAAGTTGTTGTTGATTTACTGCTGTTCCATCCAGTACCTATCATATGAGTGTAATAATATGCATATATTGACAGGAAAATTCCTTCAAAGACTTTTAAAATTGTGCTTTTCAAATACTCGTTTTTATACTCTTTGCGTGATTTTTCCATTCCATACTGAAATCTATCAAACATATCTTTTGATGATTCATTAAATTCTGATAACTTATTTTTGATAAAAATATTGGATACTTCAGATAGCAAAAGATAACTGATTGAGAATAGCGTGAACCATATTTTATTTTTTATAACATCTTTATCTCCCGAAGTTCTTATCGTTTTAAAAACAATGCAAACTCCTGTTATTGCTAATAGTGCAGTCACCCATTTGAAATCTGCTATCTTCTTTATTTTTGAACCATTCCAATTATATTTTCCCTTTATCTTTTCATAATTTACAGCTATATGATTATTCTGCGGAATATTTAACAATTTGCAAATGTCATTTATTGTAGTTTTCTCCCTTGTTGATTCAATCGAAATCAAATATATAGCTGAATCCGCATCCGATTTCAGTACCCTATATTCTGTATCAACATAATCATCTATCTTTTCACCATAATTAACAGTTAGAAGCACTTCAGAAATGTTTTCATTTTTCTTTTCAATTCCTATTATGTCATACGGGAACACATTGACCGTGATAAAGCATATCAGTATTGTTAACATTATCGATTTTGTTCTACTCTTTAATATTTTTCCCATTTGCCCCGACTTTTATTTAAAGATTTATTATATTTCAATAATTTAAATCAAAATTAATTCTACTGATTTTATTATTTTTTGTCAACACTTAAATGGCTGTGAGTTTTAAATTAAACATTTTACAAGCAAAAAATGGTCTTTCTTTCTTCAACTATCAACTATAAACCAAAAACTATTAACTCCTATTTTACCAGCAACAAGCGTACTATTTTATTCTTGCCCATGGCACACGGCACATGGCTCACGGCTTCTTGTCAACCCGCAACTCGTAACTGTTTTTATTCTCTTGACTTTACAAATTTGCAATCTCCGTCCTAATCTGTTCTAATTTTTCTTAATCTCCATTTTTAAAAGATCCTCAACCCAATATTTTTTTATTGATGCGTGATACTGCTTAATCATATTTTCATCAAGTTTAAAATACTTTATTATTTGTATATAAGTATCTATAGTATAATTAAAACAATTTAATGTTGTTATATTTGCACTGGCTGGTGCTCGAAGTTGTTTTATAAGAGCTCTCTCATCATCATATGATATATCTCTTAGAGCATCTTGAGAATGTACCTTGCTTGAACCAAATCTATAATTTATCTCGTATGTCGCTGGTAATTTTAACCTATCAGCAAGTTCTTTAATGTTTTTTGGTCCTCCGAATAAAGAATACCATTGTTTTCTATTTTTCTTCGGTTTAGTATCGTACTCATATTTTACTTCGTTGAATATTGGATTGTGAATGTTCAATTCTACTATGGCAATTTCATTATCAATTGAACTAATTGTTGGTAATCTAGAATTATTTAGATATTTGTCTCTTTTAAGCATCTCTTTAAGTGAAATGTTTTCAGGAGTCTTGTCTTTTAATTTATTATACCATTTTAATTGTTCTAAGAGATAGTAGAAATAGTATGATTTTCCACGTCTTTCTACATCTTTTTCTAAAATATAATTTAAGTAAAGATAAGACTCAAAAAGCATTCTGTTTAACCGTTCCGCATTGTCGACAGAAGATATTTTTATCAAGTCGGATATCCCATCTATAATGTCAATGTGGTTTCTTAAATGCATTATTATTGAAATATCCTGATTCTCAAGATTTTTCTTCATAATTTCATTTATAATATGAGTACCTACATTTGCTAGTTTATAAAGACTGTCCGAAAATATCTCTAGCCTTTTCCGAACTTCATCATTATCGTTGTAATTTCTTGGTAGTACTTCCATTACTGGCATATCCCATATTTCCATCATAACCTCCTTTTGATTTTATAATCTACTGATGCTATTTACAATCTCCATTAGTTTAAGACTAACAGGTCTTCACCCATTCTTTCAAATAAGTTCCGTCTCCACATTTCCTTCAAAAGTATTGACAAAACCTATCGTCCCCATCAATCGAATTGCTTGCCTCCTTAAAAAAGATCCTTGTCATCGAACATGGTACAATATGCGTCTTTTTCACTTACGCACCGAGTTGGACATATTTCACAAACACTGAGTTGTTTATCCCACGCTTTTGAAATTGCATCCAGCATTTTATTAACCAGTTTGTCACTGAGATTTGGGAAATATGATTCTACCATTTCATACGAAAAGTATACCTTTTCGATTCTATCCGATAGTTTTTGTAAGATAATATCCTTCATCTTCTTCGATAAATAAATTGAAAACTCAGCAATAGCATTTTCATCAATCTTGTATTTCCTTAGTCGTTTTCCGAGATTTTCATTAACTTCATCGTAAATACCCATAGACAATTCATAACAAAACCAGTTTAGTTTTATTTTCTCACTCTCACTGTAATAAAATGAAGTCGGTTTTATCATGCTTATTCCAGATTTGCCTTCTTTTGTTTTCATTGTTATCGTTACCTTTCATTATGTATTCAATTTAAAATATCTCACTGCCATTTCATATAACGAACAATTGTTTGCGAAGCGCCCAAAGGGCGTTTAGCGTAGCGTCGCAAACATAAAGTTGATAATGGCTCTCTTGTCAAGACACAAGATTTTGATAAATTGTGTTTATTGTTAAGCTGTTTGAACATTCGTAATATCTCCATAAACTTCAGATGGAGTTTTGTATCCTAATGATTGATGCTCTCTTTTATTGTTATAGTGATCAAAGTAATCTTTCAGCCCTTCTCTTAGCTCCTTAATCGTATCAAACATCCAGATGTAAGCATACTCATATTTAACTGTTCTCCACAACCGCTCTATGAAGATATTATCCACAGCACGACCCTTGCCGTCCATGCTTATCTTTATCTTCTTATCTTCAAGTATCTTTGTAAAGTCATTTGCCGTATACTGA
>JBFXJF010000044.1:0-10392 GCA_050175155.1 Vulcanibacillus sp.
GGTAAGAGCTTTTTGTACATCAAGTTACCGGTTGAACCAAAGATCGTGATAATCTTTTTCATTATTTCTTATACACCTGATGACGACCAAACTCATATCGCATCGCCGCAACGATTTTTTCTGAGAAATGTTCTTCATCCCGTGATTTATAACGAGCGAAAAGACTCGTTGAAATCACCGGGATCGAAGCTTTATATTTAAGGGCAGCTTCAATCGTCCATTGTCCTTCACCGGAATCATCAACCTTACCAATGATAGTTTCTAACTTATTATCTTTCTTAAATGCAGAATAAGCAGTATCCATTAAAAGTCCTTGGATGATGGAACCATGAGCCCAGACTTTGGATACTTCTTCGTAATCAAGTTTAAAATCGCTTTTTTGTAATAATTCAAAGCCTTCGCCTATAGCTTGCATCATCCCGTATTCAATGCCGTTATGAACCATCTTAACAAAATGACCACTGCCAGCTTTACCCATATAACCATAGCCGTCTTTAGTGGCTAAAGCTGCAAATAACCATTCGATGCTTTTGACAATTGATTCATCGCCGCCAACCATCAAAGAAGCACCGTATCTAGCACCGTCTGTGCCACCGCTGGTGCCACAGTCGATAAAGTTAATGTTTTGTTTTTTTAAGTCTTGATATCTTCTTAAGGTATCGTTGTAATTAGAATTACCGCCATCAATTAAGATATCACCTTGATCTAGATAAGTACTTACTTCTTTAATAACATTATCTGTTATTTCACCAGCAGGTACCATTAACCAAATGATTCTTGGTTTATCTAGTGCTTTTATTAAAGATTCTAAAGTGTTAAATAACTTAATTGTTTTATTAGCTTTTACTTCATCACTAACAACTTTATCATAAGCAAAGACTTCTACCTTGTGATCAATCATATTAAGAGCTAGATTATAGCCCATTCTTCCTAAACCGATTAAACCGACTTTTTTCATAAATATTACCTCCTATTTAACGATATCATTATAACATTATTTATTTTTTATAACTTTACGTTTGCATAAAAACACATTTCACAAGCGAATTTAATAGAAAAAATATAGAAAAAAAATTAAATTTTACAAAAAACGTAAAATATATGTAAAAAATACTTTACAAAAAATGTAAAGTGTTGTAAGATAAGATTATATTAAGTTTGGAGGGAAATTATGAAAGATTATGAAAAGGAAATAGCAACTTTGATTAAAGCAGGTTCGAAAGTTATAGAAATAGCTTCTTATGAGTGGGAAAGAGTTCATGGATTCGTGGATTATGTTGCAGACGAGTTAAATCGAGATTGGTATATTTGGAGCAGTGTCTTTGGAATTAAAAAATGGGTTGAAAACAGATTTATTGAAGTTAGTCCTGACTTGACTACAATTAATCAAGCACTTGATTTCTTTATTAATGCTGAACAAAATTTGATTTTAGTGATGGAAGATTTTCATCCTTACAGCGAATTGGGTAATCCTATCAATATTAGACACATTAGAGAAATGATGAGAAAGTATAATTATACAAACCCGCAATATCAAAAAAATCTTATTTTGTCTTCTCCAATGAAATTCATTCCTGAAGAACTGAATAAAGAATTACCCGTCATTGAAGTAGAATTACCAAGTATTGAAGAATTGGAAATTATTGTAAAAAGTGTGATTCATGAATTATCTGATGTTTGTGCTTACCACGACATTACGACAAAACTACTTGAATCGGCTCTTGGCTTGACAATTATGGAAGCTAGGCTGGCTTTTAGCAAAGCTATAATCTTAAATAGAAGATTAACTGAAGCTGAAATACCTATGATTATTGACGAAAAAGAACAAATAATCAAAAAGTCGGGATTATTAGAATACTATCATCCTAAAGAAAATTTAAGTTCGATAGGAGGATTAGAAAATTTAAAGGATTGGATCAAAAAAAGAGGAAATGCTTATTCTGAAAAAGCAAAAAATTTTGGTCTTAATATACCAAAAGGACTATTGTTACTGGGTGTGCCTGGATGCGGTAAATCTTTAACAGCAAAGGCCATCGCTAAAGAATGGCAATATCCATTGCTAAGGTTTGATCTAGGTAAGGTTTATGGGGGAATAGTTGGCGAATCAGAACGTAATATTAGATATGCGCTAGATGTTGCGAAAACAATTTCACCTTGTGTTTTATGGATTGATGAGATTGAAAAAGGAATAAGTGGTTCACAATCTTCAGGACAAACTGATGGTGGAACTAGTGCACGCGTATTTGGAACATTCTTAACTTGGATGCAAGAAAAAACTGAGCCTGTGTTTGTCGTGGCTACAGCCAATGACATTTCACAACTTCCACATGAACTATTAAGAAAAGGAAGATTTGATGAAATATTCTTCGTAGATTTACCAGGCTCAAAAGAAAGAGAAAAAATATTTGAAATTCATTTAGCGAATAAACATCGAAATCATAAAGACTTAGGAATCAATATGAAAAAAATTGTTAAACAATCAGAAGGATTTTCCGGAGCGGAAATCGAACAGACAATCAACGATGCTTTGTTTACAGCATTTGATAATGATGAAGAAGACTTAAATGAAGACATTCTATCAAAAGCAATTGATGATATTTATCCTCTATCAATAACAATGTCAGAGACTATAGAAAATTTAAGATCATGGGCTAAAAAGAGAGCAAGAATTGCTAGTAAAGAAGAACCGGCTAGTATAAAACCAACTGAAGTAGATATTCCTGTTTTAATTCAGGAAAATACTAATCCTTTTATAACGAGGGACAAAAATGGAAAGAAAACTAATTAAAAGTAAAACTAAAATATATGATTATGTATCAACTTCCAAAAAGTTTCAATTTTCAAAAATTATTTATAATTCCCTTGAAAGTAAAGAAGATTACATTAATGAAATAATTGATGAATTAAAAACATCAAATAATATTACCTTTTACATTAAAGAATTTAATTTACCAGAAATGATTTTAAATGAAATTAAATGGTTGAAATACTATGGATATAACACAAGATTCTTAGTGAACAGCGAAAAAATCAAGTATGCACTAAAAGAATATTCTAATGATTTCGTTGTTGATGAAAGTGTCAATTACAACTTAATTGAAGTGCTAGATAATAACCCTAAACTATATCTATTAAAAAATCAGGAAATAATAAAGCTCATAACAAGGAGTGAACTAATCAAAAACTCTTTGAAAGAAAAAAACAAAATTATGTATTTTACAGGAAAAGATAAAGTTCAGAAGAATGGGTTTGATTCAATAAAACTTTTTTATGAAGTTGAAAAAGCTAATTTATACTTGAAAAAAAATCCAAAAGCTATGATTGCTATAACGGACAAAGAACACGCAAAATTCAAAAGTAATTATTTAGGTTTGGGATCAAAGTTATTTATGGAATTCGATTTTCAAGATAAAAAATACTATCAATTGTGTGAAGATGAAATAATAGTATTTATTAACGATGTTGAAGACGGAGTTAAAACTTATACAATCGTTGGTAATGAATTAACAAAGTACAACACTGAAGATACAAAAGCAGTGGATATAATTGATAGAAAAGCTGATTTCACTGATTTTGAAGTTGGTAACATGGAAATAGATGTCGAACAGGAAATACTTAAATATGGGGATTACAATAAGTTTTCTATTAACTACATAATCCAACCTCCTTATATAAGTGAATATAATGATTATGTTGTTTCAAGCCGGTATGATAGGATTAGTAATGCTTTATATGATGTTAAAAAAAGAATTCTAAAAAACCTGATTATAGACAACAACATTATTTATGATGAAGAACTAGTAACTATTATTCAAAACATAAAGTCATTTGTTTCGGACAAGAATGATATATGTACAAATATTAAAGAATTGAATCAACTTTCTAAGGAATTTGAGAATTCAAATAAACTTAAGAATGTTTTAAAATCTAATTTTATTAAATACGTTGAAAGTACTAGAAATAACTTTAGTACAGGTATTAGCAAGATTGAAAAAGAAATCTTATCGTTAAGTAATAAGATTTCTCAACTTGGTGCTGATAATAGTAAAGAATACATAAGATTAAACGATGAGTTATATCATTTAACTAGTATTAAGAATGATTATTTTGAAAAATACGTAATTCCTAATGAAGCAGCTTTTGACATTGATAAATTTATTGAAAATCGTTCAATTAACCAAACAGTAACAAACAAATCTTTAGGTAGAATATTGTATAACGAAGATTTAAAAACATCTACTGATAATATTCATCATCGTTTATTGAGATCTATGGCATCTATCTTAGTGGTATCAGAAATCGTTTGTGAAATCATTGAAGAAATCAATAAATACGATATACCAAAAGTAGGAATACTTTATGAAAGCCCAACTGGGTTAGGGTTAGTAATAAAATATGAAGATGAAATTTCAGATGCTAAAATAATAGTTGAAAAATTCAAAGCGAAATTATTCGTTGAAAAGGAGAATATAATATGAGTACAGTAAGAACGTATAAAATAAATGTAACAAGCACGGTAATTCTTAAGGTAATTAACAAAGAAGAAATCGAAAAAATGATTAAAAATTTAAAGAATATGGTAAGAGAAAAAACAGATAGATTAAATAATCATCTGACTTCATGTTCGGTATCTACTTATAATAATTGTATAGTTATTATGGACGAACTTAATATTGTTAAAGATATCGATAAAATAGCTGAAGCTTATGGAATGATTTGCCAAAGAATGAATATTGATAAAAAGACAGTTTATGTTTTTAATGATCCGATTTTAGAAGTGCTCAAATTGTTGAAATTTGATATTAAGAGCCTTTATGACAATAAGTCTAATTACACTGAAAAGTTACTTGAAAAAGTGGGAAAACAAAAGCTTGATGATGTAATTGAAACTATCAAATCAGCTGATTATAAACCTTTATTAGCTAATAAATATTTGAACGAATCGATAAATAAAGCTTTAAATAATGAAAAGTTAGAAGTTGAAAAAGTCGTCACAAAATTAATAAGAAACAGGGATGGCATGAAACTGGATTCAAGGATTGAAAGCGTAAAATCTGATGAGCATTTATATTTAAGTGCAATTAAGGATTTAAATAACACTGTTGAGAGTATTAATAAGAATCATAAAGAAAATGTCGTTAAAGGAACCACAAAAAGTATCGAAGTAAGAGCTAAAAGTATGGGGTATACGGTAGAACAAAAAATTATTGAAAATAAGGTACAATTAGTCTTGGTAAGGAGCCGTTAATTATGAAAGAAAAATATATTATTGTAGAAATTGATAAGGATGGTTCAATAAATGCAGAAACTTTTAATTTTACTGGACCAAAGTGCGTAGATTTTCTTAATGGTTTAATGAAGGATTTGGCAATGGTAAACTCAGATACGAAAAAGCCTGAATACTACGAGTCTGAAGTAATTGAAAACACTACAATCAAGGTAAAAAGATGATATACTATCACAAGATCAGTATCGAAGAGAATAACCTTTTGTATGGTCCCGGTAAACGTTTAGTTATTTGGACTCAAGGTTGTTCGATAAGATGCAGAGGATGTAATAATAAGCATTTGTGGGATCGAAATGGAGCAAAAACGATATCTAAAGAGTTATTTTTGGAACAGTTCTTTTCATTTAAGGGCATTGATGGTATAACTTTATTAGGTGGTGAACCGACGGATCAGTTAGATGAACTGCATCCTGTAATAAAAGCTATAAAAGAAAAGGGCTATTCAGTAATACTATTTACCGGTCATGAAATTGAGGATTTCATAAGTAATCAAGAAAAGGAATTCATTAGTTATTGTGATTTAATAATTTGTGGACCTTTCGATATAAATAAATTGAATATTTTTCTTCATTTTAGAGGCTCTACCAATCAAAGGGTGATAATCAATTCTTTAAGATATTATAATTATCAGATTCAAGACGGTGATAATACAGTTCTATTAGATATTGAAAACGATGGAACTATAACTAATAAGGGGTTTCCAGATAATGATTTTATTCAAGAAATAAAAAAATTCAGTTAATAAGGAGGCGCGCGATGACTGTTAGAGATAAACTAAAAGAAATTAATTTGCGATTGGTAGAGTTAGCAAATTATTTGGACATAAGTCGTCCCACCATGTATAAATATCTTGAAAGTTATGAACAAAGAGATTATTCAAAAATCGATAAATTAACATATGATTTGTTTTCCTATATCGATTCAACTCCAGATCTGACGAAACCAGCTGTAATGAATTATTTAATAAACAATATTGTCCCAACAAATCAAATATTAGGCGATAATTATGTTTCTAAAATTGCAGAGGCAATAAAAAAGCTTAAAGAATCACCAAACTTAGAAGATCAAAATAAATTGAAAGAAATTGAAAATATACTTTTCACAAAAAAATAGGAGGTTTACAAATGGCTTTTAGAGAATTTAGAATTTCGAATTATCGTAACGTAGGTATTTCTAAAGAGCAGTCATTACTGCTTAATACCAGTATTGGAAATGGTGAAATGGGTTCTTTAGTTTTTGTCGTAGGACCTAATAACAGCGGGAAAAGCAACTGTCTGGATGCGATGTTATCGATGGGAAAAGAAAAAAAGATAACTGAAAGAGATTTGCCAGATTTTACTAATCAAGAAGTAGTTCCGGAGATTAGTTTGGTTGTTAGAGAAGAAGGGCTTTGGGTAGGTTCAAAAGTTTCTTTTGCTAAAAAAACAGATGAAAAAAGTTCTTTTTATCAAAAGAATGGGGTGAAAAAATCAAAATGTACAAGAAAAGTTAAATTGACTGATGAATCTCTTGATTTTGCTGAAAAATTATTAAACAATATCCCTTTTAAATCGAAAGAAGAAATAGTTAAGTCGGAACAAGCTAAAGAATTTGGGAAAAAATTACTGGTAGCAATACGTAATAATTTTGGTTCAAACATTTACAGTACTTCAGCTTTTCCAGCGGGAAGCAATACAATATTTGCCGATATAATAAATTATAACAATTGGCAAAACGGTGGAGTTGAAAGCTTATTTACGGCTGCAATAAAATATGCTGGGAATAGTTGGGGAGCAAATTGGGTTAGTATTGTTGATCGTACATATTCGACATTGGAACAAAATGCTAATTTGAATGTTATTTTGGAAGAACTAAAAAATAAAGAAAAAGATATAAAATTACCGCTTTTGGTCGCTTCAAGACAATTGATTGAATTAATTCAAAAATCAAGTTCATCAGAAAAAGATAAAATTAATATAAGCGAATTATTAAGTGATAAGGATTTGACCAAAGAATTGACTGATATTTTAAAATTTGCTGAGAACAAATGGGGAAAAGATTTCTATAAAACAAAATTTGAATATAAGTTTGATGAATCAAAATATAAAGAAATCAAAAAACTTTTGACAACAAAAGAAGAAATAGTTAATGTTCCTGAAATTGATACTTGGGAAAAAGAAAACAACCTGAAAACTCAGCCAAATATAGTTTTATTCAAAGAAACTGAAATAGTTCAAAAATCACTTAGTATCACACCTGCTGATCTGGACAAATCAGAATTTTTTAAAGTTCTCTTGAAAGCGATTGATTACCCGCAAACATCTCTTTCTAAACAGTTTGAAGATGTAAAGAATGGTTTAAAAGTAACTGGTACATTACGTACATCTGAAAACCTAATAAATAAAAAACTTGAAAAAATTAACGATCAATTCAATCGCCTATTCTTTCAAAAAGATTTGAAGTACAGCTTTAGAATATTGTTAGAAACTAACAAGATAGAATTTTCATTACTAATAGATGAACTTCCATTAAATTTAGATAAGCAATCTACTGGGTTCAGATGGTTCTTTAACTTTTACTTCACAGTTATTGCTCAAAAAGATTTAGGCAGAGGAGACATAATTATAATGGATGAACCTGCAACAAATCTTCATGTTAGCGGTATTACTGAATTAAGAGATTTTATCAAGGATTACGCAAAGAAAACCGAATTGACATTTGTAATTAGTACACATTCTCCTTTCTTTATCGATGTGGATAATTTAGACGAAGTAAGAGTTGTAAGCAGAAAAAATAACGAAGCTGTAATCTCAGATAAATTCCAAGTAATCGAAGATGACGATACAGATGCTTTGAAGCCAATAAAAGATGCTTTAACTGTCGGACGACACATATTGCTAAATCCAGGCGAAAAAACAATATTTGTTGAAGGTATGACTGACTATGTCTATTTAACAACCTTCAAGTTAAATTATCCGGATTTAAATCAAGATGTTCACTTTCTACCAATTCAAGGCTTGAAAAAAGAAAAGCTGCTTGATAGGATTATGAAAATCGAAAAACTACCTACAATTCTTGTCGACAATGATCACTATGGTAAGGCTATAATAAAAGAAGCAGAAGGTAAAATATATAGAGATAAAGTGGAAGTTATTATCCTATCGGAAATTGACGCCGGGTTTAAAGCTATAGAAAGTCTATTTACTGATAAAGACAGACCAAAAGATAAAAGCTTTGAAACAGCAGTCTCTTTTAAAAACACTTTTAATAAGAGTGAAATTGATGAACAAACAGTCTACAATTTTAAGAGATTATTTAATAACATCGCTTCTTAATATATAAAAATATAATATTTTGATTATTATTTTAAGGTATTGTTGATTAAATAATAAACACCCTTTAATAATCTTCTTAGAGGGTGTTTGTTATTATTTTTAGATAAAATGAGACTTAAATGTTTAAATGCTATCCTTCAAATTTTTTAAATCTAACTCTAATTTCCTAAAAACATTTTCTTTAATTTTGTCATAAGTCTCATTCGATACTTTACCTTTAAGAGAACCTAATTCCTCAGTAGTATTAAAATCATATTTGAGTACCAAGGCATCGATAGTGCTTTTAAATATGCCGCTTGGGAAATATTGATCTAGCTTGAGAGCTTTAAATAGTGGAAAATCACCTAATTCTTTATTTAAGATAATCTCATTCACTGTTTTGTCTGACATTTTTGTCGAAAACAGATTTAATTATTTTCTAAAATCAAGGATTTCGAATATTTTTTTATTCTTTTTATAAAAATCATCATTTATGTATTTATAATGCCATTCTTTTAAATCCTTTACATAAGTAATGTACCATTGAATAATCTTTTCAATAATTTCTTGATCTAGAAAATCTTCATTACCAGTAATAGATAGTATAGAAGTATTGTGACTTATAATTTGATTCTCAATGATGTCAAAATTCTTTTTTATTATTGCCTTTTGATTTTCAATATCAAATAGTTTTCTTACTAGATTTAAATCAAAATACTTTTTATCTATAATCAATTGTTTAAGAGTGTCTTCTTCAAAAAAAATTAAGTGATTCCTTATGAAAACATCATCAATTTTATAAAGCAAAAGCGGGATAATATCAACGCTTATCTTAGGATCTAAATTCGGGTTATAGTTTGTTAATTTATTATATTTAAACAAATAATTAAAATAATAAGCTTTGTCGTCATTTACTAACCTTCTTAGATCATTTTTATTTTCCCTTTGTAGAATTAATAACGACTTGATAATAAAAGCCTTGTTAAGAAAAACATCATCGATATTAATCCACAACTTAAAATAATCATTAACTGAATATTCGTACATTAAAACGATATTTGCTTTAACGTATGGCGGAATAAATGGTGGTAGTTCATGCAAAGGTTTGGATGATATGGTATAGCCATCATAATCCGTAATTGGTTGCGTTTTTGCTTTTACAGTAGTTCCTTCGATATCCATTAACAAAAAGTTGTCAGGATTAATATGAATTTGTCTTGAGGTTTTGTTTGTTACAGATAGACTGATAGTGATACCTTGATAAATACGAATATCTGTAACATCAATTATTAAGTTTTCGTTTTCAACTAATTCATAGATAGGATATTCGGTGATTTCTTCTTTTACATTGTTTTTTAACAGTTCGTCTGTTGTTATTTTGAAATAGCTTGATAATGCTACAATCTGTTCTAAATCAGGGTAACTATCACCGTTTTCCCATCTGGAAACAGCTTGCGGCGAAACGTTTAGTTGTTCAGCTAGTGTTTGTTGAGTAATATTTCTTTGATTTCTTAAAGATCTAATTTTTTCGCCGATAATTCTTGAATCATTCATAATATCACTTCCTTTGATTTCATTATATATCACAACTGTCAGTTTAGTTCAATACTCTAAGTTGATTTAAATCAACTGGTAGTTGAGTTAATATTTAGTAACATAGATAAAACTGAAAATAATATGACATATATGGATAGGTTATACTAAGTTGGACAGAAATAGAATAGACATGTTAAAATACTTTAATAGGAAGGTTTTAAATCTTTTTGGGGTAACGGAGTTATCCACAAAAAGAAAAATGACGCTTTTCGAGAA
>JBFXJF010000045.1:0-9757 GCA_050175155.1 Vulcanibacillus sp.
GATATTCTTCGCAAGCTTTGATCTTAATCTCTTTACTAACTTTTGGATATCTAGACATTAAAAACCTCCAAAATAGATTATCTAATTTTTATTAATTAGAATGTCTACTTTGGAGGCATCATATCATGATATCAAAGAAGGTCTATCTTATTTACTAGAATTTATTATTGTGATAAAATTCACATATTCACACATATTTTAGATAGTAAAAAGATGTGTGATATATTATAATTTTTTATACGTACACAAAAGGAGGAAGCAAAATGAATAATAAACCTAGTAGAAAGCCTAATAATCCTAATTTTTCGTCAGGTCCTTGCGCAAAACACCCTGGCTATACGT
Organism: Vulcanibacillus sp.; assembly: GCA_050175155.1. Classification (GTDB taxonomy): domain Bacteria; phylum Bacillota; class Bacilli; order Tepidibacillales; family Tepidibacillaceae; genus JBFXJF01. The sequence goes on from JBFXJF010000045.1 coordinate 343, forward strand.
TAGATGCTTTGAAGGATACTCCATTTGGGAGATCACATAGGAGTAAATTAGGGTTATCCTTATTGGCGGAGTCAATAAGTAAAACAAAGGAAATTTTAGGGATTCCTGAAGATTACCTTGTAGGAATTGTACCAGCATCAGATACGGGTGCAGTTGAGATGGCAATGTGGAATATGTTAGGTCAAAGGGATATTGATGTAATTCATTTTGAATCATTTGGGGAGACTTGGGCAAAAGATATTACCAAACAATTAAAACTTAAAGTTAATGAAATAACTGCTGGTTATGGAGAATTGCCAGATTTATCACTCGTTAATTTTGATAATGACGTTGTATTTACTTGGAATGGTACTACGAGTGGTGTAAAGGTACCTAATGGTGATTTCATACCATCTGACAGGGACGGACTTACTATTTGTGATGCTACATCAGCTGTTTTTGCGATGGAAATACCTTGGGATAAGATTGATGTTCTTACATTTTCATGGCAAAAGGTTCTAGGTGGAGAAGCTGCTCATGGTATGTTAGTTTTATCTCCTCGTGCGGTTGAAAGAATTGAAAGCTATACTCCTACTTGGCCGATGCCTAAAATTTTTCAATTGAGAAGCGGAAAAGAACTTAATAGATCAATTTTCGAAGGATCTACAATTAATACGCCTTCGATGCTTTGCAATCAAGACTACTTAGATGCATTAAGTTGGGCTGAATCGGTTGGAGGTCTGAATGGTCTAATAGATAGAAGCAACAACAATCTAAAAATTGTTGAGGATTTTGTTGATAAACATGAATGGATTAGTTTTCTAGCTAAGAATCCAAGTATACGTTCAAATACAAGTGTCTGTTTAAATGTTAACTTAGATAAAGATAAACTAAAAGAACTTACAAAAATTTTAGAGACTGAAAAAGTTGCATATGATATAAATTCATATAGAGATGCGCCGGCCGGTTTGAGGATATGGTGTGGTGCAACTATTGAAGCAGATGATATTAAAATTATGCTTGATTGGCTTGAGTGGGCTTATCAGGAAGTAAAATAGATATTCTATAAATGACCTTAGACTGGATTGAATTATATTCAGCTAAGGTTATTTAATTTTATTTACGTATAATAATTTAAAATATTAGATTAATTATGTTATGATAATAAGAAAAATCCTAAAAGGAGAAATATAATGGAGCAAGTAAATTTGCAGTTTAATTATAATGAAAACGAATATGTTAATGCGGTACAGAACTATCTTTTGAAGAAGAATAAAATAAAACGCGACTTAATTTTTTCAATTATTTTAGTTGTTGGTGGATTAATCGCAATGATATTTAGGGGTTATTCTTTTATATGGTTAGTTAACATATTTGTTGGGATATTTTTTGTATCAATAGTATATGCAATTTATTATATTTTCCCGGCGATTCGGTTTAAAAAAGAGCCGATTTTTGGTCAAGATATTTCATTAATAATTAATGAGGATGGTGTAACATTTAACTACGCTAAAACAAATTCAGTTTCTAAGTGGAGTGACTACAGAGAAATCCTAGAAAATAATGATTTTTTCTATTTAGTATTCGGAAAGAACATGTATAGGATATTACCAAAAAGAATATTTACTTTAAGCGAAGTGGATACCTTTAAGGAAGTAATCAAAGATAAGATAAAATTGAAATCTTTATAATATATTTTCCCGGGTAAGCGCAGGATAAGACAAAAGTTCTATATGATTGATAATTCTTTATCATTATTCATCATATAGGATGACATAATGTCGGAAGTTGTCGGTTTTTAGGATTATAATAAACATTAAAAAATAGGATGATATTATGAATATGCTTCGAAGTACTTCGAGAATAAATGGGACTAACATTTTTTATGAGATGGTCGGAGATGGTTACCCACTAATTTTAATCCATAGTGAATTTACTGACCACAGAATTTGGGATTTTCAAATAAAGGAATTTGCAAAACACTTCCAAGTTGTAAGGTACGATTTACGTGGATTTGGAAAATCTGATTCTCCGGTAGAACCTATTTCCTTTCACGAAGATTTGTTTGAACTAATGAATTTTTTAAATATTCAAAAAGCCTACCTACTTGGAGTTTCACTTGGTGCAGAAATCGCGATAGATTTCACAATTAAGTATCCAGAGATGGTTGAGGCTTTAGTTTTAAGCGGGCCATCCTTAAGTGGTTATAAAGAAGAGCTGCATAGTGAAGAAAGTATAAAAAATTATGAAGCAGCACAATCAATAATTAAAAAGGATGAGCGATATGAAGAATCGCTCGATTATTTATTGAATAGTTCGATCTGGAAGCAAGAAAGTAAGTTTATACATAGCTATTTAAAGGATATTTTTAAAGAAGCATCACTAGAATGGATGCTCAATAATTATATTAATACACTTGAACCACCAGCTGTTTATAGGTTATCAGAAATAAAATTGCCTACATTAATTATTAAGGGAGAGAGAGATTCCAAACATAATTTGGATGTTGCTAAAATTCTTGAACTAAATATTAATAACTTACGCGTAGAGATTATAGATGGCACAGGTAAATTAGCGAACTTAGACAAATATATAATATTTAATCAATTAGTATTAGATTTTTTGTTAAAACTATAGTTATTCTTTAATACATATTCACTTAGATATTATTCATATCTAAATCTGAAATTTCGCTCTTAAGTTGCTCAGCACGTTTAGCGTTACCTTCTGAGAAATTAAGTAGTCTATTTCTTAAATTGTCATTGTTATGGATACGTTCTGCAGTTGTAGTGTACCGTATCATCATTTCACTTTCATTTTTTTCGAAATCTTCTAGGATATGTCCGATGTCATTTATATCTAACCTATCTTCTCTGTCATGATCACGATCATAGTCTTTGTCATTATTCATAATTATCGCCTCCTCTTTTTTTATAATAATAAATTATCTATATTATTTCTTAGTATTATCTATAACATTATTTAAATATACATGTTTTAACCAATTAGCCTGCTACTGAATACTTTTATTCTATATAAATTATTTAGGAGTGGGTTAATATGGAAGTTAGGGAATTACCTGTTGACATTAAGAACGAAATTTTGTTTAAGAACACAGTTAATATAACATATCCTCAAGTTTGCAATATTAGAAATCATCAAGTAGAACAAAGAATTAATAAGAAGATTATTAAAGAGGTAGATTACTTAATTTCGAAACAAGGATATTACGAAAACTACGTACTTGAGATGATAGGTAAGTATGAACTGAAAACAAATCAAAGGGGCATATTGAGCTTAACCTTAATTAATTACGCATTTACGGGTGGTGCTCATGGGATGACCTATGTGAATGGATTAACATTTGATGTGGATAAAGGGGATAGCTATAAATTAAAGGATTTATTTAAAAAGGATAGCAATTACGTCCAGAGATTATCTGCAATAATTAAGAAACAGATAGAAGAAAGAGATATTCCTGTTCTTGGAGAATTTAAAGAAATCGATCCAGATCAAGATTTTTATATATCTGATAAAGTATTAGTTATATACTTTCAATTATATGAATTAACACCATACGCATATGGATTTCCTTTTTTCCCTATTTCAGTTTATGAGATAGAGGACATTATCGACGAGAAGGGTATTCTCGGAAGGATGTTGAATTGGTATAATTATTAATTAACAAGGTATAGGAGGGGCTTAATGACCATTGTAACAAGTCGAGCTAATTCTGATGGTAGAATAACAATTGATGCAAATTTATGTACTGGTTGTGGTTTATGTGTAGATGTCTGCAAGGATTTTTCTATTAAGCTAAAGGATGGTAAAGCGATTATTAATGATGAACATCTATTTGGATGTATAGCTTGCGGACATTGTGTTGCAGTGTGCCCTTTCGAGGCGATAATGGTTGAAGGCAGAACTTTATCAAAAAAAGATTTCGTTGATATTCCAGATAATAAGATTAGATCGAACTATGAGCAATTATATTCTCTTATGAAAGCTAGAAGAAGTATAAGGGATTTTGAGGATAAAGAAGTAGAAGAGGAATTAATAAATCAAATTCTTGAAGCTTCAGTAACAGCTCCAATGGGAATACCTCCATCTAGTGTAGAAGTTCTAGTACTCAATGGAAAGGAAAAAGTAAGAGAATTTTCGTTTGAGTTTATAGATTATATTAAAGGTTATAAAAGATTCATAAATCCTATAACTATTTCAGCATTAAGACCTTTTCTCGGAAAACAAGATTATGATGCCTATAAAACATTTATAATTCCAATGATTAATTTTTTTATTGAAACTAGGGAAAAGAATGAAAACTACCTATTATATGATGCTCCTTTAGCACTCTATTTTTACGGAGCATCAACTGACCCTGCGGATCCATATATTGCTGCTACATACGCAATGTTAGCAGCGGAATCGCTTGGATTAGGAAGTTGTATGATAGGTAGTATAAACCCATTTCTTAAATATGGTGGAAAGCATATAAAAAACAAATATCAGATAAATTCAAAGGTAAGAGAAGGAATATTTGTTATATTTGGCTATCCTAAGTTTAGCTTCACGAAATCTATTAACCGAACCTTTGAAAATGTAAACTTTATTTAAAGGATAAGTACTTAAAAATTGGGGGAGAGAATAGTGTTTCAAAAATTAAGAAGAGAAGATAGAAAGATGGAAGATTTAGAAACTATTAAACTATTAGAGTCTGGAAATTTCGGAGTTTTATCTACTATAAATGAAAACGGATATCCATACGGTGTACCATTAAGTTACGTGTATCTTAATAAAAATATCTACTTTCATTCTGCAATGAGGGGAAATAAGATAAGCAATATTTTAATTAATAATAAAGTATCTTTTTGTATTGTTGGGGAAAGTACCCCTTTGCCTGAGGAATTTAGCATGAGTTATAAGAGTGTTATTGTTTTTGGAAAAGCCGATGAGGTAGATGGTGAAGAGAAAAAAGAAGCATTATTAGGATTAGTTGCAAAATATTCGAGTCAATTTATTGAAAATGGAAAGAAATACATAGAAAATGATGAACATACAACAAAAGTTATTAAATTAAATATTGAACACATCTGTGGAAAAAAAAGAGATTAAGAGTTTGGATTTAGATAAAGACGTATTAATGTAGAGGGGGCTAATAACTAGTATGAATGTAAAAAGAATGATTCAGTTAGCAGTATTATTTATTATAATTTCCTTACTATTTCAGTCGATTGTTTATTACAAGGATAGAACTAGTGGTATTGATGGTAATGTTGCACAAACTTTTATCAAGGCATTCTTTACCCCACAGGCTACTGTAGAAGTAGACCATAATGATCAAACATATAATGTCCCCTTGCCCAAGTTTACTTATCCACTTAACAGTAAAGATAGTAAAACATACTTAACAATGATATCGTTGAAATCAGGTACAGTTTCTAAAAAAATAAATGATTATTATTACACTCAATTACCCGAAAGTGGTTGGGAATTGGTAGAGCAGTTAGGGAGTGCATATATACTTACAAATGGAGAAATTAGTATAATATCAACTAGATCTAGATTGATGTTAGGGGTTGAATTAATTACTTTTTCCGTTTTGTAGATTATTGATAAATAGGAGGCAGAATGTGAACAATTATTGGAATCCATCATATGAGTGTATGTCGAGAGAAGATATGACAAGAACACAAACAGAAAGACTTATAAATACTGTTAATAGAATATACTTTAATGTTCCTTTTTATAGAGAAAAAATGCAAAGTATTGGTTTAGAACCTGGAGATATTAAATCTATTAACGATTTAAGTAAATTACCTTTTACATATAAACAGGACTTAAGGGATAATTACCCTTACGGTCTATTTGCAACACCTATGAGTGAGATTGTAAGAATTCATGCCTCTTCAGGAACAACTGGGAAACAGACGGTCGTTGGCTATACTAGAAAAGACTTAGAGACTTGGGCTGAAGTAATGGCAAGGACATTGGTATCAGGGGGAGTAAACAAGAATTCCTTTATTCAGATTGCTTATGGCTATGGTCTATTTACTGGTGGCTTAGGGATTCATTATGGTGCTGAAAGAGTAGGGGCATCAGTTATACCGATATCTGGTGGTAATACTAAAAGGCAATTACAAATAATGAAGGATTTCGGTACAACCATTCTTGCCTGTACACCATCATATGCTCTATATATGGCAGAGGTTATGGAAGAGTTAGGAATATCTAAAGAAGATTTGAAGCTAAAATCTGGTATCTTTGGTGCTGAACCTTGGTCTAGTAATATGAGAGACGAGATAGAAAGACGATTAGGTATAATTGCAATAGATATTTATGGTCTAAGTGAGGTAATAGGTCCTGGTGTAGGAAGCGAATGTTTTTATAAATCTGGGTTACATATTCCTGAGGACCATTTTATTCCGGAGATAATTGATCCTGTTACAGAAGAAGTTTTACCGCCTGGTTCAAAAGGTGAGTTAGTTTTCTCTACAATTACCAAAGAGGGCTTACCGTTATTAAGATATCGAACAAGGGATTTATCTTCATTAAATTATGATGTATGTGAATGTGGAAGAACCAGTGTTAGAATGAGCAAAGTAACCGGTAGAACTGATGATATGTTAATAATAAGAGGAGTTAATGTATTCCCATCTCAAATCGAAAGCGTTTTGTTAGAGATAGGGGAAACAGCGCCACATTATTTATTAATTGTTGATAGAAAAGATAATTTAGATACCCTAGAGGTATGGGTTGAAATGACCCAAAATATGTTTTCAGATGAAGTAAGAGTTATAGAGGGAATAGAGAGAAAAATAAAAAGAGAGATCGAAGGTACACTTGGTGTAAATGCAAAGGTAAAGCTTGTTGAGCCAAAAACGATTGAAAGAAGCGAAGGAAAAGCTAAAAGAGTTATCGATAAAAGAGTTTATTAATGAGGAGGATTGTAAATGTTAGTAAAGCAAATATCTGTTTTTCTTGAAAATAAATCTGGAAGATTAGCAGAGGTAACAAAAAGACTAGCTGAAAAAAATATAGATATTAGAGCTTTATCAATTGCAGATACAACGGATTTTGGGATTTTACGATTAATAGTTAATAAACCTGAAGAAGCTGAAGAGTATTTAAAAGAAAATGGGTTCATGGTAAGTGCTGCAACAGTGATTGCTATCGTAATAGAGGATAGACCGGGTGGACTTTCAGTTGTTTTAGAATCTCTAGAAAACCAATCAATTGCTATTGAATACATGTATGCTTTTGTAGGGAAATCAGGCAAAGAGGCATTAGTAATTTTAAGAGTAGAAGATAATCTAAAGGCATTAGAAACTTTAAAAAATAATAATATAAAGGTTGTGCCTTCAAGCAAAGTATATGATATATAAAAATGTAAAACGGGTAAATAACAAAAAGATGTTGGATTGTTAGCTCCCAACATCTTTTTTAAAAAGAAAAACAAACTATCTTAATTGAATAAGTGTTCAAATAGAATTTTTGTGCCGATAAGAATAAGAATAATACCCCCGATTAACTCAGCTTTTTTCTTCAATAATTCTCCACTTATATTACCAACATATACACCAATAAGTGAAAAAATAAAAGTAACTATACCTATAAGTATCATTGCATAGTATATAGATACATCTAAAAAGGAGAGACTAACCCCAACAGCAAGTGCATCGACGCTCGTCGCAAAAGCAAGAGTGAGAAGTATTTTATTATTTAATGGATTTAATTTTGGAACATCATTTTCATCACTTTTTCTAGACTCATGAATCATTTTGAGACCAATGAATAAGAGAATAATAAAAACAACCCAATGGTCAAACTCAATAATATATTTACTGAAGTTATTACTTAAAAGCCAACCTATGTAAGGCATTATTGCTTGGAAAAGACCAAAAAAAATAGCGATTTTAATTGCATTCTTTAGTTTTAGATTATAAATCACAATTCCACTAGTAATTGAAACAGCAAATGCATCCATTGATAATCCAATTGCTATTATAAATAAAGTTAAAAAGTTCATTAATAGCACTCCTTGATATATTAACATCGACTTTCTATGCTATAACAATATGTTGTTATTATATGAAATATACGATTTACGGTCAAGTTTGATATTTATTTAATACCATAGACATTTATAGTATAAAAAACATACTACATTGTAAGAATAATACTATTAATTCTATTAGAGGTATTAAGGGGTAGATAATCGTGGTTAATAATCTAAAAAAAATACCGAAGCATATAGGCATTATACCCGACGGTAATAGAAGATGGGCTTTACAAAATAACTTTGAAAAATATATGGGGTATTTCTACGGTATAAGTCCAGGTTTTAAATTATATGAGCTTTTAATAGAATATGGGATCAAAGAAGCTACTTTTTATGGATTTACTCATGATAATACAAAGAGACCAAAAGTCCAAAAGGAGCACTTCGTAAAAGCTTGTGTTGATGCAATAAATATATTAGCTAATCGCGATGCTAACTTATTAGTCATTGGTAATACTAAATCAAAAATATTCCCCAAAGAGTTGTTAAAGTACGCAAATAAACGTGTTCAATTTGGGCGAGGTCTGATAAATATTAATTTCTTGGTTAACTATGATTGGAATTGGGATCTTAATAATGCTTTAAGTAATCCAATGAAAAATATAAGGGAGAGCGTAGCCTCTGTAGATATATCAAGAATTGATCTACTAATCAGATGGGGAGGAAGAAGACGTATAAGCGGATTTTTACCAATTCAAACAGTATACTCTGATATTTATGTAATAGATGATTATTGGCCAGATTTTTCAGAGAAACACTTTACCGATGCTCTAAATTGGTATCAATCAACAGACGTGACGCTTGGGGGTTAAAAAATTACGCTGGTTTGATTTGATCAATCTCATAAATTGAAACACTAGATAAAGTTTTATCATCATCAAGATAAATAAGAATATTACATTTTTCCGCATCATATTGAATTATTCTACCTATTAGAATTTTTCTATTATTTTTAGGAGCAATTAACTTAATTATTAATAGTTGATTTTGTTCTTTCCATACTAGTAAATCACTTGCTATAGTCATCTTAGGAGCCTCGTTTTTTATGTTATAGTAATTGATGAATAAATATTCTCTGGTAGTTTATATATTATAGCAATAAATACTTAAAATTATCAATTATTTATTAAAAAATAGTTGAATCCAAAAATCTCTTAAAATCGGCTCTCTAAAATCGATTTTAAGAGATTTAGAAGTTATCCTTAATAGTTTCACATATCAAAAGACTTAAAAACCGCTAAATACACCCTGTATTACGTTTAATATGAAATCAGTCTATTTTCGGCATATATAGCTAATATAATTAGATAAACTCTTGATAATGGGATTATATGTAATTTTTATATAATAATTTGGGTCCGATAATATATATTATGT
>JBFXJF010000046.1:0-9525 GCA_050175155.1 Vulcanibacillus sp.
TGATTTGTATTGTTGGTACTTCTGTGACATACATCTATGTCTATAAAGCATCGAAATATTGTTTCCCTGGATATGTGGAAGAATCATTTTTGTCTTTGTTTGGAACATTAACAGGAACTTACAGTACAGGTATCATTCTATTAAGAGAGATTGATTCGAAGTTTGAAACACCAGCTGCTAATAACTTAATCTTCCAAGCAACTTATGCCATTATGTTTGGTTGGCCAATCTTCTTGTTGTTAGGTTATGCACCAATGGGATTAATGGAGACATTTATCACAGTAGGAATCTTGATTGTGCTCTTTTTAGCATTTAATGTATTATTATATAGAAACAGAATTTTTAATAAAAAACAAAATGCATAATAGAAAATAGGCAAAATAAAAAGGATTATGACTCTTACGCTTTTTTAAAATTGTCATGAAATAAATAAAAGTTTAAAATACTTATTTTTAGGAATCTTTTTAGAAAAAACGTATTGTTGTTCGTTAATCTAATTCAACAATAAATGGAAATAGAAAGAAGGCAATTATGATATATGAAGTTGGTGTAATCATTATTTTTATTTTTAGTATGTTAATTCCCAATTTTATATTTATATTAATAGAACTAATGAATAAGAAAAAGCAATTCAAGATAAATAAATAAATTTACGGAAAATTCATTCTCCTCATTGTTAAGAAGTGCCCAATATAACTTAAAAAAATTATTCATTTTAAGAATGAAAATTGTTCTCTTTTTAGCATTTAATGTATTATTATATAGAAACAAGGTTTTTAACAAAAAACAAGATGCAGTATAGGGAATCCGGCAAGTAATTGCCGGATCTTTTTAATTTAGATTAATGAAAAGGAAATAAATAATTATAGATTTAATAAATTTCAAACAAGTTTAATCAAATTTAGATTTATTTTGAGAAAATAATTGTAAAAAAATACAAATATAATAAAAATTAATTGATTTTATAAAAAACACACTTTACAATTTTATTGTGTAAGCGTAAAATAGTAAATATGAGCATGTATTAAAAAAATATTCTTATTATTTGAAGTTCATATCATATTAAATGTACCGAACTGATGTTTGCATACTCGTGAAATAAAACGAAAAACAGCTTATTTATGAAATAGAACCAGTGTATATGATGGAGTAAATAGTGTAAAAGTTTCTGATTTAGTAAAGATATCCTATAACTCACTTTAAAGTGTAGTTAGGGTGGTGTAATCAAAAACTGGATTTTTAAGACAAATTAACTGAAACATGGTAGGTCTAAGATATTGAACATTATAAATATAGACATACTTTTCGTATAATGTAATTAATAAGAAAGTATTGTTGCTGAGTAAAAGAGTATTTGTAATTATAAAATTCGTAAGAACTTCCGTATTGATTTATTCTTTGGCAACTCTAGTACAGCAAAGTGAGATTTTTCTTTTAATTATACTAATGTTTACATTTATACATTCGATTATGAAGGCAGAACATAGAAAATAGAATACTATTTAATAATAAGTTGAAATTAATAGAAATGGAGAAAGAATATGGGGAGAGATTGGAATCAAACATTTTCAAATTGGTCAGCAGGTCCTAGTGATACTGAAGAAAAAAAAATCAGTAATACTCTAACACAAATTAGGGCAGCAATTCAAAATGACCTTAAGTTAAAAACAAAAGATATAGAGTTATTTGTACAAGGGTCATACAGGAATAATGTTAATGTAAGACTTGATAGCGACATTGATGTAGGGGTAATTAGTGGGGAATCATTTCATATCGGATCTTTTGACCATGAATTATCAAAAAAAATCGATTCAAAATATGCTAGAGCAACCTATCAATATTCTGAGTTTAAAAATGATTTAGAAAATGCCCTTAAAATGTATTTCGGATCCAAGAATGTAGGAAGAGGGAATAAAGCTTTTGACATTCATGAAAGTACAACTAGAGTTGATGCAGATGTTGTAGCACTGATAGAATACAGATGGTATAACGATGAAGCAAATTATACTTCTGGTGTGTTATTGTATCCAGATAATTCAAAGCCTGAAAAAGTTATAAATTGGCCAGAACAGCATTACGCTAATGGAGTCGCCAAAAACAACAGTACTGGACGAAGATATAAAAGAGTCGTAAGGATTATGAAAAAGCTTAGAATTGAAATGCTTGAAAAAGGTTATTTATATCTTGAAAATGTTTGTGGTTTTTTAATTGAATGCTTAATTTGGAACACACCCAATTCTACTTTGACAAATAGCGACGATTATTATAAAACCATTAAAAATGTAATAATTTACTTGTATGATGAATTGGATAAAAAAGAAAATTATAAAAATTGGACAGAAGTTAGTAAAATGAAGTACCTATTTAGAAGCACACAACCTTGGAATAAAGATGATACGCAAAAATTCATAAAAGATGCATGGAATTATATTGGCTACCAAAATGATTAACAACAGCAAAAGAAATATTGTCACATTTAATGTTATTTATACTATAGCATTATCTTTGCTAATAGCATGGATATCAAAGAGAAATTTAGGAGATTTTTCCTCATGGATATTCGTAATACCCAAGGTTGTTACAGTCCAGTTTGCTACTATTTTATTTTTTAACAATTATCTTTGGAAGTGTAGAATTTTTAGTAAATGGTTGGTAGCATTTCCAGATATGAGCGGAACATGGGTTGGAACACTGGAATCTGATTACATAAATACAAAGACAAAAAAAAGAGTGAATCCAGTTCCATGTATGCTTGTTATTAAACACAAATTTAAAAAAATAAGTATAAATTTGTACACAACTGAATCTATAAGTTACTCGTTTTCCGAAGAAATAAATTTTGACAACGATAAACATTTAAAACGTCTTTCGTACTCTTATACTAATGAACCAAAAACTTTACTAGATTATAGAAGTACTAGCCATAAAGGGACAGTAATACTTAGCTTGATAAATGATAATGAATTAATTGGATATTATTATAATGATAGAAAGAAAAAAGGGGAAATGTCATTTAAATTTTATAGTAAAGATTTTTTGGATAAGTTACCAGAAGAACTCCCCAAACATCCAATGTCAAAACAATAGGTTTCCTATTATTGTCACAACCGACATGGGACAAGGAAGTTTTATGAGAAATGTATCACTCTAGTTCATGAGGAAATAATTATTTTCTTAAGCAAGGTTTTTATAATGCTCGATTACATTTAGCTATTAAATTCAGTGATAGAAACTCACACTTGTTTAAAAGAAGCAGAATAAGCTAGTCTTGTAGGGCAAAATTGAAATTTATAGATTATAGAAGTAGTCTTCTCAGTCAAGAGGTAAATCATAAAACATACGGATTTGGTTTAGTTAGTTCATTAGATGGCAACTATATCTATATTTTGTTTGATTGCGGAGTTCATAAGCAGTTTATCTTTCCTAGTTGCTTTAGATGGATCATCTTGTGTTAATTGATTCAACTTTAAAAAAATTGATTAGTACTAATACCTCCGTTACTAATAAGTTTATTGAAATTGCTAAGTATGAAAAAATCAGAATAGACATAATACAAGCAATAACAAATAATCGATTGGAACCGAATAGATGTTTGTATAGTCGCAAAATATAGCAAAAAACAGCCTATTTATGCTATAAAATGCATGTATTTTGGGGTATATTTGATAATGAATTAATCAACAAGGTCAAAGTAGCACTAATCACTTTAAAAACAAGGATAGTGGTTATGTGGTTACGAACGTGGTATTTATCGCAAATTATAAGTGTTAGGTAGGTTTGTGATATTGAACATCCCAAGGGACACTCAAGAAAATTAATGGGGGATTTATGAGAAAAGAAATTTCAAGAATTAAAATAAAATCATTTTTTTTGATCCAAGTGTAGATTTATGTTTATTTGAGAAAGATACGAGTACAAATGATATTGCACAAATATCATTGATTTATGGCCAAAATGGTACTGGGAAAACAACTATTAGCAAAGGAATATCAAATATAAAGACTCAAGATAATACAGAGATTGAAGCTGAACTATTTGATTATTCCAACAATCCAATTAGCTTATCAGAGAATGAAAAAAAGGAAATTTTTGTATACAATGATGATTTTATGGAAAATAAAGTCAGGTTTAGATATGAAGATAAATTGGGTGTCATTGTCATGTTAGGCGAGCAAGTCGACATTGAAAATGAGATTTTGGATAAGAAAGATGAAGTAAAAAAACTAAATGTAGAAATAGAAAAACTAAAGATTGAAGAGTATGAGAACGAGAAAAGTGTGAAATCTCCTAAGTATCATTTAGCTAAAGTAAAAGAGCAACTTTCGAGTACTTGGGGAGAACGTGAAAAAACAATTCAAAGCAACAGTAGACGCTCTCCTGTTTCGGATCTACTAGTGCAAGATGCTATTAATGACAAAAGCAGTTATGATATTAAACTAGAAAATGAAAAATACAAGGAATTGCTTGATCAATACAATAAAGTCAGAGATATTAAAGATGATTTTATATCAGTAGATTTTTCATATAATAAAAGCATTAAGATTAATGTGGAATCGATAAGTAAAATCTTAAATTTAGTTATTCAAAAACCTATTGAATCTGATTTGTCTAAAAAAATTAGATATGCTTTTGATAAATATAATGTAGAAAAAATTAAAGAGATAGAAGAGTTTTTCAAAGAGAAGGATGCACCTTTTTGTCCTTTTTGCTTTAGAGAATATAACGATATTGAGGCAGATAAGATTTTAGATGAGATATCAAAATTTATAAACCAAGAATATAATAATCTTTTATTAGAAGTTGATAGAGTTAAAATTTCGGACTTATATGTAAATGATCTGTCAAATTTGTCTATGTTGGACTTGGATTTAATCAATAAGTACAATAAAACTTCAAATGATTTAAAAACTGAAATCGAAAAGATAAATGAAATTTTAGAATCAAAAAAGAATAATCCTTATACAAGTTTAACCATAGAAACAACAGCTGAGTATCTTTACAAGCAATTATTAGAAGTGATTGCTGAAGTAGAGAACGAGATAAGTATGTTGAATGAGTCAATAAAAGGCAAAAAGCTCATTTTACAGAAACTTCAAACCCAAAATAAGCGTTTAGCTGTAGCCGAGTGTCAAACTCTAACAAAAACTTACTCTGTATCAGTAAAAGAGCAAAAAACTGCAAAAGATGAATTCGGAAAGTTAAATGCTTCACTTCAAAAATTTAATAATGAAATTGAAGTTCTTGAGTCAAAAAAAGAAAATACCGAATTAGCAATAGAAAAAATTAATCGATGGTTATCTTTAATATTCCTCGACTCAAAAAGAATAATTCTTGTATATGAAAAGGGAAAATATGCAGTAAAATCAAGGGGAAAATCAATAAGGATGAGGGATTTATCTAATGGTGAAAGAAATGCAGTAGGTCTATCATATTTTTTTGCAAGTATAAACGAGAAAAAATCAGGTAACACCTATAGTGACATTTCAAAACTAATAGTTCTAGATGACCCACTATCAAGTTTTGACTTTGAAAGCAAACTAGGAATATACTCTTTTTTAAAATCAATATTTTCAGATGTCATTGACAATGAAGATTCAAAAATACTTATATTAACTCATCAACTCGATACAATGTTTTCAATGAACCAAATGTTATCAGATGATAGTAAACTAAGAAAACGCAAAAGGCAACAACTATTAATAGATAAAGCACTTAAACCATTCAATGGGAATGTTAACATTTATCATAGATTACTTTTAGAGATTGGTGATTTCTTATTACCAGGCTTCAGTGGTGATTTGCCTTCCATACCGAATAAAGTTAGAAGAGTGCTTGAATCATTCTCAACTTTCAATTTCGGATGTGGAATGACTGAATTATCGACAAAAGAAAGCATCACTGACAACATAAAAAATATAAAAATACGAGAATACCTGAAAAATTCAATGCATAAAATTACGCTGAACAACGAAAGTCATTTGCAGAATCAAGCAAAAGGAATAGAAGAAGGAATGCTAATGTATTTTGAAGACAAGGCTACACTTATCAAAACTGTGAAAGATATTTTACTAATTATTAAAGAACTTAATGAGTCACATTTTCTTGAAATATATAAGGAAAAAAACGGCATTATTGAAGAAATAAAAAATCATCGTCAATATATAATTGATATACTGTAAAAAAGTAGAGAAAAGAACAAATATGAAACTAATAGAAATAACCAGAGGGAAATGAACATTTTACTAATTATGAGAATGCAATAAAGGGGATAACTGAGTTACACTTTTATCTTGATTTAAACAATCCTCAAGTTCAAAAAGAAATTAACGAGGGAAGAATGAGAATAGATTTAATTTATACAAACATTGCACAAAAAAGATTTTTAGTACAATACGATATGTATTCGATATTCCTTCAATTTTTTTCTTTATGGAATGTAAAAATTATTAAAAAGATATCTTCAATCCTGAACTTGATTAAATGATTTGCAGATTTAGTAATAACAATGGAGGAGAAGGTATTATTTTTTGTCGTCATCTGAATAATCCTGATTTGTTTTTAAGCAGATGCGAGGATACATTCAGAAGTCTCCAAAGTATAATTTTTCATATAACAGATGACATTCTTGTAAATATGCTAGATGAATACAAAATGAGATATGAAGGCCCATATAACGTTGTACTTCCGAAAATGATTGATGATGTAAGGATATCTTAAACCCCCGGTCTCATTTGATATCAGTTATATCCACGACCGCAAGTCCCACATCCAAAATACGTAGCACCAATTTATGAAAATCACGATTTTAAAACTGAGATTTAATTAAAACTGCGACATTAAGCCAAAAAACGATAGATTTAATATCAAGCACTTTCACCCCCTACAGGCGTGTGAAAGAATCTTTACGATTTTTAGGAGGTAATAATAATGAATGTCATATTCATAATCCTTACAGGCATCAACTTATTAGTTTATATCTATGCAATCTTGGTTGATTTACAATATATTCAAGCAAATAAATCCTTTTGGACTGCTTTTAATAAAGGAATAGAAACAGGTAAATCTATTGAGATAAATTATGAAAAACAAAAAACCAAGTCTAGTAAAGGGGCTTTTATCTTTGGAACTATAATTGCAATTATCCTATTAATCCTTTTATACGGCAGTATTATATTGGTTCCGATTATAATAGGTCTCTGGACAAATGTAGAATATGCAATCGTATCATATTTAATCATTTTATTATCTACAACCACTATTAGATTATTTAACTATGCAAAGATAAAAGATTTCAATGCAAAAAAAATGATATTAATGTCCTTAGTGGGATTATTTAGATTTCAATTAATCATGATTATTCTTTATGGATTCAAATTTAACCTAGATGTGATAATTCATTCGATAATTAGTTCAGATTTTATGTTTAGAAATACATTATCAGTTCTTTTACCAATATTATTTTTTGGTTCCATTATATTGACTGTGTACCTATACTGGATAGCTATGAAAGTTAACTCGAAACTAAACAATGGAAGGAACATAAAACCAAAACTCTCACATTTCTTAATTATTCTTGTATTTTCATCTTTCATTGGATTACTATACATTTTTGAATTAAATATTGATACTAATGATAATCCTGGATTTGATAGAGTAGTAGGTCTATTTAGTATCATTATAGCTTCAATATTAATCCCTGCTCTTCTAAATATTTTAGGCAAACACAATAACAATTTTAAGGTTGAAAATACTAATGGCAAGGTAGATAAAACTGATGATGAATCCAATAGTTGATAACAACGAAATGTACGATTTGAAATCTCAGGGAACACAAGATTTAGGTAAGTTCGATTATCTTCGCAATATCGAAAGAGTTGAGTCGTTAAAAGAATTGTAAGGGTTTGCTGAAGGCTACTGTATAATTCTTACTAACGATGAGTTATATACCAAAATTTGAGATAATGATACACGAAACAAAGAGTTTAATATAGGACAGAATCAAATTAAGCAAGGTGTTATGAGCTGGAGAAGTGATTCAAGTATTTACACCAAAAAGCATCGAAAAGAAACCATTACATTAAATGGAAGTTATAAGATGAATTGAAATATATATCATGATTTCAAAGATGGTAAAAATTCAAATTTTTTAATACTTGTAACCACCATATATTAGTAATGCAAAGTGTTGCATTTATGTGACTAACATTTCAATTATTTTTAAATTCAAGGAAATTCACGAATGTACATTTGACATTAAAACTTAATTTTCATCAAAATCAAAAGTGCGTATCAAGCAGATAACTGACTAGTTACGCACTTTTCTATTCAATTACCAAAAATTACTTAATCATACCCATTCTTCTACAAGTGGGTATTTTTTATGTAAAGTGTTGCACATATGGCATCTTTGGTGCAATGTTTAAATTACTAAAGAATTATTGTGATTTTTGCATTTAATTTAAATTTTATATCAGTAATAATTTATTTGGGAACATCATTTTTTTAGTTAAAATTAACATTACAAAGCTTACTCTTTTTTGACCTTTTCTCTTGGAAAACACGCGGAGTTGTGGTATAATATTATCTTGTAAGAGGACATGTGAGGTTAATATATGGATCCAAAACAACGAATTACTGATTTAGTTAATCTATTAAATCGTTATAGTTATGAATACTATGTTAATGATAATCCAAGTGTTTCTGACCTTGAATACGATCAATTGTTGAGAGAATTAGAAGGGTTGGAAAAAGCTAACCCTCAGTATATTTTAAAAAGCTCTCCAACACAAAAAATTGGTGCAAAAGCTTCACCAAAATTCGAAAAAATTCACTTTGTAAAACCAATGCTATCCTTAGCCAACGCTTTCACAAAGCAGGAAATCATTGATTTTCATGAACGGATTGTGAAAGAAGGCTTCCAGCCAAAGTATGTTTGTGAATTAAAAATAGACGGAATCGCAAGTCAAGCCACTTATGAAAAAGGGAAATTTGTCCTTGGTTCCACAAGAGGTGATGGTGAAGTTGGCGAAAACATCACTGCTAATATGCTAACTATCCAAACAATGCCGAAATCACTTAATGATTCACTTGATTTAGAAGTCCGTGGTGAAGTTTATATGCGTAAGAGCATCTTAAATCAGTTAAACGAAGAGAAAAAAAGCCAAGGCGACGATTTGTTTAAAAATCCTCGTAATGCTGCTGGAGGTTCTCTAAGGCAACTTGATAGCAACATAACCAAAGAAAGAAGACTGGATTTATTTGCTTATACCGTTGTTGATCCTGATAAATTCGGATTAACGAATCAAATGGATGCACTTGCTTTTTTAACTTCTCAAGGATTTATTGTGAATCCTCATTATCAATTATGTGCTACAATCGATGAAGTGTGGGATTACTTGCAGTATTGGAAAGACAAACGTCAGGAACTGGATTATGAAACTGATGGTGTTGTGATAAAAGTCAATGATTTTTCCATGCAGGAAGAAATTGGTTTTACAATTAAAACCCCAAAATGGGCAATGGCCT
>JBFXJF010000047.1:0-9256 GCA_050175155.1 Vulcanibacillus sp.
CCCAAAAAGTTGGCTTACTAGCAGGAAGAATAGAACTTATAATTTCAGATAGAGAAACTGCCTATGTAAATACAAGGGCCCAAATAGAAGGGATTCCAATTTTTTCATTTAATCCTAAAAAATATTTAAATAAGGAAGAATATGAATTAGTAATTGTAGAAATATTACAGGAGATGAAGATTGATTATCTGATCTTAGCCGGATATATGAGATTAATAGGACCGATCTTATTGAATGCTTATACTAACAAAATTGTAAATTTACACCCATCATTGTTACCTTCATTTCAGGGGAAAAATGCGGTAGAACAAGCGTTTAACTATGGCGTTAAAGTTACAGGGGTAACAGTGCATTTTGTTGATGAGGGAATGGATACAGGACCGATAATTAAACAAAGAGCTGTTAAAATTGAAGAACATGACACGTTAAAAACCTTAACGGATAAAATTCATCAAGAGGAACATAAAGTATTACTTGAAGCTGTTAACTTAGTTTTATCCGATAAGGTCATAGTAGATAAGAATAGAGTAATCTTAAAGGAGAATAATTATGACTGATAAGAGAAGAGTTTTAATTAGTGTTTCAGATAAAAAAGGTATTATCGAGTTTGCTAAGGAACTACGTGGCATTGGATTTGAGATAATATCAACAGGGGGTACTAGTAAAGTCCTTGAACAAGCAGGGATTCAGGTAACTTCAATTTCCGAAATAACAGGGTTTCCAGAAATAATGGACGGTAGACTAAAAACACTACATCCTAATATTTTTGGTGGACTGTTGGGGATAAGGGAAAATCAAAAGCATATGGAACAGCTAAAAGAACAAGGGATTGGATTAATCGATCTTGTAATAGTTAATTTATATCCCTTTAAAGAGACTATCTCAAAACCCGACGTAACGTGGGAAGAAGCAATAGAGAATATCGATATTGGAGGACCTTCAATGCTACGGGCAGCAGCTAAGAACTATCAAGATGTAACAGTGGTTGTCGATCCAGATGATTATCCGATAGTCTTAGAACAATTAACAATAAATAAGGAAGTAGATATCGAGATTAAGAAAAAATTTGCTGCTAAGGTATTTAGGCATACAGCGGCTTATGATTCATACATAGCTCAATATGTAACAATGCAGTTAGGCGACACATATCCAGAAAAGCTTACATTTACCTATGAAAAAGTTCAGGACCTTCGCTATGGTGAAAATCCTCACCAGCAAGCCAGCTTTTACAAACAAGATTTAATTAAACAAGGCCTTCCACTTGCACTACAATTACATGGTAAGGAATTATCATATAACAATATTCAAGATACAAATGCGGCCTGGGATATTGTAAAAGAGTATAAAGAGCAGCCTGTGGTAGTTGCAGTTAAACATATGGATCCTTGTGGGATTGGTGTAGGCAAGAATGTATTTGAGGCATTTACAAAAGCTTATGATGCCGATCCGATTTCTATTTTTGGTGGAATAGTTGCAACTAATCAGGAAGTAAACAAGGAAACAGCAGATAAGTTAAAAGAAATATTTTTAGAAGTAATAATCGCACCAAGGTTTTCGGAAGAAGCAATAGAGATATTATCAACAAAGAAAAATATTCGATTATTAGAATTAAGAAGTGAAACAGAATATAAAGGATTAATGAAAGTAACTTCAGTAGCTGGTGGGCTTCTAATTCAAGATAAAGATGAAAAAGAATTAGACGACAAAGATATTCAAATAGTTACAAAACGCAAGCCAACAAATGAAGAATTAGAGCAACTTAAATTCGCATGGAAAGCAGTAAAACATGTGAAATCCAATGCTATCGTTTTGGCTAAAGATAATCAAACTATCGGGATTGGTGCTGGACAAATGAATAGGGTAGGTGCAGCAAAAATTGCTATTGAGCAAGCAGGAGATAAGGCAAATGGAGCGGTATTAGCATCAGATGCGTTTTTCCCAATGCCCGATACCGTAGAAGAAGCTGCAAAGGCAGGTATAACTGCAATAATTCAAACAGGTGGCTCGATTAAAGACGAAGATTCTATAGTCGAAGCGGACAAGCATGGAATTGCGATGGTATTTACTAAAATTCGCCACTTTAAGCACTAGAAGGGGGGATTAATATGAAAATATTAGTTGTTGGACAAGGTGGTAGGGAACATGCAATAGTCCAAGCACTAAAAAAAAGTTCTAAGGTAAATACTGTTTATTGTGCGCCAGGTAATGGTGGTATTGAGCAGGATGCGGTCTGCTTAAATATAAATGAAACGGATTTTCAAGGTTTAGTTGATGCGGTGAATGAGAATGAAATAGATATAACCTTTGTTGGACCCGAGAATCCATTACTAGAAGGAATCGTTGATTTCTTTACTGAAAGAAAATTACAAATTATAGGGCCTAACAAAAAAGCGGCTCAAATTGAAGGAAGTAAATCTTTTGCTAAGGAACTAATGAAAAAATATAAAATTCCAACGGGGGACTATCAGGTTTTTGAGTCTAAAGAGGATGCAATAACTTATGTTCAAAAAATGGGAGTACCTATAGTTATTAAGGCGGACGGATTAGCTGCAGGGAAGGGTGTAATAGTTGCTCATCATATGGAAGAAGCATTAGATGCTATAAACAGTATGATGGAGAGCAAGATATTTGGCAAAGCGGGGGAACGGGTAGTCGTGGAAGAGTACCTAGAAGGTGAAGAACTAACAGTCATGGCCTTTGTAGACGGAGAGACTGTTTTACCAATGGAACCCGCACAAGATCATAAACCTGTTTTTGACGGAGATAAGGGCCCGAACACTGGTGGAATGGGGACGTACTCACCAGTACCTCAGATGAATAAGGAATTATTAGCAGAAGTGTACCAAACAATTCTTAAACCTGTTGCAAAAGCAATGGTCTTAGAAGGTTATTCATTTAGAGGAATTCTATATGCTGGATTAATGATAACTAGTGATGGAATTAAAGTAATTGAATTTAATGCTAGATTTGGAGACCCGGAAACTCAAGTTATATTACCAAGATTGAAAACTGATTTGGCGGATATATTCACAGCTATATGTAACAACGGATTGGGAACAATTAAACTTGAGTGGGATGAAAAAGCAGCAGTATGTGTTGTGATGTCTTCAAAGGGTTATCCTGGTGAATATTTAAAGGGGTTACCAATAACAATTAAAAATTTAGCAGAGGATACACAAGTATTTATTGCTGGTGCTAAGAATGAATTTAAACAATTAGTTACCTCAGGTGGGCGTGTATTAGGGGTAACTGCCTTAGGGTCAACTATAAAAGATGCTAAAGAAAAGGCATATATCGGAGTTAAGCAAGTAAATTTTGAAGGTGCACATTTCAGAAATGATATTGCAGATAAAGCTATATCTAAATAGCAGTTACTATTACTGAATTTATAGAGGGAAATATTGTTTCATATACCATGTAGAAAATCTGTAATTTTCTACATTTTTTGTTTTACTTAACTACCTTAGGAAAATTGATTTTAGTTAGCTACTATCTTTTTTAAAGCTAAAATATTATAGTAAGGTAGTTAGCAAAAAAAACGTACAGAATTTATCGTAAAAGAAGGTGCAAATAATGTCAGCTACGAACGTACAGACAAACGTACAAACAATAGAAATAGATGGTAAAAAAATATTACTACTTGGCACTGCTCATGTCTCGAAAAATAGTGCGGATGAGGTAAAAGAACTTATTGAATTGGAGAAGCCTGATACTGTTTGTATTGAATTATGCAAATCCCGTTATGACTCAATAAATGATAAAGACAGATGGAGTAAAATGGATATAGTTAAGATTATTAAAGAGAAGAAGACTACAATTTTTCTTGTTAATCTTATTTTATCATCATATCAGAAAAAAATGGCTAAACAGCTTGGTATAAAAGCAGGGCAGGAGATGCTGCAAGGAATCGATTCAGCTAGGGAGATCGGTGCTGAGATTGTACTAGCAGATAGAAATATTGATATAACATTTAGAAGAATTACTGGAAGTTTAGGCTTTTGGGATAAAATGAAATTACTTACACAATTAATATATAGCATGTTTTCAAGTGAAACAATTACAGAAGAAGATATAGAGAGACTAAAATCAGAAGACATGTTAGATTCAGCATTAAGTGAACTAACTAGAACAATGCCAAAATTAAAAATTCCTTTGGTTGATGAAAGAGACAAATACCTAGCTCAAAAAATTAAAGAAGCCCCTGGAGAAAAGATAGTTGCTGTCTTAGGTGCGGCACATATTCCAGGGATTATGAAAGAGATATATAAGGAAAATGATTTAACAGAGTTAAGCAAACTACCTAAAAAAAATAAAGTAGGCAAATATATTTCTTGGATTATTCCGATTATTATTATTTTATTAGTAGGATCAACGTTTTTTATTAATACAGACGCTGGAGAAGAACAAATTATAAGTTGGATATTATGGAATGGATCTTTCGCAGCATTAGGTGCGATAATTGCATTAGCTCACCCGTTATCAATTATAACTGCGTTTTTAGTTGCTCCGCTAACTTCGTTAAATCCTCTATTTGCTGCAGGGTGGTTCGCTGGACTAGTAGAAGTTTTAGTAAGACGACCAAATGTTCAGGATTTTGAGAATCTTAACGAGGATATCTTGAGTATCAAGGGGTTTTGGAGAAATAAAGTTATACGAGTGTTGCTCGTGGTTATACTTGTTAATATAGGAAGTTCAATTGGAACAATTATTGGTGGAACAGATATTGTTCGAATATTTATTGATAATTTCTTTTAATAGGGAATATATAATTTGCAAAAATAACTCCTGCTCATTATTAGGCAGGAGTTATTTTTGCAAATTATAGCAGATCATTTGGTGATTTCTTTTTTATCAGAGAGTTTTCACCTTCCACAGTTGATAGACCAAGCAAATCTAAGATGGTACAATATCTCGTAACACCTTGTGCAACCATCATAGCGGACATCATTCCTACCATAATATAAGTTCCTCTGTAAGGGAAACGAGTCATTCGAGAAATACTCCATGCTAGACTAAATAGACCAGAGCTAATTCTTAACATAGCGTCTAAAGTACCAACGTTTTTCTTCATAATCTTATCTCCTTTAGAAATAATGTAATTTCATATCTCTATTATTACAAAATAAAGGGAAATAAATGCTATATAGAGAAAGGTAAATATAGTTAAAAAAGGACTAACTATATGATATTAAATCTACATAAAACGACTCAGTAGTATTTATTTAACAGAGATATTTAAGATATCTAAGTTTACTAAAAAAATAAGCTGTGATATTATTGATAATATATGGGAAATAAGTAGAATCATATTTAAATATCACACATGAAATTCTGCAGCTGGGGAAAGGTGATAACATTTGAAACGCTTTATTTACATGTTATTAGTTGTTGCTTTATTGGTTTCACTAATAGTTTATTATAATCAGACAAAGGGTTCAGCCGATTTAGTAACCATCCCTTTAGAGGAAGTTATAGGGGAAGAACAGATTGTAGAAAAACAAGTTAGTTACTTTGCTCCATTAACTGGACTGCCAGTAGAGGAAGAGGCAAACAAAAGAATTATCGGTGTAATGATTAACAATTTAAAACCAGCTAGACCGCAATCCGGTTTAGATAAGGCTGATATGGTATATGAAGTGTATGCTGAAGGAATGATTACGAGGTTTATTGCTTTTTATCAGAGTCAACAGCCAGAAGTAATTGGGCCTGTTAGAAGCACAAGACCATACTATATAGAAATTATTAATGGTTTTGATGGAGTAATAGTGCATTGTGGAGCTAGTTTTACAGCTTATGATATTTTAAGAAGTAATTCATTACCTTATTTAGATGAGATAACTAATTCTGGCAGTACATTTTGGCGAGCTAGTTTTAGGCAAGCTCCACATAATGTATATACGAGTTATAATAAAATTGTTGCAAGTATGGAGAGCAAGGATTATAGAGAAACTGGGTATATTCCATCCTTTATTTTTCTTGATGACAGTAAAGAAAATGAGGGATTACCAGCTACAAGTATAAATATTGCTTACAATACAGACTATCATCCTTCTTATGAATATAATATTGAAGACAAGTTATATTATCGTTATATTGATGGGGTTGCACATACTGACCTAGAAACTAATCAACAATTGACCGCAAAGAACATTTTAGTAGTAAAAACTACACATAAAGTTTTAGATAGTGCTGGAAGGTTAGAGGTCAATGTTTACGGCCCTGGAGAAGGATACTTATTTCAAAATGGTAAGGTCAAAGAGGTTACTTGGGAGAGAAAAGATGGGGTAATCAGAGCTTACATTGGTGGCGTTGAGCAGGGATTATATCCTGGACAGACGTGGGTAATGGTGGTTGATAATCTAACTCCTTTCTCTTATCAATAGACATCAGGTTAATAAATATTATATAACTACTAAATAACATATAAATATGTTAATGTATTTTTGAGAGGTGAAGAATTTAATGCCATATGAAAAGATAAAAAGTAAAAATGTTGATCTACTCCTTGAATCTATTTTAAAGCTTGAGACATTAGAAGATGCATATAAATTTTTTGATGATATAATGACCGTAAATGAAATAGCTTCGTTTGCTCAACGTTTTCAAGTAGCTCAGATGTTAACAAAAGGGTATACTTACCAGCATATTGAACAAGATACTGGTGCTAGCACAGCCACAATATCTAGGGTTAAAAGAAGTTTGAATTACGGTAATGATGGTTTAAAACGAGCTTTGGAAGGTCTAGATAGAAGTTGTGAATAACGCTTTTTTAACATAGGGAGTAGTTAAACTGCTCCTTTTTAATTATGTTTAATTAATAATATAGAATTTAGGATACTTAAAGGGTGGACGGTGTAATGGTTAAAGATCTAATTGCAAGTTATAATCATATTTTTAAACTGGACCCTAACCGTGAAATTAGTGACGAACAAATAAAATTAATATGTCAATCAGGGACAGATGCTATTATAGTGGGGGGAACTTTAGGGATCACCTACAATAATACAATTAGGTTATTAAGAGAAATTCGAAAAAGTTCAGTTGCTGTTATTCAGGAGATTACAAATATAAATTCAATTGTACCTGGTTTCGACTATTATTTCATTCCCTTAGTTATTAATGCTCAAAATCCTAACTGGATAATAAACGTCCATCAACAGGCAATTAAAAGATATGGAGATATTATTAATTGGGATCAAGTATTTGTTGAGGGATATATCATTCTTAATGAAGATTCATCTGCAGCAAGATTAACGGAAAGTAAAACTAATTTAATGTTAGAAGATGTCTTAGCATATGCAACGGTAATTGATCAGATGCTTAAGCTACCAATATTATATATTGAGTATAGTGGTGTTTATGGTAATGTTAAATGGCTTAGAGATATTAAATATTCAGTAAATAATGCCCGAGTTTTTTATGGTGGTGGAATCGATTCAGTTGAAAAAGCGAAAGAAGCTTCTGAGTACGCTGATACAATCGTAGTAGGAAATGTTATTTACGAAAATTTTAATTTAGCATTAAAAACTGTATTGTTTAAAAATCAATTGGTAGGCAACAAGAATTTTTGAAATAATAGAATTTGTATAGAAGTTAAATTATTTAAGGTAAGATCTTGATATTCTAAATTATAGAGGAAGTGTATGTTGTGAAAGGAATAAATAGTGTTGATTTTTTAAAGGATTTAAACCCTCAACAAAAAGTAGCAGTAGAAACAATCGATGGTGCTGTGCTTTTAGTAGCAGGTGCTGGTAGTGGCAAAACAAAGGCTTTAACACATCGTATTGCTAATATATTAAGAAAAGAAGCTCCTAGTAATATTTTAGCTATTACTTTTACAAACAAAGCAGCAAAGGAAATGAAGGGACGTCTCTTTCAATTAATTGGTCCGCAGGCAAATGAATTATGGATATCTACTTTTCACTCGATGTGTGTAAGTATTTTAAGAAAAGATATACACCATCTGGGGTATTCAAAGAGTTTTACAATCTTAGATAGTGCTGATCAATTGAATGTTGTTAAACAGATAATGAAAGAGTTAAACATTGATATAAAAAAGGTTGAACCAAGAGCAGTCTTATCTGCTATTAGTAATGCAAAGAATGAGCTAAAGACTCCAGAGATTTATGGGAAATACGCGGGAGATTTTTTTCAAAAAATAGTATTAGAAGTTTTTGAAAAATATCAGGCACGATTAAAAGCTAATAATTCTGTAGATTTTGATGATTTAATAATGTTAACAGTAATACTATTTAGGGAATCTAATGAAGTTCTGAACTATTATCAAGGAAAGTTTAAATACATTCATATTGATGAGTATCAAGATACAAATAAAGCGCAATACACATTAGTAAAAATGCTAGCAGATTATCATAAAAATATTTGTGTGGTTGGAGACACCGATCAGTCAATTTATCGATGGCGTGGAGCTGATATTAAGAACATTCTATCATTTGAAAAGGATTACCCTAAAGCTAAGGTAATTATGCTAGAGCAAAATTATCGTTCGACTAAGAATATTATTAATGCTGCAAATGCAGTAATTAAAAACAATTCACAAAGAAAAGATAAAAATCTATGGACAGATAACCCTACAGGAAAACAGATAGTTCTATTTAGGGCTGACAATGAGCACGATGAGGCTTACTTTGTAGCAGAAAAGATACTTGAAGGGATAGAAGAAGGAAAAACTTATCGTGATTTTGCGATATTGTATAGAACAAATGTTCAAAGTCGTATAATTGAAGAAGTTTTTATTAAATCTAACATACCTTATCAAATTGTTGGTGGGACTAAGTTCTATGATCGAAAAGAAATTAAAGATATTATGGCTTACATGCGATTAATTGTTAATCCTGATGATGACATTAGTTTGATAAGGATAATTAATAGACCAAAGCGTGGAATAGGAATTACGACACTTGATAAATTATCTGAATATGCAATATCAAAACAAATATCAATTTTTAGCGCAATTAAAGAAATAGAGTTCGTAGGGTTAGGTTCTAGTACGGCAAATAAAATAACTCGATTTGCAGATATGATAATAAAATTAAATCAATTAAAAGATAGCCTAAGCGTTACAGAAATTACTGAGAAGATTTTAGAAGAGACTGATTATATAGAGGATTTAAAAAATGAAAAAAGTCTTGAAGCTGAGAGTAGAATAGAAAACATCAATGAGCTTTTATCTGTTACGTTAGAATTTGAAAAAGAAAAGGATACACCAACACTTGAGGATTTCTTAAGTGATGTA
>JBFXJF010000048.1:0-8942 GCA_050175155.1 Vulcanibacillus sp.
TGAATTAAATATACTTTTGTGGTGCAATACTAATTATACTATCAAGTAATGACTTATCTAAATAATGGTAGTATTGGAGGCATTTTTATTTAATTATACTTTTAAAGTATTCTAGAATAAAGAGTGCCCAAAATGTGGAACTGTATCTAAAGAAAATAGATTAAGTCAATCTAAGTTTGTATGCAAAACTTGTGACTACTCAAATAATGCCGATGTAGTTGCTGCTTTAAACATACTTGCCCGTGGGATACACGGCAACAATGCTTACTCTCAAACACTGCTTGACGGTGTGGCGTAAGAATCCACTTCATTAATTGAGTGGAGTATCAACGTTTCCATACTAAAGGACTTCCAAAAGTTCTTTTTACCATATAATAATGATATTGATAAATTTCATTTGCTGAATAAATTCCAAGTTTTTCAGCTTCCTCTTTTTTTAAATTTAAAAAAGTATTTATATATTTTTCTTGTTCACTTGTTAACTTTTTTAACCACAAAGGATAATTTGTTCTCTTAACAACAGCAACACCCCATCTTAAAAAAATATATGTTAATCCAAAGAGCACAATTGTTAAAAAAAATGTAGATGCATCAATTGTCATATAAGATATTTTAACCCATAAGTAACAAACAAATACAAGAGGTCCACATGAAATAAAAAGATAAGTAAACAATGCCAAGCAAGCTTGTAATAATCTCAAATATAACTCCTTAATATTATTTAGTTTATTATTATATATAATAGTATAAATATATTATTAATATTGCTAATAATATTTCTATTTGCAATCTTAATGAAAAAATTAATTTTAATAATATTGGGATTCCGAAATTTATTCAAAATTTTCCTACAATACTTACTCTTTTACTATTTTTAAAATATTTGTTTTGCAATACAAATGTAAATTATTTGATTTAAAAGTCATTTATTTGCTAATATCACATTCTTTAATAGAATGCGATTGACATATTTTATTTTAATTACAACAAATCTAATGATACATAAAACTTTTAATATATTAGGCATTTTATACATTAAATCAATAATAATGTACTATGATTTCAATTTATCATAATGAAACATAATAATATATTATGTTTCATTAATGTATATTAGGATAGAATATACGATAAATTTCTTCCACAAAGGTTCTAAAAATGGCTAATGCTGAAATTGCTGAAATTGTTGAAAAAGTTAAAAAATTTAAAAAAGGTTTCTTACGAAAACTTGAGAGCGAAAACAAATCAGTTCATACTCTTGATTCTTATGAAAGAAATATTGATAAGTTTGTAGATTTTTTAGAACAGTACAATGAAGAGATAGATTTTAATACAATAGTTGAAAATGATATATTTGAATATTTAGATTACAGAAATGAATATAGTGAAATGAATAAAACAACAAAAGAGAAATTTAAAAAGAAAGATTTCCAGATTTCCACTGCAACAAAAAATCAAATTATTAGTACACTCAAGAAATTTTTTGCATACATTGAAAAAAACTCAAAAACACTTTATGATTTTTCAAAAGTTTTTGAAGATATAAAAATTAAAAAACCAAAACGTGAGCCAAAAGGATTAAATGAAGTTAATTATAAAAAATTAATAGAGTTCCTGGAAGAATATAAAAAATTGGGTAAAGATTTTACAAATTATAGAAACACCCTACTTTTAAAAATAATGCTTTTTGCGGGAGCTAGAGTTAGTGAAGCAATTAGTATTAAATTTGAAGATATAAAACCTAGTCCAAAAGAAGAACTGTATGAAATACAGGTAATTGGAAAAGGGAGTAAGCAAAGAAAAATTTATATTGAAAAAGCCTTAATTGATGATGAAATTTATTATCTATTAAATAGAACAGGTCTTTTTAGCAGTCATGATTATATTGCAAAAACTAAAACTTTAAAGAAGATGGATAGAGTTCAATTATATAAAGCTATTAACATTATATATGGATTGTCTGGAGTAAATGAAACAATGCTGCACGCTTTAAGACATACTTATGCAAAAGAAAAAGCTAAGAATATTCCATTACCAGTTTTACAGAAATTAATGGGACATAGCGATATAAATACTACATCAATTTATACTGATCCAACTGAAGAGATTATTTTAGACACTTTGGGGAAAAATTAATTGTGTATTAATAGATTCATTAGTTGACATACTCCCCATAGCTAAAGCAAGGGGAGTATGTCAGTAGCCCTATTCTACATTATTTGTTTGCAGTAGAAATTGCTTCCTTAAGAGCTTTTCCTACCTTAAATTTTGCAACAGTTGTTGCTGCAACATCAACAGTTTTATCAGTTCCAGGAACTCTAGCAACTCTAGCTTCTCTTTTTTGTGTTAAAAAAGTACCAAAACCTATAAAAGTTATAGATTCATTATTTACTAAATTTTCAGTAACAACATCAATAAATGCATCAACTGCACTTTTTGCATCTTTTTTAGATAAACCACTTTTTTCAGCTACTGCGTCTATGAATTCATTTTTATTCATATTAAACCTTTAAAATTTATTTTTTATTTTTAGAATCTAATTTTTTTGTAATTATAGCAATATACAATAAAATTAAAATTTATAAATTAACGACAATGCATAATTTTCAACATCTGTCTCTTCATCCATAGAAAATTTTTCATAAGAAATTCTTGTTGAAAAATTGCTACTAATATTTGACTCCATACCATAACCATAATATTTATCACTATCTTTTGTGTTTGTTTTTACAGTTGCAATTGATGTAGAAGTTTTTGATTCATGCTCATATCTTTGGATACCAATTTTTGCATATGGAATTACATAATCATGCAAAGGATATTTTGCAATTATACTTAAACCTAAAGATTGAACATCAACTTCAGTTTTTCCATCAACAGTTGGATTAAAAGTATAACCATCTACAGTAAATTGTCCACCAGCATTAAAATTCAAATCAGCATTAGCAAATTTGTTATAATTTAATTCAGTAGCAAAATACTTGTTAATATTATACCCAAGAAACGCACCATAGCTTGTACCTTTCTCATCAATTGATGCTCCAGATTGCACAGTTGTATATAAATCAGTTTTACTTTTACCTAAGCTAACTCCACCATAAAATCCACTTGTATTTGCACTAAGAAGATTTGCTGCTAAACTTGTAAAAACAATTGAAATGGCTAATTTCTTCATTTTTTTCCTTTATTATAGTATTGAATATAATTATATCATATAAATAGTATTTATTAAACTATAATAATATAAATACTATTCGGTATCTATTGCCATACTATTCATAACTTGATTAGTTAGTCCTTCAATACTTATTCCTTTTGAGGCTTGTCTAAATAAAACTTGTTGAAACTCACTATATCTACTCGCATCAAAACACTTATCTACATACGGGTCTTGCCCTGGTTGACACTCATTAAAAGAAATATCTTTTAAATGATTAATTGTTATATCACTACAGCTTGCCCATTTAACGTTATTTGGTGTACCTGATGGATAAAGTTGATCTTTTAATCCTTGAGCAAATACTTTAGTTGTTATTTGATCATAACAACAATAGTTATACCCTCTTCTAACACAACCTAAAAAACTCACTTTTTTATCACAATAGGATTCTACTAATTGGCATTGTCCATGATTTAAAAATTTATTTGTTTTTAAATGGTGTAAATCCCATCCAATTGCATCTTCTTGAGATGTGCAAGTATTTATTGATGAAAGTGCATTTGTGTATAAATCTGTAAGGATAGTTGCAGCAAATCCACAAGGTGCACATACCATAGTTAAAGCCATTTTTGCAGCCATCATACCTATATCACCACCACTTAATCCACCACCATTTTTAGAATTTTCATTACTTATGTGAGATGCAGCTTGAGATACTTTGATACCCATACATATTGTTTGTGTTGCTTTTAAATATGCATCAGAACTTATGGCAACAACATCAATTAGAATACTATTAACATCATTAACTCCTAATGTTTGACTATCCTTACTTATTAAATAGTGGCTTTTTAAATACTCTTGACTAGTTACAGTTCCTATTGATGCTAATTGTGCAGGTGTCATTCTTAGTGGATGTTGCCATGGTTTTAATAATTCGTCACTAGGCATTTCTCCTGAACTCCAACCAACTAAGTTTGGTAAGCTTGCACCAATTGAAGCCATACAACTGTTATATGCTTGAGTAGTACTACTATTATCATTTATCCCTGAATAACTTTGTAACATTCTTTCTGCAAGAATGTAGTCACTTTCTCTTGGAGCTGCAAGTACAAAAGCAGTTTGTGCAGCTGTCATTACTATATCACCTTGAGTAATGTTAATAAAACTTGTATTATTACCTATAACACTTGCATCCCAATCTATACCAGTAATATTTTTTAGTGTATCTTTTGCTGAATCAAAAATATTTGTTGCATTAGGTACTTGTGAAGCATTATTTATTCCATTCTGAACTAAATTAGTTTGAGCACCAGCAGTGTTCGATAAATTAGAACCTGCAGATAAATTTAAGTCAGGTTTAACTTGAATACCTGATAAATCTACACCTAAAGCATCACTAATTCCACCAACTGTACTATTATAACCGTTAGTTAAACTATTCGTTAGGTTGTTTTGAACATTACTTGCATAATCTCCAGCTTTATCAAGTCCAGTGTATTGAAGTGTATTATTATATGCAGAATTAAATGTACTAGATATACCATCCTTAAATTCATTCCAATTTCGTGATAGACTTCCAATAGTACTATTATATGCACTCTGATAAGTATTTACAGCTTGGTCTAATGCTGTTTGAGCAGTATTTAATGCTTCTGTGGCTTGAGCAATTTCTGATGCTGATGCACCTGCTTCTTGTAGAGCTTTTAAAGAATTTTCCATTTGATTTACAGTTTCATTTGCTGTAACTATACCTTGTTCTGCTGCACTTGTAGCATTAGCTCCCCATTGCGAAATTTGATTCATACTAGAATATGCACTCATTGCATAACTTGCTATTGTCATTGGGTCACTTAAATATGAAAAATCCCATTTTTTACCAGATACACATTTACCTTTCCATCCCGACCATATGTGTTGACTACCAACTTCAATCATACTTACTTTAGTAGCAGCTTCTTCAAAAGCTCGAGAAAAATCTTTTGTTTCATACCCTACTCCTAAATAATTATATTCTAATTCACCATCTCTATTTACAACACTATATTTAGCACATCCAGTTTGTATATCAGTTCTTGTATCACATCTATATTGTGCAATTTTTGCTGTACTTACAGTTTTCCCTGTATGATCTGTAATTTTATTAGTTTCTTTTTCTTCTAGTAAAATACAACTATTATCAGCATATTCTTCACAACTATTCTGTGTATAACAAGCGGTATTACATTCAATTTGGCTTGAAAAGAAATTTCCTTCAATATCGCCTCCTAAATTTTCACCACCTTTATATGAGCAAGTGAAACCTGTTTTAGATACTCCAGCTACTGTTTTTGTTAAACTAGTACAAGTATTATAACTTCTACAATTTTGTGTACAACTATCTTCATCTTGCCATTGTTGAACTTTAGAAAATTCGTTTGTTAAACCATTTTTGTAATCTTGCCAATCAGTATTAGTACTACACATATATTTTGAAGTTGCGTTAGAATTAATTGGTGGATTTGTATAGCTACCATAACATCTATACTTTCTATTTTCATATACTTTTAATTTTGCTACAAAAACTCTATTTGGATATGGTAAAGGATAAACCATTTTAATTGGCATAATAGTACCATTTAATAAATCTTTTACTATAACTTTATCTACAGCATTATTTTTTACATATTCATCATTTGGTACGTTTAATGTAGTACCAGTTTTAGAATTTTTACCACCATAAACTCCTCCACCCCATTCTACCCAATCATCTTCCCTACCTGAAGAATTTTCACTTACTCCACTCGCTAGAGCCATTTGCTTACCAAGTTTTAATTGTGTTGAGGTTAAGTAATTCATATTTGCAAAGTCATTAATATCTAAATTCTCTTTTGCCATCAAAACATTATTCTTATTATAAAAATATAATTCATACGCACCTGCAAAAGGGAACATAATAGATAAAGTAGATGTTGTATTATCCCAAGTTCTAAGATGCCCGCTATTTGAAGGATAGTGAGGATAATTTGATGGGAAAGTATCTGGAGCAGCTTCAACACCATCTATTAATACCTTTGTACTACTATAATGATTTCTTCCTGAAGCAAAAGGAGTGCCAGTTATATATTCCATTTCTGAATTTTGTTGAATAGATACTATATCTGTATTATTAATAGGTACAACTTGATCAAAAGAATAATTACCACTATTTCGTAAGCACGAAAGTGGAACACCATCATATATCTTAGTAGCACTACCACCTTTTATAAATTCACCACAATCATATATATTGCCAATTTGAGAGTCTGTAAATGCAGTTGGTCCAGTATAACCAAGCAAATTTAAACAATTTTTTACATCATTCGGTCCAAAATTATTTGCATCATTAACACAAGTAAGGATATTATTTAGATGTGTTGATTCATTGGTAGGGAAATTAACACCTTTAGTATTCAAGCAAGTTTTTAAATTTGAAGTCATTTGTGGATTTGAGCCTGCATGTTGCATATTACAATATATTTTAGTAAAATCCCCTTCTATTGTATGTCTTATAACATAAATATCATCATCTAACTGTCCATTTCCTCTTATTCTAACATTTATTACATTTGCTCTTGAATCTTGTACTGTATTAGAACGAATGCAATCAGGGTCAGCTGAATATGAATCAGGTTCACCTGATAATACATCAACTGGATATTCAGTATAATCTCTAGTTTTTTCTATTTCTCTAACTGTACTTTCAATTTTACTAGACATTATGGGCTCTTGACATATTAATTTTGTCTGCTTAAAACTATTTACTTCACAAGTTACTTGTCTTCCATCACTACAAGTACCTCTATATCCACTTACATTTCCACTTGCATCAAATAAAGGTTTATTTTCATCACAATAAATATATTCACCATCATTAAGACTTCCATCTTCATTAGTACTAGAAGGTTTACATTCATAAGGAAATACTAAATTCTCTTCTCTTTCTGTACATTCTTTTTGGTCAAATATTGTACTGTCTGGACACTGATATTGATGAGTTACTAAATTATATTTAGTTGAATCTTGTTTTATTGTGTTATTTACAACAGTTGCACCTTCAAGTTTATCTACTTCACCAATAACTGTATCAATTCTTGTACATTTATCTATAAGATTAGTTCCACAATTATTTACATAACATTCTTGTTGTTCTGGATTATCCCAACAGCTTCTACTTATAGTTCTATCAAAATATGTAGTACAAGTAGTTTTACCTCCAAGATATGTAACCCCATTTTCATACTTTTTACAAGTTTTATATACAATAGGTGGCTTAGAGTTTTTTCTTAAATCTTTAATAAAAAGATCATTTGATGATGCAGTATTATTTGGTGCTACATATTCTCTTTCTATTCTCCACCATGGTAAACATATAGTTACATCATTAGGTAATCCAGTTTGTGCTTTTGGAAAAATTTTACATTCTTCACCATTTGGATCGGCAATACCATAGCCTATATATAATTTTTTATCTGTAAGTGATGTCATATCGATATCGTCAAATACCTTTAATGATATTTCATCTGGCATCACATCAAAATATTGGAAATATTTTAATTCACTAGGTTCAGCACTTTGAGTTGTATTTACTGTCTCTAAACTCCAAGTACCTCTATCAGTAGCTCTTGGATTTTCAGTTGCTGCAAATAAAGTTATTATTGAAATATATGTTAAAAAACAGAATGTGAAAATACTTTTCAAATTATCCTCCTAAAAAATTATATATATTGACAAAGATACAAATAGTACAAAATATAAATAAATACTTCCATTTGTTTTTGCCATTTTAAAATCAGCCGATGACGGCACAGAATTAACTATTAATGTTGTTATTAGAAATAAATAAACGAAATACCCAAATAGATTTATTTGATAATAATTTGTATAGAAAATAAAAAAATATTTTGAAACTAAGTATGCTAAATATAACAATATTAGTGGAGCCATTGCTATTGGAAAAGCATTAAAAATATTTACATTCTCTTTGCTTATTTCTACATATCCTAAAACAATAGATTTTTTACCATTTATATTTTCTACTTTTGGGAAAAGAGAAACTTTTTTTGGAATTTTCATAGTCGTAATTAATGCAACAATATAATGCGATAACTCATGGAAGAATGTCCCTATAAAATATACTAGTGCTGCAAAATAGTTATTCGTTTTTGATAAATGCTTGAATCTAACTATAGATATTGTAATTAAAGTTGTAAAGAAAATTTTGTTTTCAATTGCAAAATTCAAAATGTTGTCGTGTATTATGTTTATACTCATATGTATAATCCTACATTTGATAATCCATAGTTATCAGTTATGTAACCAGGAGAGCAACCATAAGTGTAATGCTTGTAAGAAATGTCTTTGTAACAGTTCTCTTTTGGTGGAGTAGCACTATTACAAGGTTGCGAAAGTGTTGATGAGGTATTAGTTGATGTTGAACTATCTGTTTTAGTACAAGAAGCTAATCCTTTATCAATTGCAGTATAACCAGAACTACACTCATAAGAGTAAAAAGTATATGGAATAATTTTTTCACAATTACCAGTTGGAGGAGTTGAATTATTACAAGGTTGAGATAAAGTAGATTCATTATTAATAGTATTATTAGGATCTGTTCTAGGACAAGCTGAAGTTAAACCACCATCTCTAACAGTATAACCAGTTGGACAATTGTATTTGTAATATGAATAAGTAATAGTTTTTTGACAATTACCAGTAGGAGGAGTAGCACTATTAACAGCATCATCTAATGAATTCCAGTTTT
>JBFXJF010000049.1:0-8936 GCA_050175155.1 Vulcanibacillus sp.
TAGGATGTATGATAGTATAGAAAATGAAGTTCGACTAAAGAATGTCACATCCATGTGACAACGTCGAACGACATACATCCTGTATGCACACAAAGTGCACAAGTCACGCTAAAATGCTAAAGCATTAAGTCGTGCTATGTCTGGTGATGACGGCGGAGGGGACACACGCGTACCCATCCCGAACACGACCGTTAAGCCCTCCAGCGCCGATGGTACTTAGACCGCAGGGTCTTGGGAGAGTAGGACATTGCCAGGCGAAAGAAAAGCAACTTTTAAAAGGGTTGCTTTTTTCTATATATAAAAAACATTGTTTATATTATAGTTTTTTACACATAATATTCTTAAGGGAGTAATATAATGAGTAATTATGATAGCATAATTTTTGATTTGGACGGTACACTTTTCCAGACAGATAAATTGGTTATAACTTCTTTTAAAAATACTTTTAGAGAGTTACAAAGGGATGGTTACAAATTTGAGACTTTGCCTAGTGAAAAAGAGATTTTAGCAGTAATAGGCTTAACATTGGATAATATATGGGGTAAATTATTAACAGAACTACCCAAGGAAGCATATATAAAAGCTAGCAATTATCTTTTGAGGTATGAATTGGAAGGGATTAGAGCGGGATATGGGAGTCTATACCCTGGGGTAGTTGATACTCTGATTGAGCTAAATAATAGTGGACTAAAACTATTTATTGCAAGTAACGGTATAAGAGAATACATATATGAAGTAACGAAGGCTTTTAAAATTGATAATTTGTTTACGGCTCAATATTGCGCGAATGATTTTAATACTAATAGCAAAAGTGAACTCGTGAAAAAAATTATATCTTTTCATAATATTAAAAAGGGAATAATGGTAGGGGATAGATTATCTGACGTAGAAGCCGGTATAAATAATAATTTATATGTTATTGGCTGTAATTTTGGGTTTTCCTTTGAAGATGAATTAGCTAAAAGCAATATTATTGTTGATGAGTTTTATCAAATTTATGATATTTTAAATAATAAAATTAAAAAAGTTGAATTGAATTGAGGATGTCTGGAGAGTAAGTTATTCTCAAATTTCTCTTAGACGTATCTTAACTTTTACTCTTGGTGGTTTCAAAGTATATTAAAGGGAACAAAGAAATCACTTTAATGGATTTAAAACACAAATATTAATTATTATAGTTTCATCAATAATTATTTAAATTTCAATCCTTTAATACTAGTTGTACAGGTTGTTATATAAAGCGGAATTTTAGTGACAGGGACTATTTTAAGACATAAGGATAATGTAAATGGGTTAACTATATAAATTATTCAATAAAATTTTTTAATAAATGTGTTAAAAGAAATGTTCTAAAAAACAATTTAGAATATACTTTAATTGATGGAATAAAGTTAATTAATGGAGTAAAAGAAGTTTGTTTGGGCAAAAATACAGATTAGTAAATTCTGTTTTTTTTTGTAGAAATGTAAAGATGCATTTATATAGATTAAAGATATTGAAAAAAGAATAAAATTTAATATAATATATTTAAAGGTCAAAGTTAGTCAAAGTTGTAGATTGGAGCATGAAATGAAGACAATTTCAGATGTAATTGAACAATTTCTTAAGAATACAATTGATATAAGCAATAATGGAGAAATAGAGTTACAAAGAAGTACTCTTGCAGAGCACTTTGAATGTGTCCCTTCACAAATAAATTATGTTATTAATACACGTTTCTCATTAGATAAGGGCTTTGTTGTTGAAAGCAAAAGGGGTGGAGGGGGATATATAAGAATAAAGAAATTATTAATTAATTCAGATGAAACCTTTTATGGATTAATTAGTAATACAATAGGAGATGAAATATCACATAACACAGCAGTGAGTATCTTAAATAGATTGCTGGAAGAAAATTATATTGTAAAAAGAGAGTATAATTTAATTAAGGCAATAATATCAAGGGAAACTATTAATATAAATATACCAAATAGAGATATAATACGTTCTAATATTTTAAAAACATCACTTAAAATAATATTTTCCCAACAGTAAACAAATTATTTATCTTTAAAAAGAGGTGGCTTGAATGCTTTGTGAAATATGTGGTGAGAGACAGGCGACAATACACTATACAAAAATAATTAATGGTCAAAAAGAAGAATCTCATATATGCGAGGTATGTGCTAAAAGTAATAGTGATTCTGTTTCAAAATTTCAAGATTTTTCTTTCAATCAATTATTATCTGGGTTATTAGATTTTGATCAGTTTACAAAGGGATCTGGTTATACAGATACTCATAACGAAAGATGCATGACCTGTGGATTAACATTTGCTCAGTTTAAACAATTGGGTAAATTTGGATGTAGTGATTGTTACAAAAGTTTTGGGTCCAAACTTGAACCTATCTTTAGGAGGATTCATGGTAATAATAGACATAATGGAAAAGTACCAATTAGAACAGGAGAGAATTTTTTACATAAAAAAGAGTTGAATAAATTAAAAGAAGAATTAAAGCAAAACATTGTATTGGAAAATTTTGAGGAAGCAGCAAAAATTAGGGACAAAATAAAAAATGCAGAAAGTAAAATTTCTATAGATGAGGTTAATAGCAATGGTTAATGATAAATATTTTCAAGAACCTATAAGCAGCTGGATGAAGAAGAAAGCTCCGGAAAAAGAAATTGTAATCTCTAGTCGTGTTAGGCTGGCAAGAAATCTAAATAATTATCCATTTCCAATGCTAATAACAGCAGTTCAAGCTGGCAATCTTATTAGTGAAGTAAAAGATGTTATAAATCTCAATGAATTTGAACAATTAGGTATAATGGATTTAATGATAATAAAAGAACTTAATGATCTTCAAAAAAAAGTTTTAGTTGAGAAACATTTAATAAGTTTAAATTTAGCAAATGAATCAAGAGAAGGAGCTCTTTTGTTAAATGAGAGTGAGTCAGTTAGTATAATGATAAATGAAGAAGACCATATTCGTATCCAGTGTTTGAATGCTGGATTACAGGTTCAAGAGGCGTGGAGTAGTGCGAGTAAATATGATGATATATTTGAAAATAGTTTAAACTATGCTTTTGATGAGAAATATGGTTATTTAACTAGTTGCCCGACTAATGTAGGTACTGGAATTAGAGCATCTGTAATGGTTCACCTACCAGCATTGGTATTAACAAATCAGATAAATAGAATTATTCCAGCGATTACACAAGTAGGGTTAGCTGTAAGGGGTATTTACGGTGAGGGAAGCGAATCAATAGGAAATATGTTTCAAATATCTAATCAAATTACGCTTGGTCAAACTGAAGAAGAAATAATAGGTAATCTTCACAGTGTGATAAACCAAATAATAGAACTAGAAAAATTAGGACGAGATAATTTAGTTAAAGAATCAAGGTTTCAGATTGAAGATAAAGTTGGAAGATCTTTAGGTATTTTGTCAAATGCAAAAATAATTGATTCCAAAGAGGCTGCAATGAGATTATCTGATATTAAATTAGGAATCG
The DNA here is from genome assembly GCA_050175155.1 of Vulcanibacillus sp. Taxonomy (GTDB): domain Bacteria; phylum Bacillota; class Bacilli; order Tepidibacillales; family Tepidibacillaceae; genus JBFXJF01. Next base: position 3,496 of record JBFXJF010000049.1, read on the forward strand.
ATTTAAATATGGTTAAAGGAGTTTCATCAACCATAATTGATGAACTAGCAATTTTAATTCAACCAGGATTTTTACAACATATAGCAAAAAAAACACTAAACACTGAGGAAAGAGATATACGTAGAGCTACTATAATTAGGGAAAAGTTATCATTCATACATTAATAAGAAAGGGGAATATCAAATGATGTTTGGAAGATTTACAGAAAGATCTCAAAAGGTACTTGCATTAGCTCAAGAAGAGGCAGTGCGATTAGGACATAATAACATTGGCACTGAACATATATTATTAGGTTTAGCAATTGAGGGAGAAGGCATTGCAGCAAAAGCTTTACAGTCATTGAATGTTGGATTAGAAACTATTAGAGTTGAAGTTGAAAATTTAATTGGAAAAGAGAATGGGAAGCCCATTAGTATTGCATACACTCCTAGAGCAAAAAAAGTAATTGAGCTATCAATGGATGAAGCTAGAAGATTAGGTCATAATTATATAGGGACAGAGCATTTATTACTTGGCTTAATTCGTGAAGGGGAAGGTGTTGCAGCAAGAGTATTAAATAATCTCGGAATTAATTTAAACAAAGCTAGACAACAGGTTTTACAGTTGCTGGGGAGTGGGGAAGTTGTATCACAGAATCATAATAATTCAAACCCAAATACACCGACATTAGATGGATTAGCAAGAGATTTGACAGCTTTTGCAAGAGGGGCGGAGTTGGATCCGGTTATTGGAAGAGAAAAAGAGATAGAAAGAGTTATCCAAGTGTTAAGTAGAAGAACGAAAAATAATCCTGTTTTAATTGGTGAACCAGGAGTTGGTAAAACTGCAATAGCAGAGGGGTTAGCCCAGAGAATTGTTAGTAATGAAGTACCGGAAACTTTAAGAGATAAAAGAGTAATGTCACTTGATATGGGAACTTTGGTTGCAGGGACTAAGTATCGTGGAGAGTTTGAAGAAAGATTAAAAAAAGTGATGGATGAAATAAGAAATGCAGGGAATGTGATTTTATTTATAGACGAACTTCACACATTGATAGGTGCTGGTGGGGCGGAAGGGGCAATTGATGCTTCAAACATATTAAAGCCAGCTTTGGCAAGGGGGGAATTACAAGCAATTGGAGCAACAACTTTAGATGAATATAGAAGATATATCGAAAAAGATGCTGCCCTTGAGAGGCGTTTTCAACAAATTATGGTAAAAGAACCAACAGTTGAGGAATCGATTTTGATATTAAAAGGATTACGTGACAAATACGAGGCACACCACCGGGTTAAAATAACTGATATTACAATAGAACAGGCGGTAAAACTTTCTGATAGATATATTTCAGATAGATTCCTTCCTGATAAAGCAATAGACATTATTGATGAAGCTGCATCCAAGGTAAGATTAAGTAGTTACAATGCTCCCCCTGACTTGAAAAATCTAGAATTAAAATTAGATGAAGTAAGAAAGGAAAAAGATTCGGCGGTTCAGAGTCAGGAATTTGAAAAAGCAGCATCCCTAAGGGATAAAGAACAAAAATTAAAAGGAGAACTAGACAAAACAAAAGATAAATGGAGGGAAAATCAGGGGAGAGAGGATACCGAAGTAACAGTAGAGGATGTTGCTCAAGTTGTTGCAAGTTGGACGGGTATCCCGGTTAGCAAATTGACAGAGGAAGAAACTCAACGACTAATAGTAATGGAAAATATCCTTCATAAACGTGTAGTTGGACAGGAAGAGGCAGTAAAAGCTGTTTCAAAGGCAATTAGAAGGGCAAGAGCAGGATTAAAGGACCCAAAAAGACCTATTGGTTCATTTATCTTCTTAGGTCCAACAGGTGTTGGGAAGACAGAGTTGGCTAGGGCTTTAGCGGAAGCTATGTTTGGTGACGAAAATTTAGTAATACGGATTGATATGTCAGAATATATGGAGAAACATACAACCTCTAGATTAATCGGTGCACCACCAGGATATGTAGGATATGAAGAAGGCGGCCAGTTAACAGAGAAAATAAGAAGAAAACCTTATTCTGTAGTTTTATTAGATGAAATAGAGAAGGCTCACCCAGAGGTTTTTAATATAATGTTGCAGGTATTAGAGGATGGAAGGTTAACTGATAATAGAGGAAGAACGGTGGATTTTAAAAACTCTATACTAATCATGACTTCGAATGTTGGAGCTGAGATGATAAAACAAGATCGTACCCTTGGTTTTGCTAATCAAAATCAGGTAACTGAGTATAATAATATGAAGAGTCGTGTATTAAAGGAATTAAAGAGAACTTTTAAACCTGAATTTATAAATCGGGTAGATGAGATAATTGTATTCCATTCATTAAGTCAAGAGAATATTAAAGAAATATTGACATTAATGACATCAGAATTAAAAGACAGGTTAAAAGAGCAAGGAATCGATTTTGAACTTACAGACGGAGCAAAGGAGTTTCTTGTTAAAGAGGGATACGATAGTAACTATGGTGCCAGACCATTAAGAAGAATGATTCAAAAACACGTGGAAGATACTTTATCTGAAGAATTACTTAAAGGCACCATAAGTAAAGGTGATATATTGTATATAGATGAAAAAGATGGGGCGTTGGTAGTTAATAAATAACTTCAAGAATGAAAATGGACCTAACAAAACATGGGTCCATTTATGTGTGTAACTAGTAAACAAATAATTCCTTTTGTATGTTTCATAAATAAGGTATGATATACATTATAAAGGTTGTAATAATCCCGCGGGAGAATTTTTAAGATTGGAATATACCAAAAGGGGTCTATGTAATAGATGAGTAATCTGTTGCACGAGCCTTAGATACTGCTTTTGGAGGGAAAATTATGAGTAAAGAGTTAAAAAGAGAAGAATTTATGAGAGAAGTTTTAAAACTTGTTGCACCTGGAACTCCCTTAAGGGAGGGATTGGATAATGTTCTAAGGGCAAAAACTGGTGCATTAATAGTTGCTGGTTACAGTCAAGAAGTAATGGAGATAGTAGATGGGGGTTTCTCAATTAATTGTGATTTTAATCCTGCCAATTTATACGAATTAGCAAAGATGGATGGCTCAATAATTATAAGTGATGATTTAAAGAAAATATTGTACGCTAATGTTCAATTAGTCCCTGACAATTCAATACCTTCTACTGAAACAGGAATAAGGCATAGAACCGCTGAACGGGTTGCTAAACAATTAGGGAACTTAGTTATTTCGATTTCTCAAAGAAGGAATGTTATAACACTATATCAAGGAAACAATAAATATTCTCTTAAAGAGATTGGGGTAATTTTAACTAAAGCAAATCAAGCGATACAGACCTTGGAGAAGTATAAATCAGTACTAGATCAGGGATTAACAAATCTATCTGCAATGGAATTTGAAGAGTTAGCAACAATCAATGACGTGATTTTTGTTATTCACAAAATTGAGATGGTTCGGAGAATTAATAAAGAAATAGAAATGTTTACAAATGAATTGGGAGTTGAGGGTAGACTAATTAAGATGCAGGCAGAGGAGTTAGTTGCTAACATAGACAAGGTAGCCTTTTATTTGTACAAGGATTATCATAAAAACAATTCTGACGATGAAATTAATAATCTGATAATAGAACTTAAAAAATTGAGTTATGAGGATTTAATGGATAATCATAGTATTGCTAGAGTATTGGGGTATACTGGAAAATTGGATTTACAAGAGGAACTTGTTGTTCCTAGAGGCTATAGAATTTTAAGCCGCATACCAAGACTTCCAAGCGCAATTATTGAGAATTTAACAGAGAGATTTTTGAATTTATCCAACATAATCGTTGCTACAATAGATGAATTAGATGAGGTTGATGGCATAGGTGAAGTTAGGGCAAAAACAATAAAAGAAGGCTTGAAACGAATTCAAGAAAATGTTTTTATAGGTCGCCATATATAAAGAAAGATAGATACATAACTGGAGGTGATATTATGAAAAGTAAGGCTTTGTATAAAGAGGGTAAAGCAACATTGTTAATAGTTACTATTTTTGCAATAATATTATTTTTAATAGATCCTATTTTATCTTTAATTGGTGTTGGGTTAATTATCTTTGTTCTATATTTTTTTAGAGATCCAAATAGAAAAATAACAGATGAAGAAAAAACAGTGTTATCTCCAGCCGATGGAATAATAACGAATATATATGAATCAAATGAAAATAAATTCATAAAAGGTGACTGCATTTACATAAGTATATTTATGAGTCCTCTTGACGTACATATAAATCGTAGCCCTATAGACGGAGAAGTGAATTTTGTTGAATATAAAAAAGGTAAGTTTATGACTGCTACTAAATTAGAGAGTCATGAAGTTAATGAGAAAAACTATATTGGCATAAGCAATGGAGCGATTAAAGTATTAGTAGTACAGATTGCTGGTATTATGGCGAGAAGAATTGTTGATTGGTCTGAGATAAACCAAAATGTTAAAAAAGGTGATAAAATAGGAATGATTAAATTTAGCTCTGGAACTCAAATAATCATGCCAAAAGAAGTTAAGCTGAATGTTAAAAAAGGTGATAAGGTAATTTCAGGTATAACTATTATAGGGAGGTACAATTAATGGTATTTCGTATACTTCCGAATTTATTTACAATTGCGAATTTATCAGCTGGAATAATTGCCATTATGTTAGCTTTTGAAGGATTAGTTGAGTACGCTGCTATTATGGTCATTATTAGTATGTTTCTAGATAGTTTAGACGGAAGAATTGCAAGACTATTTAATACCCAAAGTGATTTTGGGAAGGAATTGGATTCCTTATCAGATATTATATCTTTTGGTGTTGCTCCTGCATTTATTATGTATGAAGTTATTCTAAAAGACCTTGGAATTTTAGGGATATTCTTAGTAATCCTATTTCCTGTTGTAGGAGCTTTAAGGTTGGCTCGTTTTAATGTAAAACCTGGAGTGCCAGGTTATTTTATTGGTCTTCCTATCACAGCGGCTGGGGGAATTTTAGCTACAATAACTTTATACTATGAAATATTTAATTCAGTGGCTTTAGTTTTTATAATGGTATTTTTGTCATATTTAATGATAAGTAATATTAAATATCCTAACTTTAAGAAAGTTGGATTGCCGAGAGCTGTGATTTGGGTTACTCCTTTAATAATATTAATTGTAGTAATATTGGCATTAATTTTTCCTAATCAATTCAGTAAGATAGCGTTTTTACCTTTGGGTTTATACGCATTGTATGGAATAAAAAAAAGTTTTAAGAAGATTAGAGTTCAACATATTAAAAGAAAAAAATTTGAAAATGAAACTAAGGAAGAATTGTAATTATAAATAAATCCTTCTAACATATGATATGATGCCTCCAAAGTAGACATTCTAATTAATAAAAATTAGATAATCTATTTTGGAGGTTTTTAATGTCTAGATATCCAAAAGTTAGTAAAGAGATTAAGATCAAAGCTTGCGAAGAATAT
>JBFXJF010000050.1:0-8835 GCA_050175155.1 Vulcanibacillus sp.
CACCTCCACCCTCGATGCAACGGCCAAAAACAACCTTATTAATGCAGAAAATAAATTGAAACAAGGGCCCTGCCTTAGCAAAACTATCATGAATTCAACTTGGAATAGTAAACTTACAATTAAAATTAATTCTACATTGGGTAGTACGGGATCACACACCCTCGGTGTAATCGAATTTAGAAGTGCAACTTCTATATCCGACATAACCCTTCTTCACGAACTTTTTCACGAGTATCAAGACAAAGTTAACGGTGTTCTCCCAGTAACCCAGCTGAGCGAGTTTGAAGCTTGGCTATTCGTAGATTTATACCTTTGGGATATTAACAATGAGGATTTGACCTGGACAAGAGGGTTAGACCAATACAGTGATATGGTACTAGATTACAAAGATTGGATTAATGATATCTATGAGAATGGATTTGATGTTTCCACCATGGCCGATTATACAAAATGGTTCGACGAATTTATGAAAGTAAAAGATTCGGCCTACGGGAAATATCCTGTTGGTAACAACTCAAACCCTGGTGCAATAATAAATACCTTTAACGTTTGTAATTACTAAAATATTAAACATATGAAACTATACTTTTTAAATATAAATAACACCTCATTAAGGACGCTGGGGATAATTCTACTAACTCTAGCATTTCAGAACATTTGTTACTCTCAAGATAGCAAGGAGTACCAAGTAAAAGGGAAGAAGGGTGTATTGAACTGTACAGAATCGAAAAGTAAGAATAGAACTATATACAGCAATGTAAACAATAAGAAGAATCTGAGAGAGGATTACAAAACCGATGATCCCACTCTAGAGTTAGCATTCCTTGGGTTCTATATTAACACATATGATAGTTTCCTTGATGCTTTCCGTAAAACATTCTCAGAGAGTAGAATTGAAGAGTTGACAAAACATAAAGAAAAAATTCAAATTAGCTTTAGGCTAAATCAAGATGGAGAACATTTGGGTATGGGGTTTGTTCTCAACTATGGTAGCACCATTACACCTGATGAAATTCTAACTCTTGAGGAAAACTTGTTAAAGATGGTTTCCTTTATGCCATTACAAAAGTTTGAGTATAAGTTATTGACCAGTTATTCAATAAGAACAGATTTTGATGAAATTCGCCGTGGTGATATTTCTAGGCTAAAAAAGAAAGAAGTGGATCAACGTGAAAGGGCAAAGTTATTTGTTACAGAATAGCATTGTAAAAACGGGAGCGTAATACTCCCGTTTGTTATTAAATTTTTATTATGAAACGAAATTTTTTAAATATAAATAACTCCCCATTAAGGATACTGGGGATAATTCTACTAACTCTAACATTTCAGAACATTTGTTACTCTCAAGATAGCAAAGAGTACCAAGTAAAAGGGAAAAAGGGTGTATTGAAGTGCGTTGAATCAAAGAGTAAAAATAGGGCTATATACAGCAATGTAAACAATAAGAAGAATCTGAGGGAGTATTACAAAACAGATGATCCAGAATTAGAACTTTCTTTCCTGGGGTTTTATATTAATACTTATGATACGTTTCTTGAGGCTTTTCATAAAACATTCTCAGATGATAGAATTGAAGATTTGGCAAAGTTTAAAGAAAAAATCAATATCCGATTTAGACTAAATCAAGATGGAGAACACTTAGCAATGTCATTTACACTCAACTACGGGACAAGCCTAACACCTGATGAGATTCTAACACTTGAAGAAAATATTAAAAAAATGGTTTCCTTCACTCCTTTAAGAAAGTTTGAGTATAAACTGCTAACCGCTTATGTAATAAGAACGGATTTTGATGAAATTCGTCGTGGTGATATTACAAGGCTAAAGAAAATGGAAGCCAACCAACGTGAACGGGCAAAGTTATTTGTTACAGAATAGCATTGTAAAAACGGGAGCGTAATACTCCCGTTTGTTATTAAATTTTTATTATGAAACGAAATTTTTTAAATATAAATAACTCCCCATTAAGGATACTGGGGATAATTCTACTAACTCTAACATTTCAGAACATTTGTTACTCTCAAGATATCAAAGAGTACAAAGTAAAAGGGAAAAAGGGTGTATTGAAGTGCGTTGAATCAAAGAGTAAAAATAGGGCTATATACAGCAATGTAAATAATAAGAAGAATCTAAGGGAGGATTACAAAACCGATGATCCCACTCTAGAGTTATCGTTTCTGGGATTTTTTATTAACTCTTATGATAGTTTTCTAGATGCTTTCAGCAAAACGTTTTCAAAGAGTAGAATTGACGATTTGGTACAAAAAGAAGAAAAAATAGTTATAGATTTCAGGTTGACTCAAGATGGAGATTATCTAGCAATGGCATTTACCCTCAACTACGGGACAAACCTAACGCCTGATGAGATTCTAACACTTGAAGAAAATATTAAAAAAATGGTCTCCTTCACTCCTTTACAAAAGTTTGAGCATAAACTGCTAACCGCTTATGTAATAAGAACGGATTTTGATGAAATTCGCCGTGGTGATATTACAAGGCTGAAAAAGATGGAGGCCAACCAACGTGAAAGGGCTAAACTATTTGTTACAGAATAGCATTTTAACAAACGGGAGTGTAATGCTCCCGTTTGAAATTAGGTTTATTATGAAACGATATTTTTTAAACATAAATAAATCCCTATTAAGGATATTGGGGATAATTCTACTAACTCTAACCTTTCAGAGCATTTGTTACTCCCAAGATAGTAAGGAGTATCAAGTAAAAGGTAATAAAGGAGTATTGAACTGTACAGAATCGAAAAGTAAAAATAGAACTATATACAGCAATGTAAACAATAAGAAGAATCTGAGGGAGGATTACAAAACCGATGATCCCACTCTAGAGTTAGCATTCCTTGGGTTCTATATTAATACGTATGATAGTTTTATTGATGCCTTTAAAAAAACATTTACTGAAGAGAGAATAAATGAACTATCTTCAATGGGTGAAAAGATAAAGATAAATTTTGCATTAAATCAAGATGGCGAATACCTTGCAATGGCTTTTGTTTTGAACTATGGTTCTAATATTAAGCCTGATGAAATCCTAACACTTGAGGAAAATATAAAAAAGATGGTCTCCTTCACTCCCTTACAAAAGTTTGAGCATAAACTCCTAACTGCCTATGTAATAAGAACGGATTTTGATGAAATTCGTCGTGGTGATATTACAAGGCTAAAAAAAATGGAAGCCAACCAACGTGAACGGGCAAAGTTATTTGTTACAGAATAGCATTGTAAAAACGGGAGCGTAATACTCCCGTTTGTTATTAAATTTTTATTATGAAACGAAATTTTTTAAATATAAATAACTCCCCATTAAGGATACTGGGGATAATTCTACTAACTCTAACATTTCAGAACATTTGTTACTCTCAAGATATCAAAGAGTACAAAGTAAAAGGGAAAAAGGGTGTATTGAAGTGCGTTGAATCAAAGAGTAAAAATAGGGCTATATACAGCAATGTAAACAATAAGAAGAATCTGAGGGAGTATTACAAAACCAATTCTACAATGGTGGCCTAGGACAGTAGGGTCTCAGAATGCCAGGGTTCACCAATATGGAGTTTGAGGCAAAGGTAATGTATGCTATTTATTGGTATCAAAAAGGGCTAGGAGAGCTACCTGTCCTATTTTATGGCATGGATGATGTACAACAAGGAATGTTTATGGATTGGTTTGACGAAATAATTAGGAACGGAGCAACTGATTCTGTGCTTAATAATTATAATGAACTGATAAAACTCTTCAACGCAAAAAATCCCGCTTATGCAAATTGTATTTCACTGTCATTTCCTCGCTTAAGTGTAATAATTAACTTATTGAATGGCTGTCCTAAATCATAATAATATGAAAACAATAAAATTAAAATCAGTATTAATTTGCCTGTTAATATTTTTTACTAATTACACATACTCTCAAAATAATTGGGAAGAAGGCATGAACAATACCAAAAATGGTCAATTTAAGTGCTCTTATAGCAAAAACACTAGTGGCTTATCTATCAAAAAAATAGTTAATGACGAAAGAACAAGCCTACCGTTAGGTTGCAATGATAATGCATCAACAAAGGTTTATATTAATTCTGCAAAAGAAATCAATTTAATTTTAACCGAAACATTTGGAGATGAAAGGTTAAAGCAGTTGCTTAAACTCAATGAAAAATTCGATTTTTTATTTACTCTCGATCAAGATGGAATACCAATACAAATAACATTTAGATTGAATTCTAATACAACTATGACACCAGAAGAATTGAGTTTAATTGATGAAAGAATTAAAAAGAAAATAAGATTTAAAGTGGTAAGGGACATCCCGTGCAATAGCCCTCATACGAACATGTTCTTTCTCCGAATACGATTCGATGAAGTATTAAGTGGGGAGATTCGATCCTTAAAAGAAAACGAAGAAGAAGGTAAAAAACACTGGTAATCATGACGGGAGTTTCTAACTCCCGTTTTTGTTTTTTATTTTTGTAAGTAGAACGTTGTATGCCTAATAAGACCGTTTTTATAACGAACTTAGTAAGTACGGCTCTGGAATGCTAGGGTTCACCAATATGGAGTTTGAGGCAAAACTGATGCAGGCAATTTACTGTATAGAGTCTGGCATAGAATATGAAGCCATCCTTAATCAATACTTTAAAAGTCAAGATTGGACAGATTTTAGAAACTGGGTTTTTTATTATCTAGACAATGGGGCTAATAGTACTTTTTTAGAAAGGTATAATTATTTTATTAAAATATTTAACGATAAGGATCCTAATTATAGGGGCTATATCTCTGATAGTTTTCCAAGAATGTCGGTTATTAACTTTTTATTTGATGGTTGTCCTAAGCTTTAAGAAAATGAAAGCAGCAAAATTTATCGTATTGATATCATTGATCAATTCCATCTCAAACTGTACTATTGCTCAGCAAATATGGAAACCCGGCAATGTAAATACGAAAGCAACTACACTTAACTGTAGAGAATCTATAAATGGTATTTATGTAGTTCAGAAACAGGATTATAATTCCAAAACTGATTTACCATTTGGAACAAGTGATGAAAAAGGAAGTGCCTCATTATACATAAATTCGGAAAGAATCTATTTCAAAATTATAAATGAGGTTTTCACACCTGAAAGATTAAAAGATATAGAAATGGTCGAAATAAGAATTATTATTGGTTTTACTATAGATGAAAATGGTATACCAGTTCAAATTACTTATTCAATAAAGGAAAATTCAAAAATAAAACCTGAAGAAATCGAAATAATTGACAAACTACTGAAAGAGAAGATTAGATTTAAGATAGTAAGAAAGATACCTTTCGGAGAGCCTTGTGTGTACCCTTTTAGTCATATCCTAAAATTTGAAGAACTCAAGAATGGCGAGTTTCCTTTGCTAAAGCGTAACGAACTTGAAGGCAAAAAATACTGGTAACATTAGCGGGAGTTTTAGGCTCCCGTTTTTGTTTTTATTTTTGTCATTATACAGGCACAAGCCAATACGAGGAAACCATGCATGCCTTCCAAGATAACTTTTATAAAGGGCTTAGTAAGTATGGCCCAAGAATGCCAGGGTTCACCAATATGGAGTTTGAGGCAAAGGTAATGTATGCTATTTATTGGTATCAAGAAGGTATAGGCGAAATGCCTGTTTTATTCAATAATCTTTCGCCAGAAGAACAGAGTAAATTTATTAAGTGGATAGAAGATATTTTAGCGTTCGGCATCACTTCTAGTAATACAAATACCTATAATATTTTAATAAAAATATTTAATGATAAAAATCCATCATACGCTAATTATATATCTTCAAATTTTCCAGTATTAAGTGTTATTCAGAACTTATTAAGCGGCTGTCCTAAAACATTTTAATTATGAAAACAAACATATTGAATATTTTTACATCAGTACTCATTTTATTATCTTCGAGTACTTTTGCTGTGGCTCAAGAAAACTGGTCAACTGGTTTAATAAACACTAAAAATGCACAGTTTAACTGTAAGATAGATAAAGATGACAAATCTTTATCTATTTCAAAGGTTGTAAATGATGATAGGGTTTCTTTACCATTTCTAATGAATGAAGGGGAAACAGTTAGAGTTTATATTAACTCTGAGAAAGATTTAACCGCTATAATATTAAATGCTTTCGGTAAAGAGAGACTTATCAATTTATTCAAACAAGGTGAAAGCATTGGGATTTTATTTACACTAGACGAGGTAGGCCATCCAATACAACTAACATTTACACTTAAGGCAAACAGTTCTATTAAACCTGAAGAAATTTTTTATATCGATGACCAAATTAGGAAAAAAGTAAGTTTTAATGTTATTAGAGATAAACCATGCAAAAGTCCCCATACAAATATGTTCTACCATAGAATATCATTAGAAGAAGTTCTCAGTGGGAAGATAAAAAGGCTAAAAAAAATCGAAGAAGAGGGTAGCAAATTCAAATAATAAATTGGGAGTTAAAAACTCCCAATTTTATTAAAAAGTTTGCTTTTTGCTTTTCAATAAGAAAAACAATCATAGTTTTAACTTTTATGAATCTCCAAATTCTTTATAATTCAGCACTTATTAAATGTAATGCTAAAACTTTCACACTTGATAACAACAAGATATAAATACTTGATTATTTTGCTTATAGCATTTTCAAGCAAGTCAATAATTGCCCAAAATATTTGGAGCGAAGGTATAAACAACACAAAAAGCGGACAGTTTAAATGTCAAATCACAAAGAATAATATATCCGTTAAAAAAAGTTATTGATGACAAGCGCACAGATCTTCCTTTAATAATGACAGAAGGAGAGGCTGTGAGGTGTTACATTAATTCTGAAAAAGAATTCACGTCAATATTGAAAGAAACTTTTGATAATAAAAAACTAAAACAACTATTGAGCAAAAATGAAAAATTACATTTTTTGTTTACCCTAAGTAACGATGGAGAAATTATTAGCATAACATTTAGATTAGAACCAAATACCACTATCAACGCAGATGAACTTAATTATATTGATACACAAATGAAAAAAAAGGTAAAATTTAAAGTTGTAAGAGAAAGTATCCCTTCTGAACCTCACACAAATATGTTTTATCAAAAAATTAAATTTGAAGAAGTGTTAGCAGGAGAAATTAAAAGACTAAAAGATATTGAACTTGAAGGCAAAAAATACTGGTAACATTGGCGGGAGTTTTAGGCTCGCGTTTTTGTTTTTATTTTTGTCATTATACAGGCACAAGCCAATACGAGGAAACCATGCATGCCTTCCAAGATAACTTTTATAAAGGGCTTAGTAAGTATGGCCCAGGCAAGGCGGGCTACACCAATATGGAGTTTGAGGCGAAACTGATGCAGGCAATTTACTGTGTAGAAAACGGTATTATTCAAGAAGCAATTCTTAACGGCTGCTTTAAGGGGGGAAATTGGACTGAATTTCAGGGCTGGTTATTGGATTACCTTTCCAGTGGAATTACTAATGACTTTTGGGAGGAATATAACAAGTTCATAGAAATTTTTGCGAACAAATACTCTACATACTCAAGTCATATTTCTGACTCATTTCCTCGAATGAGTGAAATTGAGAACCTAATGAACGGCTGCAAATAATCCTCAAAATTATTTAACTATGAAAACAATAACAATAATTTCCATTTTACTTTTTTGGGGCAATAGTGCTTTGCCTCAAGGCCTCTGGCAAGAAGGGGTTATACATACTAAATCTGTTGATTTAAGATGCACCCTATCAAGTAATAAAAAAACGTACTTTGTAAAAACATCAACTTCGAACTCCAAAATAGAACTCCCATTTGGAACAAGCGAAGAGAAAGGTTCTGCAAAACTATATATTAACTCTGAACGAATTTTCTACTATATCATTGCAGATGTTTTTAGTCTCCAGAGAGTAAAGGAAATAATGGAGATCGAGAAACAAATCCCGATAAGTTTTATAGTAGACGAGGATGGCATTCCTATAGAAATAACATTTTTCATTAAAACGAACACCAAGATTAAACCTGAAGAATTGGCAATGATTGAAAGAGGCTTGATGGAAAAGATAAGATTCAAGATAATAAGAGAAATCCCTTTTGGAGAACCTTGCGTTTATCCTTTTTTACACATCTTGAAGTTTGATGAATTTTTAAAAGGAGAACTGAAACTTCTTAAACGCGATGAGGTTGAGGGTAAAAAATATTGGTAATAAAAACGGGAGTTCTTGACTCCCGTTTTTGTTTTTATTTCTGTCAGATGACAGACTCAAGCCAATACGAGAAACTTATGCATGCATACCAAAACCAATTCTACAATGGTGGCCTAGGACAGTAGGGTCTCAGAATGCCAGGGTTCACCAATATGGTGTTTGATGCAAAGGTAATGTATGCTATTTATTGGTATCAAAAAGAATTAGGAGAGCTACCCGTTCTTTTTTATGGCATGGATGATGTACAACAAGGAATGTTTATGGATTGGTTTGATGAAATAATTAGAAATGGCGCAACGGATTATGTACTAACCAAGTATAGTGATCTGATAAAACTCTTCAACACAAAAAAAACCAGCATATGCAAATTGTATTTCACTATCCTTCCCTCGTCTAAGCGTAGTAATCAATTTACTAGAAGGTTGTTCTAAATTATAAAAATATGAAAACTATCAAATTGAAAAAATAATACAATTTGAAGTACACCTATTAAATATTGTTTAATAAAACAGAATCACCTTTCCACATCTACATAAGTAAAAAGCATTATCTTAGCGTAATTAACTTAAAAAAATTTAATAAAACATGATCTTTAAACTTACCCCCCCCCAGAATCAGACAATTAGCTGTAATTGGGGTAGC
>JBFXJF010000051.1:0-8203 GCA_050175155.1 Vulcanibacillus sp.
AATACAAGTGAGGCAACATATTTATATGATTCAAATCAAAATCTTAATTCAGTAACAAATCAAAACGTTACAACTCACTTTGCAGTAGACGAAAATGAAAATATTGAATCAATTAATGCCACTGCTAGTGGAACAACTGATAGATATGAATATGGAAGCACTACTTATACAAGTGATGGTTTATTCCCTGCGACAACAACTGATGCACTAGGAAATGTAACAAGTTACACATATGATTATGTGACTGGGCTTGTGAAAACGATAATAGATGATAAAGGTTTAAGGACGGACTATACATATGATGCTAATGGGAACGTGATAAGCTTAATTAATGGAACAACAAGTAATTCGAAAACCATTACATATACATATGATACATTTGGCAATGTGACATCCATATCGACAGGTGGAGTGACATATTATTTCACATATAATAATTATAATGATATAAAAACAATAAGTGTTGGAGATTCAGTCCTTGTTACCAATAATTACACTAATGAAAATAGTAGTAATCCTAATAATGTTTATACAGGGGAGTTAACAAACAGCATATACAGTTATGGAACTATTTCTTTTGATTATTATGAAGATGGAAGTGTTGAGAATATTTATTATAATAGTGTAAAAGTATTATCATATATTTATAATGATTATGGTGAAGTATCGTCCTATACAGATCATAAAGAAAATGTAACTTATTACTTCAATTATGATTATCAAAACAGACTAATCAATGTTAATGCTACAAATGGGAATAATATTACATATACATATGATGAAAACAGTCATTTAGTAAGTAAAACTAACATCAATGGAACAAATAATAATACTTATGAAGATGTTAATCCAGATCTAGACGAAGAAAATAATGTTTTAACTCATGAATCAATATCAGGTGAATACAATATTAATTATTCGTATTCAGATGATGCTTTTGCAAATCTAGAAACTATAAGTTATTATTTTACATCAATTAATTCTGTAATAGATGCAGCATATACCAATGAAACAACGACTAATGAGAATAATGAAACAGTATTAACAGGAAGGATAAGTCAAGTAGAGTTTACCATTAACAATGATATCTTAAAATTTGTTTATGAGTATGATGATTATAGTAATATAACAAAAGTCACAAAATATTTAAACAATATTATTGATTATTATGAAGAGAATACATATGATATTTTCAACCAATTAGTAAGACAAGATGTACTCATTGATGGAACAGAATATCGAAGGAATTATACCTATGACACAAGAGGAAATATAATAACATACCAATATATTAACCAAACTGATGAAGATTATATTACTGGAGCAACCTTTCAATATAGGACAAGTGGCAATAAAGATGAACTTGTTTTTGCAACAATCAATGGATATAATTATACGATTACATATTCCTCAAGTGGTCAGCCTAATTTATATTTAGGTTGGCAAATAGGTTATGATATGAGAAATATCACTACACTTGAAAATAGTCAATATTATATCGAATATTCTTATAATGCTAATAATATAAGAACGGGAAAATACATCTATAATGGCGTAAAAGACAATGATGTAGCTTATATTTTAGATGGCAATAAGATAATTAGAGAAACAAGAACTGGTGACGAAAATTATGTGATTAATTATTATTATGATTCAAGTGATAATGTCATAGGATTTGAGTATAATAATAACAAATATTTGTATCTAAAGAATCTTCAAAATGATATCATAGGAATAGTTGACGAAGCAGGTAATTTAGTTGTAGAATATACCTATGATGCATATGGCAATATTATAAAGTTAATAGATACATCAAACTGTGACCTAAGTACTGTTAATCCATTTAGATATCGAAGTTATTACTATGATAAAGAAACCGGATGGTATTATTTAAATAGTAGGTATTATAATCCAATTATTGGAAGATTCATTACAATGGATAGTATAGAATATCTAGGGGCTGGTGGAACTAATTTATTTTCGTATTGTAATAATAATCCAACAAGTTATTATGATATAAATGGTAATTTTTCTGCATCATTAGTTCTAGGCGGTTCTATTGTTGCTCAATTATCTGGTGGATTTGCAGGGCTAATGGCAAGTATATCAGCCTCGCTGGCAAGTATTAAAGCTGCAATTGCAACTGCTTGGCTCCCTGTTTTAGCAATCGCTCTTGTTAGTGTGGCTATTGTCGGACTAGTTTATGCTATTCAATTGATTTCTAATTTAATGGCGAGCGCAACAAGAGCCAGATCATATGTTGATGCTAGTGTAAAAAAAGGCGGAATTGATCCAGATAAAACATACAATCATACTGTATATGTAATAATACTAAAGGCAACAAAAGAAGTATGGTATGTAGGTAGAACACAACACTTTAATACAAGAATGTCAGCACATTATAGTGGGAAATACCCTAGAAGCCAATATACTATGTTTGCTATTGCTACAGGATTGACTTATAAGGAAGCTCGTGCCATGGAACAAACATTAATTACTGCTTATGGACTTGATGCCTTAGGTAACGCTATAAATTCAATTGCTAGAAAAAAATGGGGAAGTTTTGCAAAAGAATTTGCAAGAGCCTCATCTATATTTTCTTCAGCATATGATGATTAAAGAAAAGGAGACTTATAAATGGGATTTTGGAGTACAAGTTTATATGGAAATGACATATCTTTAGATGTTAAGGATAAATATAGTTCATTATTATCAAAAGGATTATCAAAAGAAGATGCATATAAAGAAATGTTAGAAGCATTTTCAGAATGTTTACTAACAGAAGATGCACCAATATTTTGGTTCGCATTCGCAGATCAAATGTGGGAATATGGTTTGTTAGAAGATGAAGTTAAACATAAAACTTTAAATTATATTAGCGAATATGCATTTTTAGAAGAATTTGAAACATTACGTGAAAAACGTTTATGGCAAAACACTTTACATAAATTAAAAGAAAAATTAGAACAACCGAACCAAGGACACAAAAAGATAGTAATTGAAATTCCCTTTAAACGAACAGTGTGGGAAATAGGAGATTATTATGCTTATGAATTTCATAAAAAGTATTCTAAACAGATAGGTCTAAATTCTAAATTTATTGTGATCCAAAAAATTGGTGAAAGTTATTATGGAGATTCTATGTTTGAATATAATATTGTTCAAGTGTTTAATAAAGTATTCGATTATATACCAGAATTACATGAAGTTAATGATTTACCAATATTACCATTAAGCATCAAATTTGATTTTTATGATTCACCCAATATTACTAAGAGGCAAAAAGAGATAATGGAACAAAATATTCGCGAATCATTACAAGGAGATTTACATTATTCAATAATTAATGAATATAAAGAGAAATATTTTCATTTTATTGGAAATAACCGCAATAAATTAACAAAGGTTAGAAAAAAGTCTAATAGTTATTTAGAGTTTAGAACATTGGAAAAAGATTTATGTGAATACTATACTAGTTGGAATCAGATGAATATAAATATCTTGATTAAATAAGTTCGTAAGATGTACGAATTGAAATAGAATGGTGCACTTACACATATGTGGATACTTTCTTACTGAGATACGCAAAAAGTTTATTCCTTTTTCTAAGTGTACGCAAATAATTCACTCGCTAATGAGAGGGTACGCAAAAATGTCTCCTCTTTTTCAAGGGGTACGCATTTGTATTAAAATTGGCGTGCTCTTTCATTTAACAAGCATAGGTTTGATACAAAAGCAAACAAAGAGTTTGCATTGTTATCAGACCTTTTTTCATGAAGAAAGGGCGTTTTCTCCCTATCTGCCAAAATAGTAACGACCTATTGAGGTTCAATTAAGGACATTTGTAGGGCATTTTAATTTTCTCATTTCAACTTTTTAACGATTATCGTAAAACAAACTAATCTAGAAAAAATAAAAATCAAATGTGTCAGTTTGTGTAGATTTGTAATAATATTAATGTTTGGTTACATTTACATATTAGTTGTTGTATAATAAGATATGTAAAGAAGTAACGATTTACTCTTTTTCAGGCGCGTGAATATAATATATAATACAGGGACATTTAGATTTGTATCAATAACAAGGTAACAAATAGACCAAAAAGGAGGATATGCAAATGACAAAGAAATTAGCAAAAATTTTGACAATGGGGGTGTTAATAATTATGAGCATAGGACTATTGACTGGATGCGGAGCAGGCGAGAACATCGAGTTCTCAGTCGGAACAGCATGGGTAAACAATTATGATAAGCAGTTTACGAAAATCATCAATTCGTTAGACGATATAGCGGATGGTGCTGTTAGCCTAGAAGAAAAATATGACAACGATTTTTTTGCAGACAATTCATTAATAATTGTTGCTTTCAAAACACGTTCGGGTGGTGGTGAGATTGAGGAAATAAAAGCTGTTCGACAAGGCAACAAAGTAGTCATAACGATAAATGGATCAAAAGGAATGCAAGCCGTCATTTCAAGTCAAATTGCAGTGTTGGAAGTAAAAAAAGAGGCTATTAGTGGGGTTAACAAAATCCAGTTCACAACAAACATGGACAAATATTAAAAAAATAAATTGCGGAGGAATAAAAAATGAAAATAATTAGTAGTATGAAAAGCAAGTTGTTAATCATCCCGCTAATAATGGTATTAGCTATGGTAGCAATACTATTTTTTGCCCAAGGACAAGTCGTAAGCGCATACGCTGCTGATAATACGAGCGAAACAGGAATTGTGACAGAATATTCCGCCTTTGGAAAGGCAAGTATTGAAGACGATTTTGCTGACGATAGAATTCTTGTCGTGCTTAATAGGCAAGAAACTTTACGCTTTAAAGGATGGGGAATCCAAGATTTTTCTGAAATTGGCATAGTTTCCGTCGAAAATTTAACGGCATCATCGGGAGATATTCTTAACGCAGATATTAGTAGACATCAATTTGGTGAATCGAGTCAAACGAGAAACGTACGGGCTCTTGTAAATACAGAGATTAACGCCGACGAATTTAAAACTGTACTTCGCTTAACGCTAAAAGAGTCGAGCAAGGAAAACGTGCTTTATGCCATTGAGAAATTGCGTGGCAGTAAGGATATTATTAGTGCTGAGCCCGATTATGCATTTCAAATGACTTCGACAAATCCCGATGATACATACTTTAGAGCAGGTAATCAATGGGGTTTGAACGGCACGAATGGAATAAGAGCACCACAGGCTTGGAGCATGGCGACTGGCTCTAATACGGTAATGGTTGGCGTTATCGACTCTGGCATACAAGCGGATCATCCGGATTTGCAAGGTAGAGTTAATACAGCTTTAAGCCGCGATTTTACATTGCCTGCTCCTCACATTCCTGCAACCGTAACTGATACAAACGGACATGGAACACATTGTGCAGGTATTATAGGCGCTCAAGGTAATAATGGGATAGGCATTACTGGGGTAGCGCAAAACATTCAATTGGTTTCACTTAGGATAAGTCAACAGGGAGGTACAGCTGCAGCCGAAAACACATTTGCGTCCCATGTAATTATGGCTATAAATTTTGCTGCTACAGAGAATATTCCGATTTTGAGTTGTAGTAACTGTACTCAGAATTTTTTAGGGAGTGCTGCATCGCTTACAGCTTTTGAAACAGCTGTAACAAATTATACAGGGCTATACATAAATGCGGCAGGAAATAACGCTCGAGATAATGATGCAAATACAGGTGGATTTCCACGCGCACAATTTCGTCCTAATAATTTTCTTTCCGTAGGATCATTGGACAGTAACGGCAGTCTTAGTTCCTTTTCAAATTGGGGGATAAATACTGTTGACATTTATGCGCCAGGTGGGAGCATTTTGAGTACATGGCCTACTGCATTAACTGCACAACATGACTCCGGAAAACCAAATTATAGGACGATAAGTGGAACATCGATGGCGACCCCTCATGTTGCGGGTGTTGCCGCATTGATGCTTTCAATAAATCCTAATTTAACACCGCAACAATTACGCAATAACATAAGAGATAGCGCTACAATAGTTTCATTAACAACTCCCAACACATCTTTTTGGCCGTGGCAGAATAACTCTATAACATTTAATGGTAGATGCTTAAATGCCGAGACAGCTGTTGGTGTTGTAGCAACATTTTCAACGAGAGCATTGTCTACAACAACAATTGAAATAGTAGGAACGGCTTTAAACAGGCAATTAATTGGATCTATCGTTATACCCGAAACTTTAGACGGTAGAACCGTAACGCAGATAGAAGCGAGTGCTTTTAGTGGACAAACTGGAATGTCCCAAATCACAATCCCTGCAAGTGTTACAAGTATAGGCGCGAATGTTTTTGAAAATTGTACCAGTTTAATAAATGTAGCCTTACCTTCTAACTTGACAAGTATAGGAAGTTCCGCATTTAAAGGATGTTCAAGTTTGAGTAGCATTACCATGCCAAACAGTGTTACTAGTATGGATTCAAGTGCTTTTGAAAACTGTACCAGTTTAACAAATGTCGCCTTATCTAATAACTTAACAAGCATAGGAAATTCCGCATTTAAAGGATGTTCAAGTTTGAATAGCATTACCATACCCAACAGTGTTACAAGTCTTGGCAGCAATGTATTTTACGGGTGTTCAAGTTTAACGGACATTACTATTCCATTTGTTGGGAAAAGCAGAACCGCAACGGGTAATGATGCGAAATTCGTTTATATATTTGGTACAATACCGTTCCAATTGAAAACGGTTTCTATTACCAGTGGAACTAATATACCACAAGATGCTTTTTATAACTGTTCAAATTTAACAAGCATTACCATACCTGATTCTGTAACAAGTATAGGTTCAAATGCATTTAATGGTTGTACCAATCTTTCAAGTTTGACTATTCCAAACAGTGTAACAAGTCTAGGCAGCGATGTATTGATGGGGTGTTCAGGTTTAACCAGCATTAAGATTCCATTTGTGGGGCAAAGCAGAACGGCAATAGATCATTATGCGAAATTCGGCTATTTGTTTGGTTCAACCCCATACGATGGAGGAGACGTTATAGATCAAAATGGTGTAAATTATTATATACCGATATTTTTAGAAACTGTTGAAATTACCAGTGGAACTAATATACCAGAAGATGCCTTTTATAACTATTATTGGTTAGAAAACATTACTCTACCAAATACCATAACAAGTATTGGTTCTAATGCCTTTTATAACTGTTATTGGTTAGGAAGCATTACCATTCCAAACACGGTAACAAATATCGGCGCCAATGCCTTTTTTTATTGCTTAAGTCTTACAAGTTTTACCATACCAGACAGTGTTGCAAGTATTGGAGGAAATGCATTAGGCATGTGTTCTAGTTTGCAAAGCATTACTATTCCATTTGTTGGGCAAAGTAGAACCGCAACTGGAAATGATGCGAAATTCGTCTACATATTTGGTACAATACCAAATCAATTGAAAGAGGTTTCTATTACCGATGTAACAACTATTCCCCAAGATGCTTTTTATAATTGTTCCCATCTAACAAGCATCACTATACCTGATTCTGTAACAAGTATCGGTTCCAATGCCTTTTATGGTTGCTACAATCTCACCAGTTTCAATATACCAAGTAGCGTTGTAAGTTTAAGCAGTAATGTTTTTTATGGATGTACACATTTATCAAGTTTATCATATCATGTTGTGGTTACTTCCTCTGGATATTACAATATTCAGATTGAATATATCAGTAGTGTGAGCGTCAAAATCGATGGAGTAACAAACTATTTTCCTAATGATATTAAGCAGAAATATTTAACTGCTTGTAATCATACCATTTTGGCTGAATGTGCAAATATAGGAACAATGGTTTCATTTCCCATTATTGAAGCTACAGAATATATACCCAATTATATCGACATAGATAATATTTATATCGTGTTTTATGATGGTCCCGAGATGCAATATGCAACCTATGTTGTTTCTTCTTTATTTTATCAAGCCTATAACTTTGATTTGATTAATCGTTCCATTACTTTCACCAGTATTACCTGTGAATGGGAACTTGAGAATTTAAATTATCAAGAATTCCACTTAGTGCAAATGTTTATTGGTGAAAACTATTATTATGAAAATGGTGGGATATATTTTGAGTGTTACGATGGATATCAAGTATCTTCCAATACTTGGTCTTATTCAGCGACGGCATATAACATAACCATAACCTTTAGTCAATCGGAAT
>JBFXJF010000052.1:0-8049 GCA_050175155.1 Vulcanibacillus sp.
GGATAAACTAATTATTGATTTGGAAGTGATGTAGCTTGATTAGTTTTTATATCAACATAGTTCTCGAATTTCTCGGCATTTGTGGTCATATTTAACTGACCAATATATATACCGTCTTTATATAGCTTGCCTTCCTTGCTACCATCTGTTTTAAAGATAAATAAAATCTCGTAGTTATTTTTATTGTCTACAGCTTTAACTGTTCCACCTATAGCCCTACCAATTGAGTCGAATTTATCTAATAGAATATCAACTTCAAAAGTCATTAATCCTAAATCAGGATGATTCCAAACAACTGTCCCCTCACCGGTCTGAGGTCCAAAATTCGGCGTTTTGCCAGCGCCAGAAATACTGAAATTTCTCTTTTCATATACGGTTCCATTAAGACTGCCAGTCATTATAGCCTCAATATTCATACTAGATAGAGCATCTTCTTTAGTCGGCTGAGAACTAGCAAACCATCCTGTCTTATTTGATTTATTATAAGCATCAATCACCATAGTAGGTACATTCATTTCTTGTAGCCTTTGCAAGTATAAGGTGGCTACTTCTTGCTCTATATCCTTAGAAGCATTCCACAACTGATAATCCATCATTGAAGTAGCAGAAGTTTGCATACTTTTTAGTTTATTCCATAACATAGTATTCCAACCTTCGGGCGTTACAAGACTCTGATCTCCAACTTTAACCATGTTTTCAATAATTGATACAAGACTACTAGGATCGTTTTGATCAATAGTAACTATTTCCGACGGTAGGGTACGGATATTC
The DNA here is from genome assembly GCA_050175155.1 of Vulcanibacillus sp. Taxonomy (GTDB): domain Bacteria; phylum Bacillota; class Bacilli; order Tepidibacillales; family Tepidibacillaceae; genus JBFXJF01. The sequence continues at coordinate 772 of JBFXJF010000052.1, forward strand.
TTTTCAGAAATAAGTTGAGGAGTAACAGTTTTTCCACCAGTTGTAACAAAGCTAACAGTTGGCTTTGCAGCGGCTGGGCAAGCTCCAGCGGGTGCAGGGATAGTACCTTGGGGAGATAAAGGTTGCATAAATTCTTGTGGTACATTACTAGTGTAATCTTGTGCATATATAATTGGGAATTGATTGTCTAAAAACGATTTAATATAAGCTAGTAAACTATCATCACTGTTAAAAACAAGATTACTTGTATCCAATTTAACTTTAGCCATTGCAGTTAAGTTATCATCGTAATATTTATTGATAGCTTGTAAATCATAAAATAAATTAGCAAGTTGAGAAGCAAGTATAACATCGTTATCTGTACTATTAGTAGTTTTGTCTGATTTATTAGAATCTATTTCTGCAATAGCATCTTGAGAAGTAGTCAATTCTTCAGTAGTATTGTTTTCCTCTTGTATAATATCTTCATCATTATTTATTGATGATTCTATACTGTTGGTATTTTGTTCATTAATTGGGTTAACTGACTCTTTTGCTGAACAACCAACTGTGAAAATAAGTAAAAATAACAATAAAGTAAGAACACTTAAATGGATCTTTTTCATCATAAGTATTACTCCTTAATAAAATAAAATTTGAATTTATTGTTATATTCTAACATTTAAAGGACGTTCTTTCAATTAAATTATCTTATTCCGCTATTTCTAAAGCTATTTCTATCATTTGATTAAACGTCTTTTGGCGTTCTTCTGAAGAAGTTACTTCATGTGTTATTAAACTGTCACTAACAGTTAAGATTGTTAAAGCGTTAACGTTGTATTTTGCTGCGAGTGTATATAAAGCTGTTGTCTCCATTTCTATTGCCAATACACCATAGTCAGCCCATTGTTTCCAATGGTTAGGGTCATCGTGATAAAAAGTATCAGATGTTAGGATATTACCCACTTTAGCTTTTACTCCTATCGATAGTGCAAAATCATATGCTTTTTTAAGTAAATCAAAGTTTGCCGTGGGTGCGTAATCATTTCCACCAAAACGTATTTTATTTACACTAGAATCAGTTGAAGAGCTCATTGCGATAACTATATCTCTAATTTTAATCTCTGCCCTAATTGAACCGCATGATCCTACACGAATTAGATTTTTTACTTTATAACTGTTTATAAGTTCATCAACGTAAATTGAAATTGAAGGTACTCCCATTCCTGAGCCTTGGACTGAAACTCTTTTACCTTTATAATTGCCAGTATAACCCAACATTCCTCTTACTTCATTATAGCAGACAATGTTTTCTAAGTAAGTTTCTGCAATCCATTTTGCTCTTAATGGATCACCTGGTAAAAGAACTGTATTAGCTATATCTCCTGTCTTAGCGCCTATATGTATACTCATTTATATTCCTCCATTTATTTATATTTTTTATAGTAACCAATTGCCTTTTTTAAATACTAACATATTATCTAAGTATATTTCTCCATTATCCTTTAAATTCTTAACCATATTCCAATTGATTGAAGATGCATTTCCAATTGCTAAATGTATTGAACCCCCGATCTTTTCATCAAATAAAATATTTTTAATTGGATTTAGAATATTAGGGTTGGTACCTATTCCTAGTTTTCCAAGGTAACATGCTCCATTATCTGTATTTAGGATATGTTCTAATAAATCTTGACCGATATCTGCTGAATATTTAAAAATCTTGCCATCTTTAAAAGTTAGATGTAATCCCTGGAGCTCTCTGCCTTGAAATAACACTGGCCATTCACAAAAGATAGTTCCTTCAGTTAATAGATAATTAGGGGTAAAGAAAAATTCTCCGTCAGGAATATTGTGTTTTCCTTGATTTACTATTGCCTCTCTTCCTTCAATATCGATTGTTATATCTGTCTGATTAGCAATAATCCTTACAACATTTGCCTGATTAAAATAAGTAACAGTCTTATTCATCATTTCACTAAGCTGAATATAATCAATATTAGTTGCATTGAAAAGAAAATCTTCGTATTCCTCTAAAGACATCTCTGCGTCTTGTGCTAATGAATTGGTTGGGAAGAAACTTCCTACCCACTTTACTTTTTCTTTTAGTATGTAATCCATTATAGGTTGAAATGATTTTTGATATGTCTGCATCTTTTGTACATCTACATTAGTTAATTCCTTTGTATTTACAGATGCATTTATTGCTACTAAGGCATCAACCTTTTTATATATCATCTCATATACTTCTATATCAGAAAGCTGTTTCTCATTAGATTCCTCAAAGAAAATTTTTTGTAGGCCGGGTATCGAGATATCTGTAATTGGTATACCGCCATTTTGAAGTATTTTTCTATAGATTTCTTTAACTAAGGGAGCTGCTTCAGATGGAGCATTAATCAGTACTCTTTCCCCTTCTTTTATTTCAAGTGAATGATTTACTAAGATATCTGCTAGTCTTATTACTCTTGGATCTACCATATGAGACCTCCTTTAATAGTAAGCTTTATTTTTTATTGTTAAAATATTGGTCAATTAATTTTTCTGCGATTGTTTTTTGTATATTTGCTTGTATTACAAGCATTAGTATTAGAATAATTAATCCCATTGTTTCCTCATCCTCTGTTGAAATATCTTTAAGATGAATGTTAATACGATTAATCCTCTCAGAGTAATGCTCTTTAAAGTCATTAAGTTCTGCTTTTTCTAATTCTAGAAAAATATTATATAGTTTGTCAATATTTAGTAATTTTTCTTTTTTAAGATTAACCTTTTCCGTAATAGGTGATAATAATTTATGAATATCATTTATTGACATTATTTGCTTAAGGTAATAAATCAAAACTAATATAGTTATATGTTGTCTATTATATTTCTTTTTCTCTGATGGGAATAATATACTGGCATTAGTGTAATTATTAATCATTGTTTTGGTAAGGATTTTATCTTCTGGATTCCTTTTTAGATGGGATAAATTTTCATCAAAAAAAGTTGTTACTTGATCCATGTATAAATAGATGTTTGGTATATCTGTTAATTGAATTGACTCATGCGCGCATAAATCATTAATAATCCCTTTAATCTCATTTTCGTTAATAAAAATATTAACCACCCCTTTTAAAATATAACAAATATTTAATATAATACAATTATACCTAATAATTTAAAATTATAGAATAGGTTGTAATATGTTTTTAGTATATATGTATTGCAAATTGACTTGCTGTGATGTATTATTGATAAATATAATACATAGTTATATTAACTACTTAAATGATAGGAGGCTTTTAAAATATGTTTTTACGGATGAGGGAACCTGTAAATGCTTTAACACATTTAATTGGAACAATATTATCAGCTATAGGCTTGACGGTATTAATCTACATCGCTGTTATACAAGCAACTTCTTGGCATATTGTAACATTTTCAATCTATGGTGCAAGCATGATTCTATTATATACTGCGAGTACTTTATACCATAGCCTTAATTTATCAGAAAAATCAATCGAGATATTTCATAAAATCGATCATATGATGATTTATGTATTAATAGCTGGAACTTACACCCCTATATGTTTAATTCCTTTACGTGGAGGTTGGGGTTGGAGTCTGTTTGGAGTTGTATGGTTTCTTGCTATTACTGGTATACTTCTAAAAATATTTTGGTTTGATGCTCCCCGATGGTTATCAACCCTCTTCTATGTCATTATGGGTTGGGTAGTAGTTATTGCATTTGTTCCTCTTATTAATAGTGTACCTTTTTCAGGGTTAATGTGGTTAATAGCTGGAGGAGTATCTTATACTATTGGGGCTCTTATCTACGGGCTTAAAAAACCAAATATTTTTAAAAAGTTTTTAGGTTTTCATGAAATATTTCATCTGTTTGTACTAGGAGGAAGCTTCTGTCACTTTATCTTTATGCTAAGATATGTAATGTATATAGTTTAAGTTTCGTTTCTTGATTTGGGGGCGCAATATTTATTATTGCGTCCTTTTTTGTTTGTAAAAAATCTGGTTTTCAGTTTTATGCTTTATTGATATACTGTTGTGAAACGGATGTAAGGGGATAAAATAATGGAATTACTAAGTATCTTATTAATATTAATTGCTGGAATTATTGCGGGATTCCTAAATGTTATTGCAGGTGGAGGAACGTTATTAACTATGCCTATTCTAATTTTTCTCGGGTTACCTTCAGCAGTTGCAAATGGAACAAACCGGGTAGCTTTAACAGTACAAAATATTGTAGCGGTTCTAAACTTCAAGAAGTATGGTTATTTTGATTGGAAATTGGGAGTATTACTAGGAATCCCTGCTCTATTTGGATCTATAATAGGCTCGATGTTGGCTATCTCAATTCCTGATGAGATATTTAATAAAATATTAGCCGTAACTATGCTATTAATATTAGGATTAATCTTATGGCAGCCAGAAAAGAAATTTAAAGCATATATGGAGAAATTAACTCTTAAAAGAAAGATAATTGCAGTTATTGTATTTTTCTTTATAGGTATATACGGTGGTTTCATTCAGGCAGGCGTTGGATTTATAATTATGGCTAGCCTAACATTAATTACTGGATTATCTTTAGTAAAGATAAATAGTCTTAAAGTTTTTATTGTCTTAGTCTACATGATTGTATCACTAGGGATATTCATATTTAATGGGCAAGTAAATTGGTTGTATGGTTTTATACTAGCAATCGGTAGTGGCATTGGTGCATGGATGGGAAGCAAATTTTCTGTTAAAAAAGGTGATAAATGGATTCGAATATTCTTAGTTATTACTGTTAGTTTAATGTCAATTAGCCTGTTTATAAAATAGGTTAGCTATATTGACTTTTTTAAAGGTAATATTTTTTTATAGGTTAGTGATCTCCATACCCATTCTAATGGTCCATTATTATATTTACTTAACCAGTATTGACTTAGCAATATTTGTATTAAATAAATTACTATCGTTAGTATCAATCCAGTAAAAGGATTTACCTTACCATATAGACCAAAACCATATCCATAAAAGATTGTTGTACATAATATTGATTGAAACAAGTAATTGCTTAGTGACACTCTTCCAACATATGAAAATGGTGCTAATAATCTCTTCCAAATATTATAACGCATTAATAGTGTAATTGAAGTTGCATAGAATAATGCGGTTGCAGGTCCCCCTATTTGATCCTGTAAAAATCCGACTGTATAACTTTCATTAAAAATATAAGGTAAGAGTTTAAAAGTAAACCCGATAATCAACATAGATAACCAGATTCTTTTTATTTTTGGCAAATTATCTTCAACATCCTGTAGCAATCTTTTTTTTGCAAAGTATGCTCCAAGTAAAAACATAGGTAACAATATAAATATGGTATATATAGTTCCAAAGCCAAGATTTGTTCTTTTCCAGTCATTAAATCGTTGTAACGTAATTTCAGAAAAGTTTCCAGAACCATAAATTTCAATTATTTGATTAACTCTAACAATATCAATATTATTGCCACTACTAGTACTATCTCTATATATATCAGTTATTAAATACATGCCACCTAATAGTAATGTTGGTATTAATATTATTGCCAAGACCCAAATTAAAAGTGTTTTCGGCTTTGCGTTATGAAATAACATCAATATAAAACCAATTAAAGCATAAGAAATTAATATATCACCATGCCAAATTAAAAAGGCATGGAATATGCCAATTAGTAATAATATAGTTAATCTTCTACTAAACAGTGGTACAAAATCATAACCTTTTGCAACAGCTCGTTCTTTAAAAATAACCATTCCAAAACCAAATAAAAAAGAAAACAACGTATAAAAACTTGCTTGTGCAAATATATCAATAAAATGTTCTGTCGTAACGTCTACTTTGTTTGGCCATAATATTCCGGGCTCTAGATATTGCCAAGGGGAACTAAAGTCTAACATATTAACTAAAAATATCCCGAAAATTGCAAATCCGCGAATAACGTCAATAGATTGGATTCTTTCATTTTTTGAAATAGGAAGTAAAGATTTCAATAGTATTCACCCCATTAATATTTTACAGATATTAAATTTTAACTTGTATTTATTTTGGTTTTGTCATATTTTATTATCTATAAGAATTTTTATATTAAGATTGGAGATGTTAGTAATATGAGAAAAACAAATCTTTTAGCAAAAATATTTATCTGGATTCTTGTAATAGTTTTTGCTTTGGGCACAGGCTTAGGTACAATAATGTTATTATTTACGAACTAAGTTCTTGTCATTTATACTATTTAATTGTTATAAGATAAATCTTGTGAGAATTAAATAGTAAATAATTATATTACATATAATTATAAGAGGTATCCCATAACTAAAGGTAAAATGTTTTGTTTTATGTCTAAATTTGCTCATTCCAAGATATATACCAATACTTCCACCAATCAATGCTACAAAATAAAGTTTCCTTTCGGGAACTCTCCATTCATTTTTTTTAGCTTTAGATTTATCATATCCCATTAAGATAAATCCAACACTATTGACTATTAAGGTGTAACAAATCAAAAATCCAATTAGATCGTTCAAGTTATAACTCTCCCTCCAATAAATATATAAATTTGTAAATTCACGTCACAATTAAATTACCTAATTAATATAATAACTTACTAGAGGAAAAGTGTTAATATAATATATAATTTATAAAATTTTATTAGCTACAATTTCTCTTGAATTTCTGGCAATATATAGTTATAATTAATTAGCACTGTGAATGCTTATGTATACATCAACCTCCCAGTCCCTTAATGGTTACGGATGTTTCTTGTTTACTTTTGCTACAGGCAATTAATATAAGGAGGTATTTTGATGTATAAAGATAAAGAGTTGACGTGCAAAGAATGTGGAAAGGGGTTTGTATTTTCCGCATCTGAACAAGAGTTTTACGCTGAAAAGGGATTTACTAACGAACCAGTTCGTTGTCCGGAGTGCCGTTCAGCAAGAAAATCTCAACAAAGACCTAATAATAGAGGGGGCGGCGGTTTTAATAAACGCCCACAAACGCGTACAATGTATCCTGTTATTTGTGATTCATGTGGAGTAAGCACAACTGTTCCTTTTCAACCAAGTGGTGACAAACCAGTATACTGTAAAGATTGTTTTCAATCACATAATAACTAAATATATATTAATAAAACCTTCCCTCAAAACGGGACTGTGAAAAAAAGTCTGTAAAAAAAATAAGCTTTCTATGATAAAGTAAAAATATCATAGGAGGTTTTTTTATGGTTAAGAAAAATGTACACAAAATTGGTCCGTTGACCGAAGGGAAAAAGAA
>JBFXJF010000053.1:0-7844 GCA_050175155.1 Vulcanibacillus sp.
ATCACTATCATCAATTATCTAAAATTGAAGAATCATTCAAGGTAACAAAAACCGATTTGGAGGGTAGACCTATCTATGTCTGGACAGACGAACACATCAAAGGTCATTTCCTAACCTGTTATCTAGCTTTGACATTGTACAGGCTTCTTCAATTAAAACTAGACAAGTCTTATCCGGTTCATCAAATCAAAGAGGCACTAAACAGTGCAAATGCGATTAAATTGGAAAAAGATGTGTTTATGCTTATGGACACTTCAACTGTTTTCCATAAAATACAAGACGCTTATCAAATCAACCTTCTTCAAAAACGAATAAAGGTTGAATTATTACGAAATCAATTGAATCAACTAAAAAGAAATACCTAAACACAACATTTTAAAAAAGGACAACATCGCTAAAAATAGAGATATTGTCCTTTTTATCTGCTATCTACTGCAAAAGTCAGGACTCTACAATACCAATATTTCACTAGCATCGATCTCTTTGATATTGGGATTGTTTAAGAATAATCAATACGTTATATTTATCATTGATAACATATCGTGTAAAATTTTAGCACCGCCACCCAAATCATGTAGAGAAGGAAGATAAGGATATAATTTGCTTGTCAGTTTTAGCTGCTCCAAATTGACAAGCTATGTATTAAACGAAAAAATCGACAAATTAGTGGCGCTTTTTGGCTATTTTAGTGAAATTTAAGCACAAAAAAAGGCCTAATTAGTGTATCAGACCTATTCTAGTTAGATGTCTTGTCATAACCAAGTTTGTGTCACTTTTAACGTTGTCACAACCAAGTTTGCTATGTGAATAATATGGAGTTTGTTTAAAAATCTATTTATTCTCTTCATCGTTAAAAAAGAAAATATATTAAATTTTCACAAACCCCTTATTCCCGATATCGATAATTTTACATTTATCTTTACTCAATCCATTAAGTATATTTTCTAATTCTGTGTCGACAACAGTTATCCCAACAAATATCTGACAAGAATTAGCCTGTTCAACAATATCTTCAAAAAAATGTTTCATATCTGTGGTCACTATACTGTGTTGATCCGGTTCATCAAATATCAAAACATTGGGATGGTTTCCATGTAGTTTCTTAGATGTATTTAGCAGTGAAACTGTATATGCCCATATAGCTCTAATGTTATCGCTTGCTGAAGAGTCAAACTTCATATCGAAATTATCTATAATTGGCAGGTATGTTTCATGGGAAATTACTATATCGTCTATATTCATAGCACTCTTATATCCATATTTTCTCAGGCGTAAAACAAACTGATCTTTTAAATACTTCATCTTTTCTTCATCTAGTTTAGAAAAGTGTGATGAAGGGATTAAGGCTTTCTTAGATAAATAATCTCCCCAACGTTCAGACAATATTAAAAATTCCAATTTTTTGTCATTAACATAATTTTTAAGTTTAATAAGATTGTCGATTTTTTCTCTTACTATTAAACGCTTTTGTACCACGGTTTCGGAAACATCCTCATTTACTGAAAACAAATCATTCCTAATGGATTTCGCCAGTTTCATAAGACTAAAATATTTTTTAGTCAATATATCTATATTGTCGATAACTTCAGATCTGTATTTTTCATGACTACTCATTGAAAAATCCATCATTTTTCTTTGTTGCTCTAAATGTGTAATATTATCATCTATACTCATGACATTTTGAAACTGAGCTCCAATTAATAGCGAATCCTTGATATGTTGATTGCATACAGGACAGGTTTCTTTTGCGGTTAAACAATCTAAACTTGCCCCTAATTTTTTTAATCTCAATGCATCTTTATTATTTGAAATATCAGTATCTATTAGTTCAATACTGTTGCAAAGTTTATCAATAATCCCTTTTTCAATATTGAGTTGGGCTTTTTCTTGTTTGATTTTTTCTCCGATTTTTTTAATTGAATCTTCTGTCTCTATTAGTTCATTTTGTAACTGGTCATAATTTTCAACAACTTTTTTCTTTCTGTTTATCAAAATTTTATAATCTTCCTCAAGTTTTATTATGACTTGTTCCACTGAAAATTTATCTATATTTTTAATAAAGATATGAATTCCACTTAACTCACCTTCATCAATAATTTGAGGTTTATTTGAAATTCCTTCTAAAACACAGTCTTCGCGATTACATTCTATGCTTATCTCTGTATATGTTTTATTCCATTCATTCTCTATTTTTGATTTTTCAAACTGTATTTGCAATCTTTTTTGCTCGTTATCTAGCACATCTAGACCTAGTATATATTCAATCGCTCTTTTTTTCGAGTCCTTTATTCCTAGATAAGGCATACCAGATAGAATATCAGACCATCCGCGTTTTTGTTCAATAAAAATAGCCGAAAAAACTACTTGTAGGTATAATTTTCTTTCAAAATCGTCAGTAGTGGCCACAAGTGGTAATTTAAGATGTAAAAAAATTTCCAAAAAAGTGTGAAAGCCCTTTTGATTTACAGCAGAATTGGGCATATGAACGTAAAATTCATCACTTGTTACATTCTCAGAATGAATATTATCTATGTCACCATAATAAACAGTTATTAGCCTATTATCTCTTCCTTCCACCTTTGCTGTTCGGTAAAGCGTGATTATATTTTCACCATTATTTATTTGAAGATATATCGAGGATTCTAGAACTGAATATAATTCTCCTGCATCTTCAAGAATATGTTTATATACTGAAGTTAAAACCTTATCTCCACGACCGCCTATTATCTCTTCCAAGCCGAGTCCATAGTAAATTGCAGACAAAATTGAACTTTTCCCGCTGGTGTTTTTTTCGCTAGCAATAAAGTTTAGCCCTCGATTAAACGTTTCATTAAAACCATAGTTCCCATTACTAGTTTTAATTACAATTTTGATTCTGTCAACTTGTAACATTTATTCCACCCCATTTGGTTTTAAGATTCTTGATTTTTGCCTCGGTCAGAGTGTTTGATATGTCCTGCAAAAACAGTTTTTCTCCAATAAAAACATTCAGATCTTCTTTAATTAAACCAGATAACAATTTACCTTTTTCTGTTAACTTAAACAATCCATTGTTTTGCTGTATTATTAACCCATCAAATAGAGCAAACAAAATTGTTCTGTTGACAGATGGATCAAATCTAATAACAAAAAATGGATCACTGAAATTGCAAAATGTAAAAAGCTTCTGCTTTTCTTCTTCTGAAAACATTGCAATGGAGAGCATATGAATTTTGTATAGTGACGTGCCACCTCTTGTGTTAGATGAAATAATAAGGCACAATTGACCAATTTTATAACTCAATCTATAATTAAAAGGGACTGCGTCCGGCTTTGAATCAAAGATGATACTAGAATAAGCAAACTTTTCGGTCTCCATCTTAATCCCTCCTAAATTGCAAAGAGCAATCAGCTAACCAGGAACTTATCAAATCTGTTTTTAGTTCTATAATTGATGCTTGAGATAGATATTGATAGAATTGAGCTTGTAATTTGACTTCGAAATCACTCATAATTTCTTTAAATAGCGTATTATTCATTGAACTATCAGTATTAAGTCTAGTTTTAATGCTTACTTCCTTTTTATAACTTTGTTCTAGAGTGTATAATTCTTCATAAACCTCAGTGAAATTAACTCGTAATTCATTTAGCAATTCAACACCTTTAATATATGCTTCAATATAAATTGAAACAACATCGATGTAATCATTATCTTCTGATGATTTGAAATTCCCAACAGCCATCACTTTTCTTTTAATGTTTTCTACCTTAATAGAATCACATTTATTCCAATCTATTTTCCCTATATGGTGAATGGCCAAATTCAGTTTAGTATCAGTAAGTGTATTTCTGATTATTCTTGTTAATTCCAAATTAAAATCTTCAGCAACCTTAATAACAATAACAAAATTATCGTTAATATAATCATAATTTTTTTTATCTGTTTTTTTCGTTGCAAGCACTTCTTCTCTTTTATTTTGAGCGTGTGTCAATATTCTATTATCTTTATATTGAGGAATAACAAAGTGCCATTCGTTAATGTCTACAACACCAAATGCTTTCAGTCTCTTCGCATTACTTAAATTAAGCAATTTAGATATATCTTGAGTCATTTTATCTCTTAAATGTTCGTGTAGTGCGTTATCATCATAAATCTTTTCTGGGTAATAGCATTGATATGCAACTCCAGTTTTAGTAAATCCTTCAATTCCGCAATCTCCACTCGGTACTGAGGGAACTTTTTGATAATGCTTATCCTGATACCGCATTCTGTAACATTTATCACATAATTCTTCCCATGAATCACCATTTAGATTATCATCTATATAATCGAGTATCATAAATATTATCCTCCTATCAATTCAAGCGATATTGTCTTTGTTGTAGTTGGTTCAACACTTAATGCACTTGAATCAACTACAATTACAAAATTAGAGTATAGGTATTTAATTTTTACCAATTGAAATTCCTCATACTGCTTAAGTACAATAACTTCTTTATTCATGTAATATATTTTATTTAGACTGTCTCTTAAATCATTAATATTTGTCATTTCAAACCGTCCTTTTTAAAATAAAATTAATTACAGTGTAGATCTCACAACTAACTACTATTCATTCATTATATATTGTGCTTGATTCATTACATCTTCGATAGCTTGTAATTGATAATCTGGTGGGTAATTATATTTTTTCAACAACTCTTTGATCTTTACTCTCATTTGAGCTCGTGTAGCTTTTTTCTTTGTCCAGTCCGTCTTTGCGTATTCTTCAACTGTTACACGAAGCTCTTGTGCAATTAGTTTTAATGTTTCATCTTCCATTAGTTCTTTCGCAGATTTATCACGTATCAAAGCATCATAAAACGCTCTTTCGCGTCCAAATAAACCTCTTGAATTGGCTTCATCCTCGTCGTCAACAACTTCTTTTGCAAAGTTTATCATGTCAACAATAGTTGCTGAAGTATCGAACGAAGCGTCTCTATCGTGATATTTTTCAAGAATTCTTCGGAGTCTTTTTGAATATTCTTGAGACTTAAACATATTATTTTTTCTACTTTCAGCAATAGCGCGTTCCAGTAGTTTCTTTATAAGTTCAACAAACACGTGTGGAGGATTGAGTTTTCTTAATTCTTCAATTTTTTCTGGTCTTAAAAGATCAATAACATTAACATCATCTTGTTTTTTAGTTAATACTTTAACCTCGTCACTCATTAATGCATCTGCTAATAACTCTTTAACGTGCAAGTTAATCTCGCCAATAGATATTTTAGATGATCCAGATTTGAGTTTTAGAATGTAGCTTCGCACAGCTAAATAATAAAATATGTCATCTCTTTCATCACTCGTACATATTCCTGCGCATAAAACAAAAGCTTGTTTCACCATAATTGATAAATCTAGGAGGAATATAGTTTCTCGGTTTTGATTTTTATCTTCTTCTGTATCAGATAAAATATACTCTGCTCCATTTTGAATAGCAGTGAAGCGTTTAAGATTATCTTCAGAATAGAATCCAGCCTTATCAACTTTGGAAAACCATTCATTTAATATTGATAGCTTTTCTTTCAAAAGTTTTAAAGCTTCTTTTTGTATGTCTTGAATATTAAAGTTTCTATCTCTAGCAGTATATTCTTCTAAAGCATCTTCAAGCAGTCTATTTAAACCAATATAATCAACTATAAGCCCATTTTCCTTGCCGGGGTATACTCGGTTAACTCTTGCAATTGCTTGCATTAACGCATGAGATTTTAAGCGTTTAAAGAAGTACATGACATCAAGGTCTGGCACATCGAATCCAGTAAGCCACATATCAACTACTATAGCTATCTTAAATTTAGAATCATCCTTTTTGAATTCTTCAGCTAAATGAGAACGATAAGTGCTATTTTTAAATAGCTCACGCATTTCACTTGTATCTTTATTAGATTCGGTAACAACTGGAATAAGAATCGATTCATATTCAGGTTTTAACTGGAGCATATACTTATATAATTTCATTGCACTGAATCTTGTTGACACAACTATCATAGCTTTGCCATGAAGAAATCCTTTTCGTCCTTCATAATGATAAATGATATCTCTAGCCAAATTCTTCAAAACATCATCATCTTCAAGAATAACTTTGAGTTTAGACATTTCTTTTTTCGACTTTTCAATTGCTTCTTTGGTGCCGGTTTCTGTATCTTCAAGTTTTCGATAATATGCATCAATTTGTTCTAAAACACTATCATTTGTCCATATTTGAGCAAGTCTACCTTCATACCAAATTCTCACTGTAGATCCATCTATTACTGATTGTGTCATATCATAAGTATCAATTACATGACCATAGATATCAGCAGTCGACTTTTCTTTAGAAGTGATTGGTGTTCCAGTAAAGCCCAAAAAGGTAGCATTTGGCAAAGTATCTCTTATATACCTTTCAACACCGTATTTTGCAACCAGCCCATATTCTTTTGTCTCTGAATTTTTTACATATGATACTTTTTCATATATTCCGTAATGGCCTCGGTGTGCTTCATCTGCCATTACAATGATATTACTTCGAAGGTTCGGTTTAACATTGTCTTTATCAAACTTGCCAACTGTTGACAAAATGATTCCACCTTGTTGAATTGATTCTAGTTTATCAACTAAGTCTTTTCTCGAGCTAGTAAATACAGGTTCACTTCTTAAATAATCTTTTGCACTATGAAAAGTACCATAGATTTGTTCATCAAGATCAATTCTATCCGTTAAGACTACGATTGTTGGAACATTTAATTCTTTATCAAGCATCAAGCGATGAGATAGCATAACCATAGAATAACTCTTCCCACTACCTTGTGTGTGCCAAATGATACCTGCTTTTCCATTACCAGTAGGTTTAAGAGATTTTTTGATGCTTTCAATTGATCTTAGAACACCAAAATATTGAAAATATTGTGCCATTATTTTTATTGGTTTTTGATTTTTATTTTGAATAAAAAATAAATTGTGTCTTATGTAATCAAGTAATCTTCCGGGTTCTAATAATCCCTCAACAAATACATTTAGTTTGTATGCATAGTGATCCTCATATCCAGCTTCGCCTTGAACACTTTTCCACTCATTATACCTGTCAATTTTAGATGTGAGAGTTCCAACTTTTACATTTGCTCCATCGCTAATTGCTAAGAACAGGTTGTAAGTAAATAAAGAAGGAATATCAAATCGATATCCATTTCCTTCGGTATTAGATCCTAACTGGCTATAAGCATTTTCAAGTGTTGCGCCTTCATTATCTTCGGCAAATGACTTGAGCTCCATCAGAATTAGAGGAATCCCATTTATAAAAATGATAACATCTGGTTTTCTAATGTTTCTTTCCTTAAATTCTTGAAAAACTATCTGATGAGCAATCTGAAAAATATTGTTTTTTGGATTATCAAAATCAACAAGATGAATAATAGGATTTACGACTGATTGGAAATCTTCAATCGTAATACCATTAATTAAATATTCATGGAATACTTTATTGCGTACAAATAGAGAGGGCTCATCAATCCTCTTTATTTTCTTGATTCCCTCAAGCAGGATATTCTTTCTAATTGTCGGGTTTATACGAGCCAGATATTCGAGCAATAACCTATCGTTGATAAAATCTTCTAGCTTTCTTTCTTGAAGCCAGCTATCTTCTTCATTAATAAAGGTATACCCTACCTTTTCAATAAGACTTAATAAAGCTTCTTCAATCCCTATTTCATTAAATTTGTTCAACCCCATTATGATCACCTTTAATAAACACATTATTCATAATTTTATCATATTATCTAAACTTGAAAGCCTATTGTTTGTTAAATTTTATAAAATCAAGAAACAACTTATAGTTGACACTATAGGAAGT
>JBFXJF010000054.1:0-7710 GCA_050175155.1 Vulcanibacillus sp.
TTTTGATTGGAAAAAGAGTAATTGTCTTCCTGCTTTTTGGTTGAAACTCTACAATATATATATACCATTTTTGCCTCCAAATTAGAGTTTAATATGGTAGGTATAAATAGTCAACCTTTATGGATGTCACCTTAAATTTAACGTGTGAATGTATAGGCATTGAAGCCGCTCCGGTATGCTTTACTTCTGGTGCCATATTATCATTACTGGTGCCTATTTTAGTTCCCTTTTTCTATCTTATGTAGTAATTACTTACTGTATATAGATTTACCATATAACTGTATATAAAACACGCATTAGGTAGGGAAAATATACGTTTTCTGGCTAAAGATTGATTCTGGCTTTGTTTTGAATGATAGAAACGCAAATTTTAGGCATACCCTCTTTAGTCTTTCCTGTACCGCCTTGTTTAATATATGTTTTCCTTTATATATGTTTCTTCATATCTTAAAATTCTTTAGTTCTTGTGCTGTAGTTTTTAAGGTGTATAATTAGATTAGATTAAATTACATAATTACTTTAATAATTAGGGAACCCAAAAAATAAAAATACAGATTCAGGAATTAACTCTTTTAACTCGGATCTAATGATTTATCTTTAACTGTTCTTGTACTTTAATATATTACCATATCATTAATCTATCCGCAGATAAAATACTATTTTGATAATGTATAGAGTACCAAAATACCCTGATATTTTTAATATGAGTTAATTCATTATATAGTATAGAGTTACTTATCAAATATAATAAAAACACGAATCCTAAAACCTTTAGACATAGTTATACACCTTTTTACTATAAAGATTGATTCTGTATTTAATTTTTATATAAGAAACGCAAATTAAAAGCATACCTGATAAGTAATTACACTTTAGCCATTATCCATACTGAATATCCTATGATTATTCTTTTACTCATATACCCGCCGATACCTTACAATAAATATAATAAATAGTACGAATAAAAAAATCAAAGCTATAGTAGTATAATATATTACAGTGTAAAGAATCTTACACCTTGTAAATGTAAATATACTAATTACTAAAGGATATCAAAATGAATCAAGAGCAAGCTACAAACATACTGATTAAAAACTATCACATTCTAAAAAAGAGAATTCTTAAACAGATTAAAAGTATGGATGAAAATGGATACAAGGGTAACAAGAATATTACTGATAAACTTGAACTATACGAAAATGAAATGGATGAATGCTTATTGAATAGGGATAGAGTAACTAATCTTTTTAACTGGAAAATGAACGATAAAATAAATTATTTTTCCGATAGTCAAGTTATGGATGATTGGCTAACTGGATACTATGCTAATATACATAGATTTGTCTTTCTTGCTTCATTGAAAAAATACAAGGAAAGATTATCCTATGATAGTTATACAGATTTGTCCGATAGCCAGCAATACAATTATGATAATACAATAGATCCGGTTGAAACCGATGATATCAATAAAACACTTGATAGTTTATACAGGCTATTTTCTGTTAATTATCTTGATGCTACGGATACTATTATCTTTAATCTGAAACTAAAGGAAACAAATAATGATGAAATAGCGGATAAGTTAAACATTTCAGTTAGAACAGTATTAAGGCATTATGAGTTTATCAGATACAGGTTATCAGTGTTTCTATGCTTACATATAGATGAATTGATTCCCTACGGTTATTCTTTAACAGATATAATTAAACAGATAAATCAGATTGACAATAAATCATTTAATGTCAGATACTTCAATAGTAACTTGATATCTTTTAATAGGGATTCTTTTCTAAAAGTATTGAAGGAAACAAAACATTATACAAAATCCTTTGATAATAAAAAGACTGATAATATATTTACAATAAGACTGGATGAATTAACTAATCTTGTTTCAACTCATAATGAACATAAACCATATAGAAGTAAATACGATATGGATGGAAAGAAACATGAAAAATATGTTCTATATGTTCTAAAGAATGAAGGTTCAATGGTAGCTTATTGTCATGTAACTAAAAAGACAGTCAGAATAGAAACAGATATTGATTGATAATTACTTTAACCGGATTTCATATAGATTTGCTTGAAAGCGGATCTATTTTTTTTATCTTTAGCCAGTTATAAAATAATTCGTAAAAATAAATACGATTTTTTGTATTTTGGTGTCACTTTTCTATAAAATATGTTATAGATATAGATATGAGATTTCAGATAATATATATATACAGAATCATGATGAATATAGATAAATAATGAATAGTAATATCTAAATGAATTTATATATCTGTCTTATATATTGATTATTTCTTATTATCTAATACCAAATTATTTTTATATACTGATTTATTTATTATATATTGATTATATTATCTAATGCGAGTTTCAACTATATTTGGATTTATAGTTTAGATAGAAAGGTTATAGAATTTAATCTATAACCTTTTCTTATTTTTATAGATACTACTAATTATTTCTAATGCGAGTTTCAAGGCGGTTATCATGTATACAAGCAATTCCATTTTCACTAATCAGGAAAAACTATTTTTCAGGGATAAAGACAGATTGACTTATTTTGATATTTCATCAATCCCATTCAAGGTATCCAGTCAAACTTATGATTTTTCTATCCGCTGGCTAAAATTAAATAATATACCGCCTGTAAAATCAATAGTTATATAAGTTTATTGTATCTATAAGTAATAATTATATAATTCGTATATTTTGATACGATTTATTGTATTTTGGTGTCACTTTTCTATAAAATATGTTATAGATATAGATATGGAATTTGAGAAGTTATAATATTATTTTATTTAGTATTCAATTAAGAATAATAAAATGAAATTAAATATTGAAATTAGAATTATATAATCTCTATTAGCAATTTGACAATCATTAGATATAGGGATAGGGTTAAAGTTTTTAGTTCTATCCTGCTTTGATTAAATAGAATAATAGATGATAAGGAAAAATAAATGATGAATAAAGAGAAAAGTATTTTGGATGAAGTTTACAGTGGTAATGAAATTATATTTCAAGTAGGAAAATTGAATATCCCTACTATTAAAAGTGTAATGGATTTGATTATCTTTGACGATAGCTTACTATCACAAGTCAATACAGTATCTTCAATGCCTTTAGATAATAATGGTTATCCACAAAGAAACAAAGAAATAAAATTAAAGTTAGATGACCCTCTATCATTTAATACAGGTATTGTAAAACCTTTAATCAAAGCCTATCCGTATGTTAGTAATGTAACTCATCATACTGGTAATAGTAATTATGTGTTAGATTCTAACAATGTCATGATTCATGATGATAAATCTATAATTCGTGAATATGCTACAATGTATAGGGATTTGATTATAGAAAATATGATTAAAGGTGATTTAGGCGGTTTTAGTAATGGTTTATTGGATAATGCTGATGCTACAATATCTACCACAAGCAATACTGTTTTATCCATAGCGGATCTATTATCTTTTATCCGTAGTGTAAAGGCTAAAAAGGGTAATATGATTGTAATTAACGAATCTGTTTTAACTAATCTGTTATCTGTGGATAATACATTAAACCGCTATTGTGCTAATTCTTTTTTAACTACAGGTATGATTGAAAAAGTAAAAGTATACACTACTGATAATATGCCTACTGATATTTCTTCTACTTCTACAGTCTCTATAGGTGGTAATTTTAGTAATTACATTCTTTCCAATAATACTATGGATATCAACTTCATCCATTCACAAGGTGGTAGTCTTAATCAGGATTTTCAATTTACCTATTATTTAGGTGGTAATTATCAATTCCCTGATAAGTTCGTAAATTTGGTAGTAGCTGAATAAATAATAAATTAACCCCCTGTATCATTATAGGGGGTTTAATACAAAGGATACATTATGGAATTAGATCAAAGTAAAGGCATAGATACTATTTTAGACAAGCAATATCACTATTACATTATAGATGGTAACAAGTATTACTCCAATAAAGACATTTCAGTAAATCACGATTTGGATAGAGTGTTTAACTATAAGACTGATAAAGAATACAAGAAATACATAAAGGAAAATGGTAAACAGTATTTATTGATTCATGCGGATTATTTCTATTACTGGCTAATGAAAAGAATTAAAGTATTTTCTTTAGAGAAAATGAAACTATCCAGTATGATAATGGGATAAAATCATGATAAGAAAAATACTGTCTTTCTACTTTAACATTATGAAATTGAATTATTACGTTTCTAAACTGGATAATGAGAGAATGAAATATAGGGAATATGTATATACTCATAATTCTTTCATTAGTTTAATTCTTTACGCTATCAAATATAACAAGTTAAAGTATACCATGCCTAAATATGCTAAATCATTCTATAAAAAGTATATCCGCTATATGTATAACAATCATAACCTTGATAATGATGAATGCTTTAATTTGTGTAACATCCAAAATCTTATGATTAAGATTACTAAAAACTGATAAGGAAAAAATTATGAATATAGACAAAGCTGATAAAGACATTCTTACTTTAGTTACCATGGTTAAAGATATCAAGAAACTAAATAATGATTATCTTGCTGATTACAATGAAAGAATGGATAAGATTGTAACTCTGCTTAATCAAATAAAGTTAGAACATATCCATGATAACAATTTTAAGTTCAAGGATATTTTCTAATGCCTGATATAGTAAAAATGGATTTAATTCCATTTCAGGATTATCTAAAAGCTGAATTCAATAAAATTGATATATCTGATTATATCTACTATGGATTATTCAGTAAGGATTGTAAATACATATTTGTTACAGAAACATTATATAAAAATATATATAGCATTGTCAAGGATTATGGATATAAATTATCAGGCACAATGGCTAAAGAAATGCTAATTACTTTATATGCTAAATACTTTAAGAATTTTTCTACAGATATTTATGGTATTCTGTTTACTTCTCAAAATACATACCGGATAGATTAAACTTGCTTATTTTTCTATAGATAGATTGGCTTAAAAGCTGATCTATTTTTTTTATCTTATTTTGTTTCTATAGAGTTTTCATCTATTAGTTGTAACTCATAACTTGAATTAAAATCAAGATTATCGTATTCATCTATAGGAATATATGATACCGTGTTATCATCATATACAACTATGCTTTCACCTGTAGACATTAGATATTGTTTATACTTTAGCATACTGTTTGATAAAATCCTTTCCTAAATAAATTAAAGGTATCACTACTTGTTCAGATAGAAACACCTTTATACTATTGCTTTGTTCGGATTGTTCGTAAATCTTGTATCTTGTTAAATTATTAAATAGAGATTCTGAAATGGATAGATTATTTACAATATCTGAAATGGAATAATAAACCCTATCGTGGAACCTTTTATATTGGTATGCTTTATTTTCTATTGTTTTAATGCCTGTATCATAATTCATTTCTATTGCTTCCATGTTATATCCTTTCACTCATAATAAATTAGTTGTATTAAGAGTTAATAGTAATTACATAGATTCTGAATAATTTCTAACTACACTGATCTAATGCCAGTATTCAAGATATTATTTTAAGTATGATTTTGTCTTTAGTTTTAATAGAATTGAATGAAAAAGGCATATTAAACCTATAAGGGTAGGGGGGTCTAAAAAAAAGAGTTCCCTTTGGTATATACCCTGTTGCCTCAAGAAACGTATACATTGTCAGTTTTTACAAACTTTCGTTTTATGTCAAACTCATTTAATGACCCATACACCTAATCTAAACTAATTAGGATTTGTTTATATAGCACACATAGCCTATGCTTTACCCCCGCATGCTACTTTTTCAATTTTGGAAACTGATCTAACTTTTAACTAATCCAGTATCTCAAAATTACCATCATTAGTTAGGCTAAATTTTATAGGTGTATTTGGTTCATAAATTCTATAACAGTATTCACCTGATAAAGGTATTGTGTATTCATCATTAAATATAAAATCGTATGGTAGCATTCTAACATTCTTGATTGTCAGAATAAAATACTTTCCCTCTTTAATCTGTAAATCTTTAACTTTGCCTTCATATTCCATTGTTATTTTCATTCTCTATTATTGTTTTTCTCAAGTCTGTATTTCTAACACTTTGTAGAAACTGGCTAACTTCTTTTTCATCCACTACTATTTCTAAATGTTTTGACAAGTTCCTTTTAACTGTAGTTATACCTTTTAATGTTAGTTTATAGTTATACTCTAACATTCTTCCATCTTGTGTATACACTTTCATTATAGGTGTAAAGGTTTCTACTCTATCTATTACCGTTTTTAGTTTTTTTCTTTTTTCCTCACCTGTTAATTTAACAAATTCACCTATATTATCTATGGCAAAATCTACTAACAACTTTTTGGATTTTTCAATTTGATTCTTATAGTTTTCTTCTATCTCTAATTTTGATTTCTTATATCCTTCTAAAAGTTTTAATGATTCTGTTATTTTATCTACAAAATAATCTATAGATTTACCTGTAGCAATTGCCTTGTTATAGTTCTCTACCTCTTTATCTGTAGCCTTTATTAAATCATTGTATCGTGCTATTTCAGAATCTATTTCTTTCGGCACTTCCATATTTAACATATTAGGTTTTGTGGCTATAGCATCATGATATGCTCTTTCAAGAATCATGTTTATAGTATCATAAGTAAATAACTTCTGACCTCCGCAATCTATTTTAGCATTGTGTTTGTAGTAGTATTTACCTCTGGTAATATAGAAGTAAAATCCAGAATTACAATTAGGACAATGAAGCATACCGGAACCTAAATGTATAGGGTTTCTACCTCTTTTCTCTACAGTTACTTTTTCTGGATATTGTTCCTTGATCTTGTGGTAAATTTCAGGTTCAACTATTTTTTCATAAAGTTTAGAATCTACTTCATTACCTTGTGAATCTGTTGTTATACCAGCATAGATTGATTTTTTGATAGCTCTGGAAACATCTTGATAATCAAAAGGTTTATTCTTTCGTTTTCGTCTACCCTCTTTATTTAACTCAATAGCTATTCTGTGTAATGACAAGCCTTGAAAATATAATTCATACATACGTTTAATGTTTTCTACTTCATGCGGTATTTGTTTCCAAATTCTTTTTCCTGTTTCCGCATTGAAGGTAGATGAATCAAAACCGTAGATTTTAGTGTGAACTCTTTTTTTAGCATCCCATGAAGATTGTAAGCCATCATATAGTTTTTTATTTAGTTCTTCCGCATCTTCTTCACCTAATACAGTTTTTATACCGCCTGATAATCTATCATCCCTTTTGTTATAATCTATGTATCTTTTTTCACAATCTTCATATAGAAGTATATCTTTTCTTCTGGTTAAATCTCTAATGCTGAAAAAATCATTCATATTACGTGATAATCTCTTATCATTACCATACCATAGAATATCACCTTTTTTAGCTGACTCCAAATCTGCTAAAAGTCTTAACCATTCTTTCCGTAGTCCTAAACCCTTTTTAGTTCCAGAAGCAGATTCAGAATAGATTTCATAGGGATGATTTGTGCTTTCGGCAAATTCAATACCCCGCTTCTTTTGATTGGAAAAAGAGTAATTGTCTTCCTGCTTTTTGGTTGAAACTCTACAATATATATATACCATTTTTGCCTCCAAATTAGAGTTTAATATGGTAGGTATAAATAGTCAACCTTTATGGATGT
>JBFXJF010000055.1:0-7605 GCA_050175155.1 Vulcanibacillus sp.
AACGGTCATGGCAAAAAGTGACATCTAAAGAACAAGTCGGGATAAGTACCATTTTGCCAATGTTGTGGGTCTGTAGTGATTAGTCTTTTAATGGGGGCTTCATTATCATTTACATATGATTACTTCTCCGTAGTTATCTCAACCTTAGTTTCAAAAAATTCAGCTGCTTTTATTCCTGACTTTTTATTCTTTTCTACAATTTTTAAACCACGGGTTTTTATTTTCGTATCTTCACGGTTTTCGTTCACAACATATAGATTACCAGTATCTGTCAATTTTACATCTCCCAGTTTCTCTGTACTTGCGTAAACAGTGATATCTTCTTTACCATATGGGGGAGTAATTTCTAGTGCGTATTGGTCCTTACCTGATGGGAGTTCATAAATTGTCGAGCCATTAAAATAATTATCTTTTCTGAATGGATTTGGTAAAATCTGAACCTGTGAACCATCCAATTGGTTATAGACTACACGTGCGTAGAATGGCTTGTTGCCTTTCAGGTAGATTTTGATCTTATCATCCTTCCTGTATGTGTTATCTTTATTGTTTGTCCAGATCTTGATGGTTAGTGGTGCTGTTGGGTCATCAATCATTGCTGAATCATTTATAATATTTTCCATTTTATCAAAGTTCGGTATAACTTCAGCTTTAATGGCAATTCTGTAACAATCTCCCATTTCACTATCTTTAAACCATTCACCTGATATTATTTCGATTATTTTCACTATTGCTTGAGAATATGTTTCCAATACATCTTGCTCAGTGATATAATTCTTAATTACGGTTTCAGATTTTAAATAAGTACCTGCATTTTCTGTAGCATGTTTTTTCGCATTGTTTGTAGCATCAGAGATTGTTTCCTTCCTAGATTTGGTATCACCCATACTTGCAATTCCTTCTGATTCAACAATCACAGATTGAGATGAGATCAAGACAGGTAACATTGTAAATAGAAGTAGTGTGAATAGTTTTTTCATGATTAACTCCAAAATTATTTAATTAAGATTACAGGAAAATCCTGGCCTTTAGAAGCTGTTGTGGGATATTGAGATTCACCCTTATATTTTTCAGATTGTATAGGTACTTGATCCTCAATATATGATTTCAATTCATTTATAGTTACTTTACCATCTTTAGGTGAACCATCGGCCTTCCCCTGAAGAGCTTCAAGAAGCACGTAGGTAAAAACACCATGTTTCAACTCATTGAACTCCGAAGCAAATTGGTCTGAACCAGAAGAAGCAAAAACATGAACACCGGCACTACGTCCAAGTTGTGCCAAAGCTTTTTCTTCTGCTGCACCTCTGAGAGCTAACATTTCAGTTGCAGCACCTGATTGGCATGCATCCATAACAACTAACTGTTTCAAGGCTTTAATATCGCTTAACTTATCCTGTAACATTTTTATGTATAATGCATTCTTGTCAAGTTTTTCTCTATCATATAATTTAATATTTTCTGATGTGACTATATAATAGCGATTATCTATAACACTGCCATGACCGGCATAAAAGAATGTAAAAACATCTTCTGGTTTAGCTTTTTGAGCTATATCATCTAAGGCATTAAGAATATTAGTCATATTTGCTTCAATATCGTAAAGAGTTATAATTTCAATTTTATCAAAAAGATTATGACTCTTACTTGATACTATTTTTACAAAAGCTTCGGCATCGGATTTAGCATAGTTAAGATTTAATTGTTTGTTTTTGTATTCATTAATACCAATTGCCAGAATGTATGAAGTAGCAATTTTTGAAGGACCGTTATATGAAATATTGATTTTGTAGCCTTTTGATTCTATTCTACCTTTGCTAAAAGCTGAGGCTATTAACTCGTTATCACCTTTTACTAACGAAATATTAAAAGTCTCATAGATTTCTTTATTCGTTGATTTAATCTTGATTCCTCTTGACTCTCCCGCAACTCGTTTGCCATTGTGAAGTAGCTTAACTTCATCAATACCACCTCCAGTATTAATAGCTTTGATTTCTACTTTAATTGTTTGATTCGTGAATTTCTGGTCAATTTGTGGGGATATAATTTCAACATTAGGGGGAGGAGATTCGAGTAATTTATCTTCAATGGTAATGTCAGGACGATTACTCTTTTCACCACTCGTTACCTCGGCCAAAAGACCTGGTCTATAGAATTCTTCAAAAAATTGATCTAATTCATAAACTTCTAATCCTTTAACAAAATGCACACTATTCTTTCCACCTTCTGAAGCATCGAAGAAACCATCCGGTGTAGTAACTACCCAATCGTTTTCACCAATTGAAATTAATGTGGCGAGTTCTTCTCCGGAACTTATATCCCACAGCTTTGTTGTACCGTCTTCACTTGCAGATATTAAATATTTTCCATTCGGATGAATAATCATTGAGTTGATAATACTAGAGTGACCTTGTGTGGTTTTAAGTAGTTTCCCTGATTTTATATCCCATAACTTTATTTCACCATAAATACTTCCAGTAAATAATATATTATTGTCTTTATTCATTATTGCATCGGATATAGGGTAGTTTGATTCTTTAAATGTATATATTTTACTATTTTTGAGGGGATCATAAATTGATACTTCATTTATTCCAACTACCACAATATATTTCCCATCTGAATTAAAATAAGCATGATGAATATATTCAGGATTAATTCCACTACCATCATAATTTATCAATGTTTTAATTAAGCTACTAGTATTAGTGTCCCATATTTTAACTTCATGATTTCCACCTTCAGATGTAACATATAGTTTTCCATCTGGACTAAAATCAATGGATGAAACACCAAATTCAAATCCTTCTGATGCATTGACTTCTTTACCTGAATTAATATTCCATAGTCTTACTTTACCATCGTATTGACCACTTCCAGTAGCAAAATATTTCGCATCTGGATTAAATGCAACGGAAGCTACAAAGCCATTGTGGCCTTTAAAAATTTGTAATAACTTACCAGTTTCAGCATCATACAACTTTGCTGTTCTGTCCTGAGAACCTGCTAATATATATTTCCCATCTGGACTAAAATCAATTTGTTCATTATCAATAAGAAAATCCTTCTCTACTTTACAAGCATTGAAGTCAAAATATTGTATTAAATTGTTGTTGATTAATGCTAGATGCTCTTTGTTGGCAGTGAAATGCATATCCTTGACACGATTTACTTTACCTTTAAATATTTGCAACTGTTTCCCTGTTTCTACTTCACAAAGTATTGCTGTTTTATCGAAGCTTCCTGTTACAAGATATTTACTATTTGGGCTAAATTTCACTGAGATAATCCTACTTGTATGACCTGTACAAAATCTAATCAATTTCCCCGTGTCAACATTCCATAGTTTTGTCGTATCATTATCAATTGTTGCAATATATTTATTATTAGGGCTAAATGTGGGAGCGTTACCCTCAAATATCTTGAGTAATTCACCTGTCTTAATATCCCATAATTTTGATTTGTTGTCATATTTTCCTGTTAGAATATATCTCCCGTCAGGACTAAAGTTTATTGAAGTAATAAAGCTGTCTTCATCTCTAACTTTTATTAAATCTTTACCTGTATTTGGATCCCACAATTTAAATTCTCTGAAGTGAGTGGTTACTAGATAACGAGAATCAGTACTTAGTGAACTATGCTCCACGAAAGTATCGACATTTAACTTAACTGTTTTTATTATAGTACCTGATAAATCGAAATAAATCACAGAATCGGAAAAAACAATCATAACCATATTGTTTTCAGATATTATATGAATGCTTTTAATTTTACATTTTCCATTTTCTCCTTCAAAAGAACTCAAAATATTGCCTGTAATAAGGTCATAAAGTTTTGCAGTTTTATAAGTATCTTGAATAAGAATTGACTTTGAATCAGATGTAAAACAGACAGAATTTATACCAAAATCTGAGTTTCCCCTAAATGTTCTAATCTCAGTGGCAGTTACAGCATCCCAAAGTTTAGCGTTTTCACCAGTTGTTAGAATATAGTTTCCATCAGGGCTGAAATTTATATTTTGTAATCCTTTTGTATGACCAACCTGTACAGCTGTTTCAAGAGTTAATTCCTGAGAAAATATCGGTAATGAAAAAATAAGAAATGCAAAAAATAATAGTAGAATATTTTTGGTTTTGATAAGTGTTAAGTAAAATCTTACCATTGTTTTATCTCCCAATAAATTATTTAATTAAAATTACAGGAAAATCCTGGCCTTTAGAAACAGTAGTCGGATACTGGGTCTCACCCTTGTATTTTTCTGTTTGTACAGGTACTTGATCTTCGATATATGATTTCAATTCATTTATAGTTACTTTACCATCTTTAGGTGAACCATCGGCCTTCCCTTGAAGTGCTTCAAGAAGCACGTAGGTAAAAACACCGTGTTTCAATTCATTAAACTCCGAAGCAAACTGATCTGAGCCAGAAGAAGCAAAAACATGAACACCGGCACTTCGTCCAAGTTGTGCCAAAGCTTTTTCTTCTGCTGCACCTCTGAGAGCTAACATTTCAGTTGCAGCACCTGATTGGCATGCATCCATAACAACTAACTGTTTCAAGGCTTTAATATCGCTTAACTTATCCTGTAACATTTTTATGTATAATGCATTCTTGTCAAGTTTTTCTCTATCATATAATTTAATATTTTCTGATGTGACTATATAATAGCGATTATCTATAACACTGCCATGACCGGCATAAAAGAATGTAAAAACATCTTCTGGTTTAGCTTTTTGAGCTATATCATCTAAGGCATTAAGAATATTAGTCATATTTGCTTCAATATCGTAAAGAGTTATAATTTCAATTTTATCAAAAAGATTATGACTCTTACTTGATACTATTTTTACAAAAGCTTCGGCATCGGATTTAGCATAGTTAAGATTTAATTGTTTGTTTTTGTATTCATTAATACCAATTGCCAGAATGTATGAAGTAGCAATTTTTGAAGGACCGTTATATGAAATATTGATTTTGTAGCCTTTTGATTCTATTCTACCTTTGCTAAAAGCTGAGGCTATTAACTCGTTATCACCTTTTACTAACGAAATATTAAAAGTCTCATAGATTTCTTTATTCGTTGATTTAATCTTGATTCCTCTTGACTCTCCCGCAACTCGTTTGCCATTGTGAAGTAGCTTAACTTCATCAATACCACCTCCAGTATTAATAGCTTTGATTTCTACTTTAATTGTTTGATTCGTGAATTTCTGGTCAATTTGTGGAGATATAATTTCAACATTTGGGGGAGGAGATCCGAGTAATTTATCTTCAATGGTAATGTCAGGACGATTACTCTTTTCACCACTCATTACCTCGGCCAAAAGACCTGGTCTATAGAATTCTTCAAAAAATTGATCTAATTCATAAACTTCTAATCCTTTAACAAAATGCACACTATTCTTTCCACCTTCTGAGGTATCGAAGAAACCATCAGGTGTAGTAACTACCCAATCGTTTTCACCAACTGATATTAATGTGGCGAGTTCTTCTCCAGAACTTATATCCCAGAGCTTTGTAGTACCATCATCACTTGCAGATAAAAACAGTTTCCCATTCGGATGAAATATCACAGAATTAATATCACCAGAATGACCGTTAAAAACTTTAATCTCATTACCAGTATTAACATTCCAAAGTACTACAGCATTGTCTTGACCACCAGTAATTAAAAACTCTCCACCAGGACTAAAACAAACAGAATTTACGAAATGAGATTCTCTCTTATATTCCTTTATGCTATTACTAGAAGAAATTTTAAATAACAATGCACCAATGGATCCACCTGTTACAATATATTTTCCATCGGAATTAAAAACGGCATCCCTAGCAGGACTTGGATATTTATCATCATTACACTTGTTATTATATGATTTTAACTCTTTTCCATTGTTTACATCCCAAAGCCTAGCAGTACGATCAGAACTAGTTGTAAAAATATAGTTACCATCAGGACTAAAACATACAGATTTTATATTATCAGAATGACCTTTGAAAGCTTTAATTTTATTGCCTGTTTTGGAACTCCAAATCTCTGCTAAATCATCGTTACCACCGGTTACGAGATGTTCTCCATCAGGGCTAAAATCAAGAGAGAAATACCATGAAGGAGTATCTTTGTCTTCAAAAACACGAGTTATTTTACCAGTTTTTATATCCCATATTTTTGCACAATTATCCTTACCGATGTAACCTGAGCAAGAAGCTATATTTTTTCCATTGGGATGGAGAGCTATTGATAAGAAATTTGTACTATCAGAAATGATTTTTACTTTATTTGCATCAATATCCCATAATGCCATGCGATTTCCGCTACCTATCGCAAAAACTCTGCCATCTTTACTGATATCAACAGAATTAACATTAAAAGCATTACCTTTGATTATTTTAATTTCTTTCCATTCATTAATGTTCCATAATTTTAAACCGCCGTTAAGCATCCCAATAACAATATTTCCCCCACATGGACTAAAACATACAGATTTTATTTTAACTTCTGAATTGAATACCTGTAATTGTTTCCCGGTATCAATATCCCATAATCTAACAGAGTTGTCTGTAGTATAATGATTACTAAGTGAACTTGAGGCTAAATATTTTCCGTTTTGACTAAATGCAATGGAGTTTATTTCACTAGAATGTCCAATAAATAATTTATTCTCTTTTTCATTATCAATATTCCATAGTTTAATAGAATAATTATCAGAAAAATTACCAAATGTACCAGAACCAGTAGATATAGATTTCCCATCGGGGCTAAAACAGACAGAGTTTATAATGGCGGATTGCTCTTTAAATGTTTTGTATATTTTTCCTGATTTAATTTCCCTCAATACTATTCTATAAGATTTTCTATTAATGTTATTTATATTTCCTATTTCAGAAACAACTGCTAAAAATCTTCCATCAGGACTTATCGAAAAAGTACTAGTTTTTACAGGGATAGTTTTAACTATTTGACTTGATTTGATATCAAAAATAAAAATTTTTGATGAAGTACCAATAACGACATTTTTACCATCAGGAGTGAAAGCAGCTTTATATAATACATATATTTTTTCTTTAAAATCATTAAATATTTTGATTTTCTTGCCAGTATCAATTTCCCAAAGAATAGCAGTTTTATCTCTACTCCCAGTTAAAATATATTCACTATTAGGACTAAATTTGGCGGAATTAATACAACTTTTGTGACCTGAAAATGTTCTTATTTGCTTACCAGTTTCAATTTCCCAAAGAATAGCAGTTTTATCTCCACTCCCAGTTAAGATATATTTACCATCAGGGCTATAATCAATCGAATTAATATATTCTGTATGGCCTTGTTGAATAATTGTTTCTAGTGGTAACACCTGACTATAAGAAGAAATAGGTAGAAATACAACATGCGCAATTAATAATAAGATAGTAATACTAGATTTACTAAGAATTAAGTAATAGTTTGACATTGTTTTACTCCGATTTAATAAGTAGAATTAATCTTAGAAATATAAGTCATTTTTTCCTTAAGACCAAGTATAGTTTGTTTTTCATATCCTGTAAATTCATTATTGAAGCCCCCAAAAGATTCTCTAATCACTATTGCCCACAACGGTCATGGAAAAAAGC
>JBFXJF010000056.1:0-6856 GCA_050175155.1 Vulcanibacillus sp.
TTATTATGTCAAAAGGTCATGGCGTTTCTGGCAATACTCACAGTCAATCCCAAAGAGATAATTATGCTAATCAAAACAACCCCAACAATTCTGCACATCAAGCTAACACTGATAATCATGCTAACCAACAAAATCCTAACAACGACGAACACAAGTCTTCAAAGGAAGACAAATAAAATAATTTTGACAAAAATATTAATGCTTTGTATAATTTAAATGTAAGGCACATTTGTTAATTCAGAGCAATGTTATGAAATGTCTTTCTAACAATACCTAAAGGTTATGGACGGGATATATATTTAGTGTAGAGACATCAGCTTGTTTATGCCGTTATGTATCTTTGTTTCATGTTCAGCGTGGTGTAGCTAGTGTCTTACAAAAACACTTTAAAAGTCGAAAATTAAAGTGCAAAAGGACATAGCAAGCAGCTATGTCCTTTTCGTTCTTATATTGGTCAATATAAGGAGGGCTTATATGAAAAAAAACAGTAATAGACAAGTTAAAGATTATAATAAATATTCTGATGAACAACCAGAGTATTATGGCTTACTTAAGAAGAATGGTAGAGTCAGGGTTGACGTTAGAAGAATGGCAAAAACATTTTTTTTGGATGAAGAGATATTTAATGAAGTTAATAAACCGAGAAAGACTGTTTATTTTGTTCCCTATAAAATACATTTTTATGATTACATGATTAATATTTTTAAAAGATATATTGAGAGTATGCAAAACATGTGGAAAAATGAAATTTTGCCAATTATTGAAATGATTAAAACTCCTGGACAAGTAGGAGAGGAAGCTAGAACAGGCTATTTCATGCAAACAGGAATCATGGACATGGATGAGTGTTCTATACTTGGTTGGATGGCTAATTTGGCAAGAGGCAATCAATATGAGTACGTCATAAAAAGCCTAATCTCCCAGTTTGTTCATCAATATATGTCTGGATTGGAATCAGTCACTATAGAAGTACTAACTCTCAATGGATATAAAGAAGAAACATTCAAAAGATCAGAATTCAATAGTTTTGTTCAAGGCTATCAAGCAAAAACTATTGTAAAAGATAAAATTTTGAAACTTGAAGACTTAAATAGCTATAGAAATTATGATAAAATGTACAAAGTATGGAATTTTTTAAAGCATAATTCTTTAGACTTATATAAAAAAATGGTAAATAATTATCCAGAGATGTTATTGAAAAATCAAAAATTCTCACATGGTAAGCAAGCATTATCCGTTTTAAAAATTGACTTTGATTACATTGAAAGTATTTTCACGGATTCTTTAAACTTTTTTGAAGAACTATGCGAAAAAATTTTTAATGAAAATTTATTTTATACTAAATGGAATTATGATTCATACTTTGAGAGTATCATTAATAATCATATCGATTTAATTAATAATCCCTTGGGATTACCTCCTTGGACATAGAAAAACTGTATATTACTAAGAAAATTGAATAAAAACTGATCTTATTAAGGAGATTATAATGATAAATAAGATTCAATTGTCACTAAAAAAAATTGATTTTCGGATGTTTGCCGCTTTGTTAATTTTTGGATTAGTCCCCACGATATATACTACATTCAGAATCTTTTTAATTGGCCAACTACCTAATAGTTATAGTTTTAGTATAGCTGGACAACTGCAGTGGGTTAATATTCTTTATGAGATATTACAAGAATCGTTAATCTTACCTTTATTCTTTTTTATCGGAGCTGTCGCTCTCGATAAAAGTGCCTTGGTCAATAGAATTAAGACGGGATTATTATTTACTATTTTAATGTATTTTACTTTATCTTTGATTATATTTATCTTTGCTAAACCATTAGTTATTTTCATGGCTCAAGATTCTTCTATTATTGATCAAACAGTTACATTTATTAGACTAGAAACTATAGCTCAAATATTTATGACGGCTGTAAAATTTATGTTAGTTGTCTTAGTAACTATTAGAAAAGATAAGAATATATATTTAGTATTATTATTCCAATTGATTTTGACAATTTTACTCGATACATTTATGGTATCTACATTACCAATATCATTGAATTTAGGAGTCAATGGTATTGCAATTAGCAATATTATAGTAAATGTTTTGATATTCATCATCACATTATATCTACTAAAGAGAAATTATATAAATCTCTTTCTTAAGTCAAAACTTGATTTTTCATGGTTTAAAACGTTATATAAAGTTGGTGGTTTATCAGGACTTGAAACTTTAGTCAGAAATGTCGCTTTTATATTAATGGTTGTTAGAATGGTTAATATGGTTGGTGAGCAAGGCACTTTTTGGGTAGCGAATAACTTTATTTGGGGTTGGTTATTATTGCCAATCTTGCAACTTGGAGAATTGATAAAAGCTGATTGTGGTGAAGAAAAACTAGAAGCAGTAAAAAGCAAGAGTTTGGGTTATTTTACTATTACTTTGTTTATAGTAATTATTTGGTTTATTTCAATTCCATTATGGAAACCATTTATGAGAGATTTATTACAATATAGTGCTTATCAAGATGTTTTCAACGTTGTGATGATTAGTGTTGGTTTTTATGTATTATTTGCTTTTAATAACGTGATTGACAGTATTTTTTATGGATTAGGTAAAACGGACTATATGTTATTTCAATCTGTAGCTGTAAATACTCTATTCTACGGTACTTTATTTATTCTTTATGTATTAGGAATATATCAACCGACATTATTACTGATAGCTTTGATGTTTGCGTTAGGAATAGCAGTAGATGCATTATTAACAGGTGGAATATTTATTTGGATGTTGAAGAAGAAAAAAATTGCCTTGTTAAAAGTGTAACTAATGATGTATCCATCATTACTAGAGTAATAAAAAGTTGAGTCATGATTGTTTAAATTTCACATAGAGCATATTATTCTTTATGATTAAAGATTAACGTGATTGATTTAAAATATAAACTAAAAATAGACAAATTTCTCTATTGCTTATGTAACACATATGTGTTACAATACAGTTGAGGTGTTATGATGAGAAAAGAAGCTTATATCAATGTTCGCGTTGATGAAAAAACTAAAAGTGAAGTAGATGAAATTCTGGCTGATTTAGGCATCAATATGTCGACTGCAATCGATATTTATCTTAAGCAAATATCCCTAAATCAAGGCTTGCCTTTTGAGGTTAGAAAACCTAAAAAAGAAATAGTTGCCAAGACAAAAGCATTAGCAGAAGTAATTAACTTAACTGGCGGAAAAACATATCCTAAGAAGTTTAATAAAATAATCTCGCTTTATGCTAAAGGAGATATTGATTATGATGTAGCCTTATATGCTATAAAGAGGGAGTTCGCAAATGTCTGATCCGTACTTGTATAAGAACAGTAATGTTTTAAGGAATGTTTTGAATATTAAAAATGAAGAAGGTTTAGAAGCCTATGAAAATACGGTTGTAAATCTAGCTTTATTAAAACTGTTTAAAGAAAATTACCTTATTATACATACAAATCAGATATTTGATATCCATAAACGCTTGTTTAGCGATATATATGATTGGGTAGGAACATCTCGAACCATTAATATTGAAAAGTCTGAACTCGTATTAAATGGACTCAGTGTCAAATATGAAGATAAATCTAAAATCATCCAAGCGGTTAATACTATCCATCAAATTTATTTTCAGAAACCTTGAAAAACATTTAATGAATCATCATTCATCTATGAAGTAACAAGATATATTGCTTTATTATGGAAGATTCATCCTTTTAGAGAAGGAAACACGAGAACATTGGCGACTTATTTGTATTTCTTTCTAAAGAATTACAACTACACATTGGATGAAAAACTCTTAAAGAAGCATGCAGCATATTTTAGAAACGCACTTGTTATGGCGAGTCTAGGAGAAAATAGTGAGTATCAGCATCTGGAAAACATTTTAAGTGATGCTATTATTCATAAGTCTGAACGTAAACCTGTTGGAAAAAGTAAAGTTCATTCATATGAAAAGATTAAAGATATTGAAATGAAAAACTATACATATAACTATCATCATCAGATAGGTAAAAGATTTTGGAAAGATCAACTTTTATCAACAGTTTGAATAGTTAAAAAAACGCCTACTGAATGGACCTTTGTTAAATAATTTTAGAATTGCAGATGTTTAATCAAATGACACTGTATTCATATTCCAGAGCATTAACGCGATAGTTGATGAAAGTAATAGAATTTACAAAGGAATTAACAATTTTAAGAATGTGTTGTTCGCAAAATGTTCAGTTAAAAACTAGTAAAATGGTTTAATCAAAACCCGAATTAATAAAACATAAGTACTCTATGCGAATGAAAAACCCTTAATAAAAAACCGATTTAGGACTGCCCTATTGACTACCCTAATATAAAATGATATACTACCCTTGAGGTGAAAATAATGAAGATAAATGACTTATTCAAGGGGTTAATATTTGAAACTGACATATATGAATTTAAAAAAAACCTAAATCCAAAAGAAGATAAACGATGGTTAAAAACAATTTGTGGGTTTTCAAACTCAAAAGGTGGACACATCTATATAGGTGTAAACAATGATGATAACGAACTCTTTACTTTCAATCAAAAAGAAATTGATGTTATTAAACAAACAATTAATAATGGGATATTTTCAAATATTACACCAATACCAAAATACGAGATAACTACTATAGAAGTAAGCGATAAGTATATTGTTGATTTGACTATTTACAAAAACGAATACGGAATTACTTTTTTTAAAGATGCTCAAAACGGGAATCAAATATACGTAAGGAGAAATGGACAAACGACGTTTGCTATTCCCGAAGAAATTCTAAAAATGGCACTTAACATTAAGAAATACGAATATGATAAGACGGTAATAGGTATCAGAAGTAATGACACGACATTTACTATTTTTAATGAAGAATACATGAAATCAAACAATGGTGAAAGTGTAACAAATAAACTACAGAAGAGTTTGGGGTTGATTAGCCAAGACGGCTACTTGACTTTAGCAGGTCTTTTGTTTTCTGACTACAATCAATATGAAAATGGGAACATTGTGGTTACTGTATGGCCTGGTGATACTAAAGGCAGTAAAACTTATATAGACAGTAAGAAACACACTGGGAATATTATTTTTCTATTGCATAAAGCTATTGAAAATATTCAAAATGTACCCTATTACATGTTTGGTGGACAAAAAACTGATTTGAGAAGACAAGATATAGGATCTTTTTCATATTTATCTTTACGAGAAGCAATTGTAAACGCTCTGGCGCATAGAGATTACACAATCGATGGCAATGAAATTGCGATAGATTGTTTTAAAGATCGAATTGAAATTAGTTCACCGGGATCAATGTTACATGGTACTACAATAGGTTATCAAAGACTTGATGAAAATACCGTGTCACAAAGAAGAAATTCTATAATATGCCACACACTGGAAAAACTAAAACTTATGGAAAATAAAGGATCGGGTTTTGCTAATATTATTTCAGATTATCGGGATTTAGGAGATTCTTACACTCCACTTTTCAAATCGACAGATGTATCTTTTACTATACGATTGGCAAACAAAAAATTCATTTCCACAGTCAAAAATCAAACTACCCCATTAACTACCTCAAAGAACTACCTTAATAATATTAATTTATTCAAAAGTAGACAGGAACTATTCCTTGAAAATCCAAATAATGAAATTATTGTTGAAATGATAGAAAATGATAAGAATACCGATTACGAAATGATTTCATCAAAACTAGGAATAACTAGAGATGGAGCTAAATATTACATAAAAAAATTAAGGGATTCGGCATTAATTAGAAGAGAGGGGAGTAATAGATATGGCTATTATGAAACTTATCAAGAATTGGACAGACCTTCAGATTTTATGAACTTAGATGATGAAACTAGGCGAAAAGTGCTTGCGTGGTGTGAAAAGTATTTCGTGCCATCTCAGTCAATTTACCTTGATATGAGTTCATATGGACTAAAACACATTTTGGAGAAAGACACGGATATATATTTAACAAATGGTCAATTTAAAGGTGCCATGATTTTATCGGGTTTTATTCCGAAAAGTATTGATGAATTGAATTGGTATTTTAATATCTCTAAAAAATCTCCAGCGATTTATATGGGGAAGAAAGCGTAAAAAATACTTTTCAGTTTAGTACAATAAACCAATTTAAATCCTGTATTTCATTAGTTTTAGACTTACAGCGACTCTGAAGTAACGGTTTAATCTCCGTTACTTTTTTGAATGTCTCGGTATCCGTTTTCTTTCCACTCGCATTTATTACAAACACATAATTCTCTAAATCCACAACAACCATCACTTCAAATATATCTTTATTAGAAGACCCATCAATTTTCATCTGAAATACCTTTCTGACGATGGGTGCTTCATCTTTATTAATAACAAACTTTTTATCTTTTGTAAGTGTGTAACCAATACATTTATGAAGTGATACTTTGCCCTTTTGAGCTTGTTTTTGAAAGCTCCAACTGATTTTTTGTGACATTGAGCCTGATTCCTGCTCTGCCATACTGGCCATCATGATAAAAAGTATATCGATTGCAGGATCAAGACTGTATATCCCTTCTTTTTCAAAGTAGAACTCAACACCCAGTTTTCTGGTTTCTTTAATGATGGGTAATGCATCAATAGTATTTTTTGCAAATCTAGATAATGACTTAACTAAGACTAAATCAATATGACCTGCATAAACCTTTCTTAATAAATCTTGTAGTCTATCTCTTGACTTCATGGAAGTACCTGAGTCGTTTGTGACAAAAATTCTCTTAATATCAGAAAAAATGTCACAAAATGGAATGTCTATGTTATAATGATGCTGTAGTAAAGGAGGCA
>JBFXJF010000057.1:0-6838 GCA_050175155.1 Vulcanibacillus sp.
ATCATGCACCGCAATAGTATGTCCTATATATTGAGGGAAAATCGTAGAACGACGAGACCATGTTTTTATAACTTTTTTTTCATTTTTTTCATTTAACACTTCAACTTTTTTTGTTAAATGGCTATCAGCAAAGGGTCCCTTTTTTAAGCTACGTCCCATGCAAATACCTCCCTTCAAGATGGCTAATTATTTAATTTTCTTTCATTATTATCCATCTAACTTAACAATAATTTATTTATTTCTTACGACCACGAATAATATATTTGCTAGATGCCTTATTCTTTTTACGAGTTTTATAACCTAAAGTAGGTTTCCCCCAAGGAGTAACTGGTGATTTACGACCTATAGGTGCTTTACCTTCTCCCCCACCATGTGGATGGTCATTAGGATTCATTACTACACCTCGTACAGTTGGTCGTATTCCTAACCAACGAGAACGTCCTGCCTTACCAATTTTAACATTTTCATAATCTAAATTGCCAACTTGGCCTATTGTAGCTCTGCATTCTTTGCGAATCATTCTAACTTCACCAGAACTTAAACGGATAGTAACATAATCCTTATCCTTACCAAGTAATTGAGCCTCAGTTCCTGCAGCACGGACTAACTGCCCGCCTTTGCCAGCTTTCATCTCAATGTTATGAACTATTGTACCAACAGGAATATTTTCTAATGGTAATGCATTTCCAACAACAATGTCAGATTTAGGACCAGACTCGATTATACTACCTACCTTTAATCCATTAGGTGCAAGAATATATCTCTTTTCACCGTCAACGTAATTTATCAAAGCTATGTTTGCAGAACGATTTGGATCATATTCTATTGTAGCAACGCGACCTGGTATTCCATCTTTATTTCGTTTAAAATCAATAATACGATATTGTCGCTTATGTCCCCCGCCATGGTGACGAACAGTCAATTTACCCTGATTATTTCTTCCTGCTTTTCTTTTTAAAGGTGCTAATAAGGATTTTTCTGGTTTGTCAGTAGTTAGTTCCTCAAAGGTAAAAGCCGTCATTCCGCGTCTACCAGCCGAGGTTGGTTTATACTTTTTAATCCCCATTAATTTTTCCCTCCTTTGCTATTTCCTTATGCTTCAAAAAACTCAATTGTTTTACTATCTTCAGTTAATGTAACGATTGCTTTTTTCCACGATGATCTATAACCATTATACCGACCATAGCTCTTTGGCTTTGCCGGCATCTTAATTACATTAACTTTTTTTACTTTTACATCAAAAATATTCTCAATAGCTAGTTTCACTTCTGTTTTATTCGATCTCTTATCTACTTCAAAAACATATTTGTTTTCAGCCATAAAATCACTTGTCTTTTCAGTGATTACTGGACGCTTAATGATATCGCGAGGATTTTTCATTATACTAGCACCTCCTCTATCTTCGCCACTGCCTCTTTAGTTAGGATTAACTTATCATGATATAAAATATCGAGAACATTAATTCCTTCAGCTGTAACAAATTTAACTCCTTGAATATTTCGAGATGATAACGCTACAGCATCATTATATTCTTTGTCTACAATTAA
This sequence comes from Vulcanibacillus sp., assembly GCA_050175155.1. Classification (GTDB taxonomy): domain Bacteria; phylum Bacillota; class Bacilli; order Tepidibacillales; family Tepidibacillaceae; genus JBFXJF01. Next base: position 1,548 of record JBFXJF010000057.1, read on the forward strand.
TACCTTACTACCTATTTTTAAATTATTTAATATATTAACTATTTCTTTTGTTTTTGGAGCATCAATAGTTAATTCATTTATTACAATAAGTTCATTTTCCAAAACTTTACTTGATAATGCGGATTTAATTGCTAGACGACGAACTTTTTTAGGTAATTTGTAAGCATAGCTTCTAGGGGTTGGTCCAAAAACTGTACCACCACCAACCCATTGTGGCGAACGAATACTACCTTGTCGCGCACGGCCGGTCCCTTTTTGACGCCATGGTTTTCTTCCTCCTCCTCTTACTTCTGAACGTCCTTTAACTTTATGAGTTCCTTGACGTAATGAGGCCTGTTGCATAACCACTGCATCATGAAGTACTGACTCATTTGGTTTTATCCCAAATATCGAATCTGCTAACTCAATTTGACCAACTTGAGTTCCACTCATGTCATATAGAGCTACTTTAGGCATAGCGAATCCTCCTTTCTCTAAACAATTCATTTATTCGCTTTTTTTACTGATTCTTTAACAATAACAAAACTATTTTTTACTCCAGGTACTGATCCTTTAATCAATAAAAGATCTCTTTCTCCATCTACTTTTACAACTTCTAAATTCTGAATAGTTACTCTTTCAGATCCCATTCTTCCTGGTAATGGTTTACCTTTCATAACTCTATTCGGAGCTACAGGTCCCATTGATCCAGGTCTCCTATGATAACGCGATCCATGGGCCATTGGTCCACGTGATTGATTATGTCTTTTTATTGATCCAGCAAAACCTTTACCTTTGCTAATACCAACTACATCGACAAATTCACCATCTGTAAATATATCAGCTTTTAGTTGTTGACCAACTTCGTAATCCATTGACATACCACGAATTTCTTTAACGAAGCGCTTAGGAGTTGTATCAGCTTTTTTAATATGTCCAAGCTCAGGCTTATTTGCCCTAAATGCTTTTTTCTCTTCAAAACCCAATTGAATTGATTCATAACCATCATTCTCAGTATCCTTTTTCTGAAGAACAACGCATGGTCCAGCTTGAACTACTGTCACAGATATTGCTTCCCCATCTTTGGTAAAAATCTGGGTCATTCCTAATTTTTTCCCTAAGATTCCTTTAGTCATATTGGCCACCTCCTATATGTTAGTTAAGTAAATAATTATAATTTGATTTCAATATCTACACCAGACGGTAAGTCTAATCTCATTAGAGAATCCACTGTTTGAGGTGTAGGATTTAAAATATCAATTAAACGTTTATGCGTACGCATTTCAAATTGTTCACGAGAATCTTTATACTTGTGAACGGCACGAAGCACAGTATATACAGACTTCTCTGTTGGCAATGGTATTGGTCCAGAAACCGAAGCACCAGAGCGTTTTGCTGTATCAACTATTTTCTCCGCAGATTGATCCAAAATCCTATGATCATAAGCTTTTAATCGAATACGAATTTTTTGTTTTGCCATTATTTTCCCTCCTTATCGCCCATTTTTAAATAGACATTCTCAGTGAAAATTCCCTAACAATCCGCCTCCCTCATGGCAAAGGGTCCGGGTGTGTCAGCAACCTTTCACATCATCGCAAAGCCTTATAGACCAACATTAAATATTATATAAAAAACTTTTATTTATTGCAAGTTTTTTTTTGAACTTAAACTTATTAAATATATAGATATACCTAATATTATTACTAATCCTCCAATAACTTGCGTTACTAAAATAATTTCGCCTAAAATTATGTATGCTAATATAGAGGCTCCAATTGGTTCAGCTAGAATACTAATTGAAATTGTTGTTGTACTAAGATATTTTACTGCCCAATTTAAGGCAGTATGTCCGAAAATAGTTGGAATTATTGCTAGTGCGATAAATATTATCCATTCTCTTATAGAATAATGTATTAGATTTGTATTAGATATTAAATTATATATTATTAATACTACGAAACTTGTGCAATAAACTAATAGGACATAAGGAAGTAAAGATAACCTCTTTCTAACATTTTGTCCTAATAGCCAGTAGCCAGTAACCAAAGCCGCTCCTAGCAAAGCTAATATATCTCCGTAAATTGCTTGATTTCCTAATTTAAAGTCTCCCCACCCTATAATAATACTTCCCGTTACAGCCAACAAAGCACCTATTAATTCAATTCTTGTAATTCTCTCCTTAAAAAAAATATAGACTCCTATCATTGCAAAGATTGGTTGTAACGAAACAATTACGACTGAACTTGCAACTGATGTATATTGCAACGATTCAAACCATGCTAAGAAATGAAATGCTAAAAAAATACCTGACAGAAATGAATATATTAAATCTTTCTTTGTTAAAGTTTTAAATTCTTTTCTATTAAAGATTAAAGTAGGTACAGATAATATTATTACTGTAAATAACATTCTATATGCTGCTAATATAGAAGAAGGTGCTGTTGATAGTTTTACAAGAACTGCGGCAGTTGAGATTGATATAACCCCAATTACTATAGCAATATATTCCTTTCTTACTCCTCTAACCATCTCACACCCCTAATAGCTTTTTAATTTCTTTAATAAAACCAAAATTTTATCACGTTTTTTATGAGAATCAAAAAATTTTTTCTAAAGCAGTTCTTTTAAACACATTTTAAATATTAAAAAGAGATCGTTAAACTATGTGTTAACGATCTCTTCTCAATTAGTTAATTATAATTATTTGCTAATAGAAGCTACTACTCCAGCTCCAACTGTACGTCCGCCTTCACGAATAGCAAAACGTGTGCCATCTTCAATTGCTATAGGTGCAATCAAGTTTACATCTATAGTAACTCTATCTCCAGGCATAACCATTTCAGTACCTTCCGGTAAATCTATAACCCCTGTAACATCTGTAGTACGGAAATAGAATTGTGGACGATACCCGTTAAAGAATGGAGTGTGACGTCCACCTTCTTCTTTTGATAAAACATAGATTTCAGCACTAAATTTAGTATGAGGTTTTACTGAACCAGTTTTCGCTAAAACTTGACCGCGTTCAATATCTTTACGTTCAACTCCACGTAATAGTGCTCCTATATTATCGCCAGCTTGAGCTTGATCTAATAATTTGCGGAACATTTCTACTCCTGTAACTACTGTTTTCTTAGTTTCTTCACTAAGACCTACTATCTCAACTTCATCTCCTACTTTAACTACACCACGATCCACACGACCAGTAGCAACAGTACCACGTCCTGTAATAGTAAATACATCCTCAATTGACATTAAGAAAGGTTTATCTGTTTCACGAACTGGGTCAGGAATGTACTCATCAACAGCAGCCATCAAATCTATTATTCCTTGTGCCCATTCACTATCTGGATTTTCCAATGCCTTTAACGCAGATCCTTTAATTATTGGAGTATCATCTCCAGGGAATTCATACTCAGTTAATAAATCACGAATTTCCATTTCTACTAACTCAATTAGTTCTTCATCATCTACCATATCAACTTTGTTCATAAATACTACAATGTAAGGTACTCCCACTTGACGTGATAAAAGAATATGTTCACGAGTTTGAGGCATCGGACCATCTGCGGCAGAAACCACAAGAATAGCTCCGTCCATCTGAGCTGCACCAGTTATCATGTTCTTAACATAGTCGGCATGCCCAGGACAGTCCACATGAGCATAATGACGAGTAGCAGTCTCATACTCAACGTGAGCAGTCGATATTGTAATACCACGTTCACGCTCCTCTGGAGCTTTATCTATTTGGTCATATCCAGTTGCTTCTGCTCCACCTACTTTTGCTAATACGGTAGTGATTGCAGCTGTTAAAGTAGTTTTACCATGGTCAACGTGTCCAATAGTTCCAATATTGACATGTGTTTTTGTTCGTTCGAATTTCTTTTTAGCCATTTTATTTTTTCCTCCTTAGAATACAACTTATTAATATTTATTTAAATTTCCCTACAATTAAGTAGTGAAAATCCTTTAATTAAATAATTCAATAAAAAAAAATATTATCCTTGCTGTTTTTCAATAATTCCCTCAGCAATATTTTTTGGAACCTCTTCGTAATGATCAAAATGCATAGAATAGTTCCCACGTCCTTGTGTGCGAGAACGAAGTGAAGTCGCATAACCAAACATCTCAGCCAAAGGTACATATGCACGTATGCTTTGTGCGCCTGAATTAGAGTCCATTCCTTCAATTCTTCCTCTACGTGAACTAAGATCTCCCATTACATCACCCATATATTCTTCTGGTACTGTAACTTCCACTTTCATTAATGGTTCTAAAAGTACCGGATTACATTTAGACTTAGCTGCCTTTAATGCCATTGAACCAGCAATTTTAAATGCCATTTCTGAAGAGTCAACATCATGATAGGAGCCATCATAGATTTTTGCTTTGAAATCAATTAGTGGATACCCTGAAAGAATTCCATTTTGTGCTGATTCCACAATACCAGCCTGAACAGCTGGAATATATTCTTTAGGAACTACTCCACCAACAATTTTATTTTCAAAGATGAAACCTTCTCCTTGTTCAAGAGGTTCAAATTCAATCCATACATGACCATATTGACCACGTCCACCTGATTGTCTAACAAACTTTCCTTCAACTTGTGCCTTTGCACGAATTGTTTCTTTGTAAGCAACTTGTGGTGCACCAACATTAGCTTCAACTTTAAATTCACGTTTTAAACGGTCTACAATTATATCTAGATGCAATTCGCCCATACCCGCAATAATAGTTTGACCAGTTTCTTCATCTGTATTTGTTTTAAATGTTGGATCTTCTTCAGCTAGTTTCGCTAAAGCTATACCCATTTTATCTTGATCAGCTTTTGTTTTAGGTTCAACTGATAAACGAATAACTGGATCAGGAAATTCCATTGATTCTAAAATAACAATATCTTTCTCATCACATAATGTGTCCCCTGTTGAAGTATCCTTTAATCCTACACCAGCAGCAATATCTCCTGAATATACTACGCTTATTTCTTCTCTATGATTTGCGTGCATCTGTAAAATACGACCAATTCTTTCACGTTTGTTTTTCGTAGAATTCAATATATACGATCCAGAATTTAGCGTTCCAGAATACACACGGAAAAAAGTTAATTTTCCTACATACGGATCCGTCATTATTTTAAAAGCTAATGCGGAAAAAGGTGCACTATCATCAGAATGTCTTACTTCTTCTTTTCCATCCTCAGTTTTCCCTTTTATAGCAGGGACGTCTGTTGGAGCTGGTAAATAATCAATTACTGCATCCAACATCAACTGAACACCTTTGTTCTTATAAGATGAACCACATACAACAGGGAATAT
>JBFXJF010000058.1:0-6671 GCA_050175155.1 Vulcanibacillus sp.
GAAGGAAGCCATGAAGGTATATTTCTTATTACAGAGCTGCTTAATCAATATAAAATTAATTATCATAATATGATTGAAGCAATAGATAAAACAATATGTTATTTGGAAAATGCACCATATACTAAAAATTTATTATTTAAAATGTCAATCAGACTAAAAGAAAGTACAAATAAAGAGTTAGAAGATATTATTAACGATTTTGTTTATGCCTTAAATACAAATTGGGCAATTATGTTATCTAATGCTATTTATCTTTCTATTGAAAACGGAACAAATGTAACAACTGCTTTACAAGATATTATTGACGATTTAAAGATGGTAAAAAAATCTTTTGAAGAAAACAAAAGAATAAATATAGAAGGTTTTAGTATTCTTAAATATTTATCTCCCGGGTTGTTTATACTAACTATTTATTTTGCGATTGAATATATGGATTTTACGCTAGATAAATATATACATTATCAATTTAACACTTCAACAGGGCTTAAATATTTTACTATAATATGCGTTTTATCTTTTTTAAATGTGGCTATATCCGTTTACTTTAAAAAGAAAAAATTTGATTTGTAAGGTGGTGATTAAAGTAAGTATACTAATTTTTTATTACATTATAATTCTTTTTTTAATAATTTCCGGTGTTAGGCTAATTTATAATAGCTTTTTTTCTAAAAAGCATAGTTCTGTGAGATTTAAAAAATATACGGATTTAAATTTTAAAAAAGACATTTTAAATTCCGAATTAACTACAATTTTTAAACAATCAGGTTTAAAGATATCATCTTTACAATATTTTACAATAAGGTATTTACTTATATTTTCTTTAATGATTGATATATTTTTAAAAATTTATAATAAAAACAGTTTTTTAGGTACATTTTTTATTTTAATTTTCTTTTTCTTTATTACTTATCCTAAGGTTTATATTTTTGATACAAACTATCTAACTCCTTTTGGATATTTTCTTAAATTTATTAAAAATCAGCTAAATAACCAAAAGGATAATGAATTATATCGGGCTATGACTCAATTAAAAAATCTTGCAATCGCACAAGATGATAAACCATTTTCCTCTATTTTTTTGATTGAAAAAATTATGAAATTTTCTAATATTACAAAGCCTGTTTTCATCAAAACTATTAATCTACTAATACTTGGCAAAGATAAAGAAGCTAGAATATATTTTTATGAAGAGATCGGAACTGATATGGCCAAAGAATTCAGTAATATTTTAATTAAGTTAGATAAGATAAATCCTGTCGAGTTAATAGATCAAATTATTTCTTATCAAAACCATCTGAAAGAAGAAAAATTAACTAATAGACTTAAACATCAAGAGAATGTCAGTAACATTATTTATATGCCAATTATTGCTAATGTGTTTGTTATAATATTAAATTTTATTATCGTTACTGTCTGGATGGACACAATTAATCAACTTAATATATATTAAACTACTAAATTTTTAAAGGAGAGGGTTTTAATAAAACAATTAATTATTATTATTGTAGGAACTATTGTTTTGGGGTTTATTATTATTAATAGTATTAATAGTTTTGTTGTAGGTAATGAAGACATAATAAACTACTTGAATTAATCGAGCAAATTGTTTCTTACTAAAATCATTTAAAAGAAGAAAAACTGACCACAAGATTGAAACAGCAAGAAAATATAAGCAATATCATTTACATACCGATAAATTTTTAAAGGAGAGGATTTTAATGAAACAATTAATTATTATTGTAGGAACTATTATTTTGGGATTTATTGTTATTAATTCTCTAATTCTTGGAGATAACGAAGATTCTATGAAATCGCAAGGTGAAAGTATTATGAATTATACTGATAATTATGTAGATTCTAATTTCCCAACTACTCCAACAACACCGTAAAATTCTATGAAACAATTAATTATTATTGTAGGAACTATTCTTTTAGGTATTTATATTTTTGGTTGGATTCTTGGCGATGGAGATTCTTTAAAAAATCAGTTTAAGTCTATTTATCAATATCAGGTTGATACTTATAAATAGAAACCTCCTTATCTTAGAAGCTCCCTCTCACCGGGGGAGCCTCTTTATTAAAAAGGGTGATTATTATAAAACAGTTAATTGTCTTAGCAGCAGTGGTAATTCTTTTATTATCTTTTCCTTTACAATACGCACTTGATAATTATAACCATAATAATATAATGGCTTTTTACCATTATGTTAATAATGCAAAAGAACAGGCAAAGCAACAAGGTTATTTTACTGATTCGATAGTTGATGAGCTTAAATTTAATTTAAGTCAACAATTTGATATAAGCGAAGCTGAATTAATTATTGATGTAACAGAAACACCTAAATATAGAAAAAACGCTTTCGATGAAACAGAATTAATACATTATCGTATTGGTGTACCAATTAATAAAGTTGTAGCTGTTAATAAATTGTGGGGAATATCCGATGCCGATAATTCAGGTTATATAATTATTGATGAATACGCTTCAAGTGAGTTGATCATGCCGTGAAATCACTTATTGTCGGTGTAGCTTTAATTCTCTTATATACAATTTTTATTATTTATCAAGATGATTCAAACACCTATCAAAGGGAATTGGAAAGACTTAAACAAGTTGCTGATGAATGTGCCAGTTCCGGAGCTTTATATTTTTATGAGAATCAATATTCTGAAGGTTATAAGGTTATTAATCAAACGGAAACAATTAATGCAATAGAATATATTTTAAAATATAATTTAAAGCTTGATGATAATTTTAATCCTCTTTCTATTTCATATTGGAAAGAACATATAACTTATAACGCTTATTTTTTTGATGATAGCAATACTTCTTTTCCGTTCTTATATACTGATCCATACACCGGCGGTCAAAAACTTATTACAGAGCCATCTGTAGTAGTAATTATAAATGCAGGATATGGTGACTTTAGACTTTCTTTTTTAGATTTAAATGATTCTATAAGAAGTTCGTCTTATGAATATTATACAAGATAGGAGAGTGTTTTAATGGGTAGAAAAAGACTACCACCTGAATTAAGAAGAGAAAATGTAACAATAAGATTACCACAGTATATTATTGACGATATAAATAAAATTAATAACAGTATTAATGATTACATTGAAAAACTAATTATTAAAGATCTTAAAGAAAAAAGCGATTTTAAAGAATAACATGCTTTCCATTCAAAATAAAGTATTATTTCTTTCAGTAATATGGTATAATCATATTATATTACTGAAAGGAGGTGTTTATCATAGAAACGGTTGTTACAGCTAAAGTGAAGTTACTGCCAACACCGGAGCAGTGTCTTTTGTTAGACGACACATTGGATGCTATTAGAGCCGGGCTTAATCATGCAAGCAAAGTAGCTTTCGAAAACAACTATTTATCTGCTTTTAAAAAGCTACAGGCTCTTGTTTATAGCGACTTAAGAGCCATATATGGCTTAAAATCACAAATGGCTTGCAATGTTTGCTCTATTGTTGCAGGCTCTTATGCATCAATGAAGTCTAATAATGAAAGGGCTTTAGCCATATATAAAAAACCAAAGCTCCAATACTCATACAATCGTGATTATTCTTTCTTAAAAGCCGGGCTTGTGAGTATTGGTACAACAAAGGATAGAATAAAACTGCCATTTGTAAAGACGGGGTTGGAACATTATTTTGACGGTTCTTGGGAATACGGTACTGCAACTCTTGTTAAAAAGAAGGGCAAGTATTATCTTCATGTATCTGTCAAAAAGGAGCTTGAAATTTGTTCTGACGCTGACATTAAAAATGTCGTTGGTGCTGATGTTGGCATGAATTACTTAATCACAGCCATCAACGGTGACGACAAAATGCTTTTTATCGGCGGCAGACACATCAAGAGCAAAAAAGCACAATTTCAGCGTGTCAGAAAGTCTTTACAAATGCGACAAACACCGTCTTCCCGTAAACGATTAAGACTGATTGGCAATCGAGAAAACCGTTGGCAACAGGACATTAACCATAAAGTTGCAAAGGCACTCGTTGAGTTTGCAGGGAAAGACAGTCTTATCGTTTTAGAAGACCTGAAGGGTATTCGCATGTCTACAGAGCGAGTAAAACGCAAAGACAGATATTATGCCGTTTCTTGGGGTTATTTTGACTTAAGAAACAAGATTGAGTATAAAGCTAAACAAAACGGCATACAAACCATCGCTGTAGACCCTAAATATACAAGTCAGAAATGCCCCAAATGCGGTCATACAGAAAAAGCAAATCGCAACAAGAAACTGCATACATTCGCTTGTAAGTCTTGCGGTTATACTTCTAACGATGACCGAATTGGAGCAATAAACTTAAGGCAATCGGGAATAGAGTTCCGTCATGCCGTTTCTACACAGGCAAGCTCCTGTGTGGAACAGGGTGCGTCAGCCACCCTACGATGTAACAATACGCAATTGCGACAAAAGGTAGGAGGCATTTATGCCGCTCGCACTACCGATTAGTTACAAGCTCCCACTTCTATAAGTGGTGAGTAGTTGACGTAAGTTTTCCACACATATTCTATCAAATATTTGTTCGGGTCCTGGTGTTCAGTCTATTTTTTAGACTGTAATTCAGGAAGAAGTAATAATATTTTATCTAAGCCCTTTTGAAAAAGGGCTTAACCCTAAAACTTTTAACTATGGGCTTTCCCCCCAAACCCCCCACCTCGTCGGTTAGGCAGAGGAAGGTAGCACCTGCTACCTTCCTTGTCAAGAGTTTGGCACTTAATTCTTTATTGTCAAAGGTAGTATTTAAAATTTTTTAAAAATGCACTAAAAATTTTTAAATCTCCACCTTTTGACAAGAAGCTTTTCGAAGATGCCGTTTTAAACAAAACCTTTATTTATAAGCGTTTTTAAAGATTTTATACTTGACTTATAATGTTAAAACGTGATATTATAAGGGTAACTAAAGATATAAAATACTACAATTTGAGTTAAAAAGGAGAAGACCATAAATTAGTTTTTAAAAGCTAGTAATAATAGAGAAGGGACACTTAAAAAACCCTTACACGCAAGTGAAAGGGGGTGAACCAGATGGAAGAAGTCTATTTTGTTTTGGTAGTGATTGGAGCATTTCTTCTCAACTTAGAAAGATTTTTAAATGTTTTGGAAAAAGCCAAAAAGTTATTCCAAAATAAAAAGGATAGTTCCCCACCGACAAAGTAAGAGTCCTATCCTTCTGGGAGGGGCAAAGAGCCTTGTCCCTTCCCTTCTCTATTATTATTATAACATATGCAAAATATTCTTAGCAAGTTTATATATTTAAAAAAATCTAAAGGAGTGAAAAAATGTTAAGAAATCAAATTATTAATTTGTATGTCGTTAATGGGTTAGATGATTTTCAGCTTAGAAACACCGATGATTTACTTAAAGTACATGGAATTAAATACGATAAAATCGACGGTTATAATGAACTTGACGAAGCAAATCAGACTATTTACAAAAATTTTATTATTAAATTTATTAACAATCTAAGTATAGACAATAAAGCAACATTAATTCCATCAGGTATTTATTATGTTGAGGATTTTCAGTATTTAATCAAAGAAAATCCGGATGATGATCATGTTATGGTTAGTGGTGGGGCTGTTTTTCAAATTTTAAAAGATGGTTCTAAACATTTGCTGCATGAATGGGCTGACGAAGATTATAAAAATTATGAAAGTATTAAAGCTAAATCAAAGTTTTATCTGCGTTTTGAATACGAAATACAGGAAAGAAACGAATGGATCCATGTTATAAAAGACGGAAACGAGTGGTATTAAATCTAAAGGAGAGGATTTTAAATGAAAAAAATATCAATAATCATATTAACTATTGTACTCTTATTTACATCAGTATCTTTAGTCTTTGCAGAAACTAGCAGATTTACAGATTTAAGTACGAGCCATTGGGCTTATGACAATGTAATCCTATTAGTAGACCTAGGAGTTATTAATGGTTACGGTGACGGAACATTCAGACCTAATAACAATATTAGTATAGCGGAATTTACTAAGCTTGTTTTATGTGCTATTGGCAATGATGTTGGCAATGCTACTATTGGTAAATGGTATCTGAATTATATCAATGAAGCTATTAAAATAGGTTTAATAGAAGAAGGGGAATATACCAACTACGATAATTACATCACGCGATCGGAAATGTCTAAAATCGTCGTTAATGCCTTAGGTGCTGATTATGTTTATCCTGAAAACCTGGTAGACTATATTGATCTAATTAAAGATTATTACACAATCGATGATGAATATAAAGACTACATTTTGAAGGCATATTCTTTAGGTATTCTTACTGGTAATGGTGATGGAACATTCAGACCTAACAACTTTGCCCTAAGAACCGAAGCTTCTACTATTGTTGCTAGATTAATTTTCCCTGATCAAAGAATATTACCTGACTTAGAACCTAAAGAAGAAGAAACTATCCCTTCCGGAACTAATCCGTTTACTTTCTACGATGAAATGACTTTATGGAATCTGGCCAACTATAATTCTTCTCCAACAAGCGGAGGTTATAGGGTGGATAATAATACTATTATATTTAATGGCGGCGGTACTTCTAGCGGTGAAGACTATGTTGTTGCTGAAACGTTAAATCCTAATATAAATTATCAGCTGTATAACGTAACAAAATCATTAATTGACCAGGATCATT
>JBFXJF010000059.1:0-6624 GCA_050175155.1 Vulcanibacillus sp.
CTGCCTTTTTAGCAAGAGCAACATCAGCTACTGTTTCATAAATTAAAGCATTGTCTTGATCTGTTCTTAAAAATTGTTCTCTTCTACCACCACTTCCCATAGTAAGCCAACAAAACTTTACAGGTGGTGGACCAAATTCAGAGGACATTTTTTCAATAGATAAATCAATTACTTGTCGCGTTACTCTATCATAGAATTCGGTTATAATATCAAGTATTTCAGGAATAGGCGCTTTTTCCATCATTAAACCGTTAAGGACTTGCTCTATCTCTTGTCCGACAAGTGCTAAATCACTTAATTTGGACTGAGTTTCAAGTCTATCTATAACACTTATAACTCCACTATTTCTTGATCTAATCAAATCACGAATTGTGATTATTCCTATCGGAGTATTATCCTCAGTAACAATAGCATGTTTGACTTTTTCTTTTGTCATAGCAAGAAGTATTTGATAATAAAAGCTATCAGGACTCAGACAAAGAGGATCCTTAGTAGATATTTCTGACGCATAATGATTATCAGGGGATAAATTTTTAGCAATAACTTTTTCAACTAAGTCCTTCTCTGTAATTGAACCACAAACATTACCATCATTATTAACGATTACGATACTACTGACATGATTAGTACTCATTTTCTTAGCCACTTGATTAATTTTATCTGTGGGAGAACAAGTAATGACAGGGGAATTCATTAACTCACTAGCGCGCTTTTGAGCCCCTTGATTTTCATATGTAATTAAACCCTTCATTATACCTTGTTCCGTAGGTATTTTATTTATAAGATTATAAAAGTGATCTGCTACCATCATATTAAAAAGATTAGCAAAGGTACCATTGGTTTCAATTAAGAACTCAATATCTTTGCTTTTTATTAATAGACAATCTAATTCTGTAAGACATTTTACGGTAGCAACATAGGATTTATTTGAAAGAACAACAGTTTCCCCAAAGAAACTACTGCGATTTCGATAGTCTAAAACAAAACTTTCCCCTTTATTATTTTTTACTGAGATTTCTGCTAATCCAGAAACTACAATAAATAGTATTTTTTTTGATTCATCACCTTGTCGAAAAATATAACTATCAACGGGAAAAACCTTACGTTCAATTTTTGGAACTAATTGATCCAAGACTTCAAGTGAAAGATAAGAAAATGGCTGAATTTCTTGTAATATACTAGAATAATTAATTGATTTCGGATCATTTTTGTCTTTAGTCAAAATATAACCCCCCTAAAAAATATTACATAATAGTATATTATTCTGTACGTATAAAATGTCCTGAACCTAACCAACTAGAAAGCGCAAATATTAAATAAATTGCTTGTGAAGCTTCACTTCCTTGTAAAAGAAGTTGAAGACCTATTCCTAGTCCTAATGCAGGAGTCACAAGTAAAAAAGTTCTAAGAATTCTTTCAAAACCTTTTTTGGGAGGAATTGGCCAGAGTTTTGAGAAAACAACACCCAGTGCCATTCCTAAAAAAACTACAATAACAATTTGTATAAGTGCTTTCCAATCTGGAAAAGGCCAATCAAAAAAGAAATAACCTATAAGATAAAATAACTCTAAAACAAGGGCGATTCCTAAGGCTTTTTTAACAACTCTTAAATCCAAGTATGGTAATAGTAAGTATAATGCAATTGTAAGACCTCCAAAAATATATACCGTAATCATATAATTACCCCCTTATTTTATTGAAAAAAATGGATAAAAAAATACTAGTCGGGAAGAATGTTTTCTTCCCGATAAGTATATCATAATTAGATAGAATTATTGTTACTATTATTAGTTACTACTAACTTCTAGTTCTCTAGGTATACGAATATTTTCTACTAATTCTTGAATTTCCTTTGGTGGAGGTGCTGTAACTCTAGAAACAATAAGAGCTACTGCAAAGTTTATAATCATACCTATTGTTCCTACTCCTTGAGCATTAATTCCAAAGAAACTATCAAGCATTGGTTCAGCAGTACCTAGAATTTGTACAGAACGTATTAACGCAATCATTATTACTGTAAAGGTTAATCCTGTTACCATTCCGGCAACTGCTCCCTCTTTATTCATCCGTTTATCGAATATACCTAAGAATATACCTGGGAACAGACTCGAGGCGGCTAATCCAAAGGCAATGGCAACAACTTCAGCCACAAATCCCGGCGGATTAATACCAAAATATCCTGCTATAATAATTGAAACAACAATCATTCCCCGCGCTACTCTTAACCTTTCTCTCTCAGTAGCATTAGTTTTAAAGATACGATAATAAATATCATGTGAAACTGCACTTGACATGGCAAGAATAAGTCCTGCTGCTGTAGATAATGCTGCTGCTAAACCTCCTGCAGCTACTAATGCAATTACAAATGGAGCTAAATCTGCTACTTCAGGTGTAGAAAGAACGATAATATCTTTATCAATTTTAACTTCGTTAGTACCGTCATTAGCGAATTTAAGCATTCCATCGCCATCTTTATCATCTAGAACAAGTAATCCAGTAGTTTCCCACTTTGCTACCCATTCTACTTGTCGCACTTCATCAATAGGTTTATCATTAAGGCTATCAATCAAATTATATTTAGCAAAAACACCGATTGCTGGAGCAGTTGTATAAAGTAGAGCGATAAATACTAGCGCCCAAACTCCAGACCAACGTGCTGCACGAACACTTTTTGCTGTATAAAAACGTGTGATTACATGAGGTAATCCTGCAGTACCACACATCAAAGCTGCTACTATCATAAATACATTAAGCTTTGATAAATCTGTAAATGGTGCCATATACTCTGTTAATCCTAAATCAACTTGAATTAGGGACAAGCGTTCTGCAATATCAGAGAAAGTTAAAGCAAGTTGAGGTACTGGATTTCCAGTTAACTTATTAGCAATAGCAATTGCTGGAATTAAATATGCAATTATAAGTACACTATATTGAGCAACTTGAGTCCAAGTAATACCTTTCATACCACCTAAGATTGCGAATGCACCAACAATTACAACCCCTATGATAACTCCTAAAACTATATCTACTTGCAGATATCTACTAAATACAATACCTACACCACGCATTTGTCCAGCAACATAAGTTATAGATATAATAATAGTTGCTACTGCAGCAACTGCACGAGCAGTATTAGAATAATAGCGATCACCTATAAAATCTGGTACAGTATATCTTCCGAATTTACGTAGGTATGGAGCAAGAAGCATAGTAAGTAATACGTATCCACCAGTCCAACCCATTAAGTATATTGTTCCATCATAACCAAGGAACGAAATAAGTCCGGCCATTGATATAAATGATGCTGCAGACATCCAGTCGGCTGCGATTGCTGCACCGTTTGCAACGGCAGGTATATTATTACCGGCTACATAGAAATTTTTAGTATCTACTGCTCTAGCTCTCCAGCCGATATAAATATATAATGAAAATGTAAATACAATGAAAATTATCGTTAAGACTTCTACACTCATACCTTATACCTCCTTTTTGTCCGTCAATTTGATTTCCTCAACGTCATATTCTTTGTCCAAACGGTCCATGCGCCATGCATAAATTAATAGTAAAATAATAAAAGTATAGATTGAACCTTGCTGTGCGAACCAGAATGAAAGAGTAACACCAAAGAATTGTACATTGCTTAAAACATCCCCTAAAAGAATTGCAAAACCATATGAAACCAATGCCCAGAAAAATAATAGAATGCTAATTAGGGTGACATTTTTCTTCCAATACTCTTTAGACCTGTCTGACCTTTCAGTCATAAGAACACCTCCGTTAGTTTTTTTTAAAAAAATAAATGCATATAAAGATTTATATATTACTATATTAAAACAACATACCGTATATAAACAATTAAATATGTGGTAATGGTAATATTTCAAATCTAAATGGTATTTAAAGTTGTCTAAACAGTTTAACAACGAAGATAATAAATTAAATATTCTGAAAATTAATGCTTAATGTTAAATAGAACCATTCGCTGGTATTTTAAAAACAAAAAAAATAAACCCATATGGGTTTATTTTTTTTATATACTAATTTGCGGTAATGGGGACGCAAAAAATTGGCGATCACGTGTGAAATTAAATAAATCTTCGAGTGTATAAACACCCCTTTTGGCTAATTCCTTAATACTAATTTCAAAAATTTTAGCGGCCATTATAGAATCACCTAGTGCATTATGTCTGTTATTGGTTGATATTCCTAATGAGCTGCATATTTCTTCTAAAGAACAATTTGTAAAATGAGGATAGAGGGAAGTTATTATCTCCCTAGTATCGATATTTTTATATTTGATTTTTGAACCACATTCATGAGATAAACACTGATTTATAAATGAGATATCAAAATTTATAATATGTCCAACTAATATACTATCTCCAACCCATGTAAAAAAATCGGGAAGAATTTCTATTAATGAAGGCTTATTTATAACCATTTGCTCGTCTATCCCTGTTAATTTTGTAATAACTTTTGGGATATTTCTATTAGGGTTTATTAACTCGTAAAAAGTATTATTCTCATTTACTTTCCCTTGTTCTAATATTACTGCACCTAATGAAAGCACTTTATCTCCGATATGGGGTTTGAAACCAGTAGTTTCGACATCGATTGCTGCAAATCGAATATTATTTAAAGATTTGTTAGTATCTATGTTAGACGGTATTTTAACAATATTTTTAAATTTCTCTTGATCTGAAGTTAGATGAATATTAGTAGAATATTTTTTATTACTAAAAATACTTGCAAGAATATTCATTACAATCACAATCCCCCTTACTTTATGAGCTTTCATATTCACATTATATTGTAATTTCTAATAAACAAACATTCTTTTAATGTAAATGGTCATTTTTTGACCTTAAAGGGTTATTATTTATTGTCAATAGCATATGAATTTTTGTAGGATTTTAAATGTTGTTAATGATATAATTAATTTATTAAGTTAATATGCAATATTATTACCTGTTATTGCATATATTGGGGGAGAAATATTGATGAAATTAAAAGAAGGTATTGTTAAACTTTTTAATAGTAAAATATTTTATCTTTTACTATTTCAAACGATAGTTTTTCTTCTATTTATGATAGTATTACCCCAATATTGGATAGTGCTTTTAACTATTTGTATAGTGAGTTTTATTGGTAGTTTTTTCATTTTTTACTATCCTTATAATATGAATATATTAAATTCTCAAAGTGGATACACATCGTTTAATAATACATTGTTGATTGCCAATGAAACTTTATCTCATCTTAGACAAGGATTAAATGAGGAATCCGCGTTAATCATTGCTGAAATAATAAAAAATATAAGTGATGTTGCTGCGGTTGCGATTACTGATACAAATAATGTGTTGGCATTTATTGGAGAGGGATGTGAAAACCATCCAGTTGGTAAGCCAATTGTTACAAATGCTACTAAAAGTGTAATTCAGACTGGAAGAAGTAAAATAATTAATAGTAAACAAGGATTTGATTGTCAAGAAAAGACTTGCAATTGTCCATTAGAATCTGCTGTAATAGTACCTTTAATTAATAAAAATAAAGTAATTGGGACTTTGAAATTATATCAAACCAAAAAGGGTAATATACCTGATTATATTATAAGACTAGCTAATGGGTTAGCTCAAATACTTAGTATGCAAATAGAGTTAGTTGAATTAGAACATCAAGCTCAACTAACAACTGAGGCTCAATTAGATGCTCTTCAGGCTCAAATAAATCCGCATTTTCTTTTTAATGCTTTAAATACTGTAAATATGTATATATTAAAGGATCCTGAGTATGCACGTTTTTTGTTAGTTAGGCTTTCAACATTATTAAGATATTTACTTGGGAGCAGCGGACGCTTTATTTCAATAAGAGAAGAAATGAAATATATAGATAATTATGTTGTTATAGAGGAAGCACGTTTTATTGGTAAAATAAAAGTAGTTATTGAGGTTGATGAAGAAGTGAAAAGTTGTAAAATACCAGTTTTCACAATACAACCATTAGTAAATAATGCTATTTTACATGGCGTTTTACCTAAAGTAGGCGCTGGAATTATAAAGATATCAGCTCACAAGTTAATTGATGATGTTGTAATATCTGTAGAGGATAATGGAATAGGTATTCCACAAGAGGACATTCAAAAGGTATTTGAACCTAGATATGGTTCAGGTTGTGGTGTTGGTATATCCAATGTTAATGAAAGATTAAAAATCTTATATGGTGATAATTGTGGATTAAAAATTGAAAGTAGCGATGGCAAAGGCACAAAGGCATGGTTTAAAATCCCTTATAGTATTGTAGAAGAGAAGCAGGTGATAGAATGCAGTTAAGAGCACTGATAGTAGACGATGAATATCCGGCTCGCGAAGAACTTCGATTTCTACTTAGTAATTATGAAAATATAAAGGTAGTTGGGGAGGCTACTAGTGTTTCTGAAGCACTAACTTTAATAGAGGCTATTGATTATCAATTAGTCTTTTTAGATATTAATTTTCCTATTAATAATGGCATTGATATTGGAATTGCTATACAAAACCTCCCTAATCCACCTCTTATTATTTATGTTACTGCCTATGAGTCATATGCATTAAATGCTTTTGATGTTGATGCAATTGACTATATTCT
>JBFXJF010000060.1:0-6497 GCA_050175155.1 Vulcanibacillus sp.
CTTTTTCCCTTCGGTCAACGGACCAATTTTGTGTACATTTTTCTTAACCATAAAAAAACCTCCTATGATATTTTTACTTTATCATAGAAAGCTTATTTTTTTTACAGACTTTTTTTCACAGTCCCTTCTTAGAAGATTTCTGGGTCTATTAATCCATACTTACCATCTTTACGTTTGTAGACTACATTCATTTCTTCTGTTTCAGCATTAGAAAATACAAAGAAAGAATGTCCTAGCATATCCATTTGTAAAATAGCTTCCTCTAAATCCATTGGTTTTATATTAAAGCGTTTTGTTTTAACAACTATCATTTCTTCATCATCATCATTATTTGTGGCACTATCTTTAAAAAGATTTTTTATGCTTCCATCTTGTCTGAATTTACGATTTATCTTTGTTTTATATTTTTTAATTTGTCTTTCTAATTTCTCTACAACAAGATCAATTGCTGCATACATATCAGAATTTTCTTCTTCTCCTCTTAGTACTAAACTAGGTAGTACAATTGTAACCTCAACTCTATGGACATCTTTCTCTACTCTCATAGTAACCTTAACCTCTGAGGTGGGTGGAGTATCAAAATACTTTTCAATGCGACCTACTTTTCTTTCAACATACTCTTGTAATGCGCTAGTAATTTCAATATTTTCTCCACGGACATTATACTTCATGGTGAACTCCTCCTTATTTAAGTATATATAAAGATTTCTTTATAAATCGAGGAAATCCTTCCTAAAAAGTAAACTAAAGTACACTTAAAGCACTTTACTTAGAAAAGCCTTCGTTCTTTGGTGCTTTGGTTGAGTAAACAATTCAGATGGTAATCCTTCTTCAATAATATAACCATCATCCATAAATAATACCCTATCCCCTGCCTCACGTGCAAAACCCATCTCATGAGTTACTACCACCATTGTCATTCCTTCTTCTGCCAAAGTTTTCATAACTTCAAGAACTTCTCCAACCATTTCTGGATCAAGCGAAGATGTGGGCTCATCAAATAACATAATTTTCGGTTCCATAGCAAGCGCCCTAGCAATCGCAACTCTTTGCTTTTGTCCACCTGATAAAGAATCTGGATATGCATTCTCCTTATCAAGTAACCCAACCTTTTCTAAAAGGAACATTGCCTTTTTATTAGCTTTCTCTACTGACCACTTTCTTACTTTAATAGGTGCCAACGTGATGTTTTCTATAACAGTTTTATGAGGAAATAGGTTAAAGTGTTGAAAAACCATTCCAACTTCTGTTCTTACTTCATTAATATTTGTTTTGGGATCAGTTAAGTCATTACCATCTATGATAATTTGCCCTTCATGCACACCTTCTAATAAATTAATGCATCTTAGGAGGGTACTTTTGCCTGAGCCTGAAGGTCCGATAATACATACCACTTCTTTTTCTTTAACTGTTAATGAAATATCTTTTAATACTTCTAAAGTCCTAAAGTTTTTTTTGATATTATATATTTTTATCATTCAGTGTTAAACCTCCGCTCTAGGTATTTAACAAATTTCGTTAATATAAGTGTAAGTATTAAATAAAGAATAGCTACTGTAAATAATGGACCCCCTCTTACAAAGGTAGCTTTATAAGCCATAGTAGATGCGTAAGATAACTCATTTACTGCTATAACTGCCAGTAAAGATGAGTCCTTTAATAATGCGATAAACTCATTACCTAGTGGTGGAAGCATTCTTTTAAATGCTTGAGGAATTATTATATAACGCATAGTTTGATAATTAGTCATTCCTAAAGACCTTGCAGCCTCCGTCTGACCTTTATCTAATGATTGGATTCCGCCTCTAAATATTTCAGCAATATAGGCACCTGAATTAAGTGATAGTGCTACAATACCTGATACTAACGCTCCTGGTATACTGAACCCTACAAGTTCACAAAAAGCGGGAATCACCACTAAATGAATAATCAATATCTGAATATATAAAGGTGTCCCTCTAAAAATTGTTACGTAAATACTTGCTGGGATATTAAAGATTTTATTATGTGATAACTTGCCAATCCCTAGAAACAAACCTAGCACTAGTCCAATGGATACCCCTAAGGTTGTTAATAATATTGTATTGAACATTCCCCTGAAAAACAATTCCCTGTAATCGATAACAACGCTTATATTTTGCATTAGAGTTTCCATAAATTCTCTCCATTCCGTTTAACTCTATCTAAAGATTAAATTTCTGTAGACTATTAATTGAATATTCAAATTATAGCAAAAATTCATAGCTATTAGTATAAAATTATATAAAAAATACGCAACTAATTTAGTTGCGTATTAAAAAGTTATTATCTAATTTACAAGATAAGTTTATTTAAACTATTCCGCAAAATATTTTTGGAATATCTCGTCATATTTTCCATTAGCTTTTATCTTTTCTAAGCCATCATTAATTAAAGCTAGTAACTCAGTATTTCCTTTTTTAACCATTATTCCGTACTCTTCTTTTTCAAATGAAGCATCTTTAATCAATCTAAAGCCATCTTTTTGAACAACTTTTAGGTATTCTTGTAATACTGCGTTATCTGCTACTACAGCATCTAAGCGACCTAATAACAAATCATCAACAGCTGATGGAGTATCATCATAGCCTTTGATTCCTTCATAAGTTGTACCAAAAGCATCTTGAACAACGAAATTACCTGTTGTTGCTGTTTGAACACCAATTTTTTTACCAGCTAAATCTTGTAAAGTAGCAACCTCTGAATCAGTTGGTACCATAATTAATTGAGTTGCTTCAAAGTATGGATTAGAAAAGTCATATTTTAATTTTCTCTCATCTGTAATTGTAATAGCTGATATACCAAGATTTACTGAACCAGTTTCAATTCCATTAAATAATGGATCCCAACCAGTATGTTTTACTTCAATTTCAAATCCAGATTCAGCTGCAATTGCATTAATAATATCGATATCAAAGCCTGTAATTGCCTCTGCATCTTGTTTTTCAAATGGCGGATAAGCTGCATCAGTTCCTACAACATATACTACTGCTGGCTCTTCTGCCGGTGCTGGTGTTTCTTGTGCTGGTTCACTACTACCACATGCTACTAATCCAAAACTAGCAACAATAAATATTACTGCTAATAAACCAAATTTTAAACCTTTCATTAAAAATTACCCCCTCGTATAATTATCATTGTTTCTGTATAAATAATCAATTTTATTTATAAAATAGATTATACATTCTATGCTATTAATAATCAATATTTTTTTTGTTAACACTACTATACACATAAACAATCTATTAACCATTAGTTATTCACAGAGTTATCAACATTGTCCACATTTTTTTGCTAATTTTATCAACAAGAATGCCTGTTCTTTAAGTTTTCCTCCCATTTTTAACCAAACTGCTAGAAACCTTTTATACCTTACAAATCAAAAATTTAATTAGATTAAGAGTAATTATTCATAATATACATTTTAAAATAATGAGTAATTAAACAAAAATTGCAACAGACTGTATAGAATGCCCTAGTTCAAGGAGGGCATTCTATACAGTCTGTTTACTTTCGCTTATCGATGAACATACCATCTAACAAAATAGGTTTTTGTGTGTATCTATTATGTAGTTTCTTTTTTTGACCAGTTTTTAATAAGTCATTCTCAATTTCTTTAAAAAGTTTATTCAGAGTTTCTTTCTCTTTATCATATAAATCTATTGTTTTTCTTATAATATTTTCTTGTTCCTTGCTTAAAACCCCGGATAAGCCTTCAATCAATTTTCCACGACGTTCTAAAAGCTTATCTATCTTATTAATATATTCTTCTCTATCTTCATCAATAGGTAGTTCTTCTAGCAACTGTTTAAGTTCATTTGTAATATCGTATATTTCATTAACAGTATCCATCTATTATCTAACATTCCCATATTGTAATTGACGGTTATTCTGAATTGCTTCCTTCCAACTATCCCTATACTGGATAACGTATCCTCTTGCTTCAGATAAAATTTCAATATCATTCTTAACGTTAGCTTCTAATAATCTTCGATAGATATAATCATACATCTTAAGCAAACTTTGTGATATTTCATAGTCCATATTTAAAGTGACCATTAACTCGTTAATTATTCTTTGGGCTTTTATTAGATTAACATTCTTATTCTCTATGTCCTTATCCAATATTGCCTGCTCTGCTTGATTCATAAATTTTATACAGCCGTTATATAGCATCAGTGTTAGCTCACCTGGTGATACTGTTGTAACAGAATTCTGTTTATAAGTCTCGTATGGTTTATTAACTGACATTTAAACACCTCTTTATTGTTGATTGTTGCTACTGTTTAGAAAGGATGTTAGCATATCAAATTGACTATTTGAAGCAGCTAGCATTTCTTCCATAAAAGAGTATTGACTCCAATATCGATCCTCAAGTCTATTAAGATAATCTTGAAATCGCTCTATTTTATCATCCAGATTATTTAACTCTAGTCCAAGAGTATATTGAGTAGCAGTTGTTATACTATTCCCTGCTCTAGCCTCAATGTTATCTATTGAGTTACCAATAGTTTGACGCATTCTATTAACTAAACCACTTTCTTCATATACAAGATTACCACTCACATCTTTAACTTCTTGATTAAAAAGTTGATAAATTGCCATTGGATCTTGACTTATAGCTTCCTTTAATGTACCTTCTGTAATTAACAACTTCCCTTTATCAGAATAGTTACTAGACGTTTTTATTCCTAATTCAGCAAGTTGGTTATAGTTATCATTGATTCCTGTAACAGGAGAATATAAATCCATCCTTAAATTACCTACCGCACTTCTTAAGAGGCTATCATTTCTGAGCATACCACTTTGTGCCTTATCTTCCCAAAGTTCAATTTCACGGTCACTCATTTCAGCTTTTTGTTCCTCTGTTAATGGTGCAAAGCTTTGGAAGCGCTCCTCACTAATTTTGCCATTAATCGTTTCAATAATCTCATTATACTTATTAACAAAGTCAACAATTGAATTATATATTTCATCTGTATTAGTTGAAGAGCTTAGGGTAACTGATTCTCCGGCTTGGGTAATCTGATCTCCATCGTCCGTAACCTCATGTAATGAATACTCATAACCATTAATTCTAAATACGTTAGAGGTCCTTTCCGTATCCAAACCATTTAGGTTAAACTTAGCATTAAGTCCCTCACTTCCATCCCCAGCAGCCTGCGCAAGAATATTATCTGAAGCAAGACCTAAAGATGAGGTTAGAAAATCGCCTGAAATCTTTACCTCTGCATCCCCAGCTACATCACCAGTACTACTGGCAATTAGAGAGATTTTACCAGTAAATTCATCATAAAAAGCAGATACCCCTGCTGTAGAATTATTTATTTGATTAATAATACTATCTAAGCTATCGTTATCGGGATCAATTGTGAAGCTTACTTCTTCACCAAGAGTTCCATCACTTTGAATTGCTTGAATAGTAAAGGTGTTCGATGTAAAGTCGTTGTTAAGATTGATGCGTTGGTCAACAAGTTTGCCACTTGGATCAAAGCTAGAATCTACACGAATGCTAGCATTACTATTCATATAGGCAGCTTCGGCTGTTTGATCCACTCTAATGGTAGCATTTAACTCACTAATTGAATTGATATTTACTGCCGATACTGCACTGGCGTTAGAACTATTAACAATTTTTTTTCCAAAAGTGCTTTGCTTCCCTATGCCGTCAAAGATAAACCTGTCTAATTCGGTTAATAATGAATTCATTTCGCGATAGTCGTCACGTTTCCATTCAATTAGTTGTTTATTTTGTTGCATAATGTCTAGCGGAATGCTTTGAGCCCTGATTAGATCACTAACTATCTTTTCTGTATCCATACCAGATGCAAGTCCACCAATTCTCATATCAGTCATAGTTCCTCACCCCTTTAAATTTCGTGATCAACCAAAATTCCAATTGAGCTTAACATATTAGCATAAATATCTAACATTTTTTCTGATGGAATCTCTTTAATAACCTCTTCTGTTTCACTATCTATCAATTGAACATAATATTTATCTAGTTCCTCGTGAAGTCGAAAATGCAAAGAGGTATTCGCCGGTTTTAGAAACTCGTTCAAGCCTTTAATTGTCTTTGATAGATCCTCTATTGAGTAATCATTTGGTTTCTTTTCTGTTTCTTGTGCTGTAACTTTTTCTTCCTTTTTTAATTCTTTCATATCCTCTTTTACTGGAAAGTTTACCTTTTGAACCTTATTGTTACTCTCATGCGGAATATGTTCTATCTTCATTTTTTATCTCTCCTTTAACCAACAGGCTAAATTAACCTTTTATTAATATAGTTATCGGTTCTTTTATCGCATTTCTTTAGTATATTTTATTAGAACATAAAGAAAAGAAACCCTACAAAATGATATGATGCCTCCAAAGTAGACATTCTAATTAATAAAAATTAGATAATCTATTTTGGAGGTTTTTAATGTCTAGATATCCAAAAGTTAGTAAAGAGATTAAGATCAAAGCTTGCGAAGAATATC
>JBFXJF010000061.1:0-6253 GCA_050175155.1 Vulcanibacillus sp.
TAAGCATCAAGAAAGAGTAGGTTTTTTAACAATGGATTTAAGTTTAAAGGGAAATTCTAAATTAATTAATATTACAAAATATATGATTCTCGCAATGATAATGATAATACCAATCCAAGTACTAATCTTTAGTATTGTTCCGCTGCCAGAAAGTTCTTTAGCTTGGTTAGAACTTTTTAAAGATCAACCAATACTAGGATTACTACATATGGATTTTCTTTATATCATTAACAATACTTTTTTAGTTTTCTTTTATTTTGTTTTATATATTACTTTAAGAAAAGAAAACAATTCTCTTTTAAATATTGCCCTTATTACCGGTATTATCGGAGCGATACTTTATTATGTTAGTAATAGAAGTATTGAAATGCTTTATTTAGCTAATCGGTATTTTGAAACAACTGATTTAGCACTTAAAACATCATATCTCGCTACAGCTGAGATGTATCTAGATATTTGGAAAGGAACCTCATTTAATATTTATTATGTTTTAAGTGCTGTTTCTTTACTAGGGTTTAGTTATGTAATGCTTAAAGATCGTTTTTATTCTAAAAAAACAGCGATCTTTGGTTTAGTTTCAGGAGTCTTAATGATCATTCCGTCAAGTGTCGGAATAGTGGGGATGGTCTTCGCTCTATTATCACTTATACCTTGGGTTGGTTTTTCTATTTTAGTGATGATGAGGTTATTTAGACTTAAAAGAGAATAAGCAATAAATTAAAGGATTTCAAACATTTTTTCATGAGTGTTTGAAATCCTTTTATTATGATATAATAATTAGTAATACATTTATAGAAGGAACAATTAAAATGGTAAATAAAATGAATACTAAAGTAATCGCAATCTCCTATGCGATTCTCGCAGCGATATTTTATGGTTTAGGCGCACCTTTTTCTAAAGGTTTATTAGAACACTTATCTCCTTATCTCTTGTCTTCCTTATTATATTTTGGGGCAGGGATAGGGATGAGTTTGATTGTTTTGTTTAATAAGAAACAAAGAGCTGTGCCATTAAGTAAAAGCTTTGGTAAAAAAGATATTATCTATATCGTCTTAATGATTGTGTTAGATGTTATCGCCCCAATTTTATTGATGCTTGGACTTCTTAGTACTAATGCCTCAACGGCATCACTACTTAACAATTTTGAAATTGTTTTTACTAGCTTAATTGCGATGATTTTCTTTAAGGAAATTATCGGTAAGAAGATGTGGATTGCGGTAACACTGATTGTTGTATCGGGAATGATTTTAACTTTAGAAGATTTTAATACATTCCATATCTCTTTAGGTGCGGTTTTAGTATTATTAGCTAGTTTAGCCTGGGGCTTAGAGAATAATTGCACGAGAATGCTTTCTCACAGCAATCCTTTGTATGTCGTAATCATCAAAGGACTTGGTTCAGGACTTGGATCATTGATTATCGCTTTAAGTTTAAATGAGTTTAGCGGTGTTTGGTATTATATATTATTAGCATTATTATTAGGTTTCGTTGCTTATGGCATGAGTCTTTATTTTTATATCTCCGCTCAAAGACATTTAGGGGCTTCAAGGACAAGTGCTTATTATGCGATTGCGCCTTTCGCTGGCGCAATCTTCTCATTCTTACTTCTTAATGAAGCTTTATCAATTGTTTTCGTAGTCGCTTTCGTGATTATGTCATTTGGTACTTATTTAGCGATAAGAGAGAATAGAGAACATAATCAAGAAGTTTAAAAAGTATTTTTAAAAAAATTGAAGTAAAATAATATAGGAGTATTTTCAGGATGAAGAAATATAATTATGAAATTATCGTATTAAAAGTATTTTTGGTTTTAGCGGTTTTATCGATGCTATTTTTGGAAATTTTTATCTTTCCACCGGCAATAGGATTATTCTTGGAAAGTGATTATCAATTAGTGAGTTATTTGATCCTTTTAATAATCAGTATTTATATTATTTCTCTTCCTTATTTTGTAGCCTTATATAAAGCTTTTAACTTATTGATAATGGTCGAAAAGAATCAATTATTTAGTTTAAAAGCCGTGAGCGCTTTTAAACTATTAAAGATTTGTGCTTACTCAATATCTTTGATTTTATTAGTTGATTTACCGTTTTTATATTTGATTGCCGATTATGATGATGCACCTGGGTTATTGTTGCTGGGGATAGTAATTTTTGGCATTAGTTTGTTCATCTCTTTAGTTATTTCTTTATTAAAATTTATTGTATCTTCAAAAGTAGAAATTGAAACAATTCCTGCAGAAATTGTTTAATTTAAGAATAAAAAATTATGTAACTTGTACATCTTTAATGTTAATCGGTTATTTTATGATAAATCGTTGATTTTTAATCTGCAAAATGATAAACTATACATAAATGTTATATCATCTTTTTAATGTTTAATTTCAAATAAAAAAGTTATTTAAAAATGATTTCTATTTTTTGGTAAATTAATAAAATTTATTTTATATATGAAATATAGGAGGACTATATGGAGAAAAAAAGAGAGTATTACGTATCCCCTGAAATTGAAGTAATCGAATTTGAGCTAGTTGACAGTATTGCAACATCATCTGTCGATGGAGCTTTTGATGGCGATGAAATTGCTGGAGGAATGTGGTAATGAAAAAGATATTTTTAGGGTTGTTCCTAATCTTTGGATTAACCATAAGTTTTTTGAATTTGAGTTTTAAAGCTGATGAACCAACAGATGAAACTCAAGTTGAGTACACCTATGTTGTAAACTTAAACGGAACTCCACAAACGCCTGTTAATTTGACCACGTATTATGGAACGTCAATATCTTTTGATTTTGGAACGACACCTGAAAATTATGAGTTTGTCGGCTACATTAATCAAGGCAAATTGGTATCTACTGGAGAAACCACTACTATTCGAGTAACCGAAAATACTTACGTTCAATATTTTTTTAAACCAATAGATTCGACAGCAGTTATTTTTATTGATACTAACTTAAACTTTGCACAAGTAAATTATACTGATGTGAATGATTTAGTTGCTGGTACAGTTCCAAATTATTTGTCATTTACTAAGCCAGGTTTAACTTCAACTGGTTGGACAAGCGATGGATTAACAGTTATTGATTTTGCCACTGCAACATTCACATCTGATACTGTAGTTTATCCATTGTATACTACAGCTGTTAACGATCTTAGCTTGACAATTACAAATGGTACAGCTTCGGTTGAAGGCCCTTATGATTTTAATGAAGTTGTTACTGTGACAGCTAATGGTACAGGAACATTTAGTTATTGGTTAAAAGATGGTAAAATTGCTAGTTTAGATCAAGCATACACATTTACTGTTGCTGGTTCTCATGAATTAGAAGCAGTGTATGATAGTGATTTTGTGGCTGATTCTGAAATCTTTGTTGGAGTATCGGGGATTTATGAAGACTTAAATCCTGGATACGCAACAATAGTTGGTCAATTGAATTTACCAGCAGGAGAAGAACTGGTAGAATGGGGTATAATCACTTCACAAATGGCTGGTGGTATAACTTTAGACACACCAGATGTCAAGGTATTTAATAGCAATAAGGTTAACCAAACTACCAATGAATTTGTTTTGAGTTTTACAAAAGCAGTT
The DNA here is from genome assembly GCA_050175155.1 of Vulcanibacillus sp. Classification (GTDB taxonomy): domain Bacteria; phylum Bacillota; class Bacilli; order Tepidibacillales; family Tepidibacillaceae; genus JBFXJF01. The sequence continues at coordinate 3,588 of JBFXJF010000061.1, forward strand.
AGTTATCCTAATTATAGAGCTTTCGTCACAACGATAAATACTACTACAAGCGTTGTAACTACAACATATTCTTATATTCAAGATTCTGAAACTTTATATACATATGCTACTGATTTGTTTATTTCAGAGTATGGTGAAGGTGGCGGATATAATAAATGGATTGAACTTTACAACGGAACCAGTGCAGATATGGATTTAAGCGCATATAAGTTAGTCCAATATAATAATGGAAGCCCTACTGTTACCTCCTCCCTAACATTAACTGGTTTGTTGTCAAAAGGTTCAACATATGTAATTGTTGATAGTGCCGGAGTTGTAGATTTAATAGCATTATCTGATTTATCTACTTCAAGCAGTGTTTTGGATTTTAATGGTGATGACGCCGTTGCTCTGGTAAAAATTGGCTCAACAGATACAATTATTGATGTTATTGGTCAGATTGGCTTCGATCCTGGTACAGCTTGGACTATAGATGGAGTTTCAACAGTAAATATGACTCTAGTAAGGAAAAATAACATTTTAGCTGGAGATTCTGAAGGTTCAGATGTTTTCAATCCTAGTATTGAATGGATAGCTTATCCACAAGATACATTTGATTACATTGGTTCACATACAATGGATTATAATCCAATTGAAAGACCGATAATAATTGATTCAAGTTATACTCCAAGTACAATAACAATTAATGGAGATTCAATTGTCAATGTTGGTGAAACTTTAAGTTTATCAACAACCGAAGAAGTTGTTTGGTTTAGTTCTAACAACGATATTTTAACTGTTGATCAAAATGGTTTAGTTTCAGGAGTAGCTGTAGGTTCAGCAACTGTCTATGCTTATTCATATTATAATCATAGTGTATTTGCTGAAAAGACAATTACAGTTAATGAAATTCAAGTTTATGATGTAACCTTCAATTATAATGATGGTGTTACAACACCTTTAGTAGTTAATGTAAATGGAGGAGATACTGTTAGTGAACCAACTAATCCGACAAGAAGTGGTTATCAGTTTGCTGGATGGTATACTGATGCGGAATTAACTACTTTATATAACTTTTCTTCAGTTGTAACATCAAATATCACTTTATATGCTAAATGGTTAGAAGAATTTACTGTTACATTTAATAGTAATGGTGGCAGTGCTGTAACTTCACAAACTGTTGTTGATGGGGACCTAGCTACGGAACCATCAGATCCAACTTTAGTTAGTTACTCATTTGCTGGATGGTATAGTGATTCTGAATTGACTACTTTATATAACTTCTCTTCAGCAGTGACATCAGATATTACTTTATATGCTAAATGGTTAGAAGAGTTTACAGTTACTTTTGATAGTAATGGTGGTAGTGCCGTAGATTCACAAACAATAGCTGACGGCAATTTGGCTACAGAACCATCAGATCCTTTGCTGGATGGTTATTCATTTGTTGGTTGGTATACTGATGACGACACTTTCCTTGATGAATTTGTCTTTAGTACAGATACAATTACAGCGGATATTATCTTATATGCTAAGTGGCAAGATAACGCAGCTGGCTCGTTAATGATTTATGAAGTTTATGGTGGTGGTGGTAATACTGGAGCATATTATAAGAATGATTATGTTGTGCTTTATAATTCTACTGATGCAGCTATTGATTTGAGTGGATATTCTATTCAATATGCTTCTGCAACCGGAACTTCTTGGCTCAAACTTAATTTAACAGGGTCAATCGCAGCAAAAGCTTACTATTTAATTCAATTAGCTGCTGGCGCTGGTGGAGTTGCTCTACCAGTTACCCCTAATGCAACTGGCACGATTGCTATGTCTGCTACAGCAGGGAAAGTTGCTTTAGTAAATACACAAATAGCTTTAACCGGAGCTACACCTACAGGTGCTAGTATCGTTGATTTGGTAGGTTTTGGCAGCACAGCTACAGCTTTTGAGGGAACAGGTCCAGCTCCAGCTCCATCTAACACAACTTCAATAAGAAGAAAAACATTGGTAGATGGAAATGATAATGCATCTGACTTTGAAACGAAAGCTTCAGACGTAAGTTCATTAGATTATTTAAACCCGTAATAACCCCTATAGAGGATACAACACCTCCAGTAATAACATTGGATAGTTACGACTATTCATACGCTATAGGGGAAAGTGTTATTCTCGGTTGTACAGCTATCGATGATGTAGATGGACCGGTATTATGCACTTATTCTGGAATAATAGATACAAATACTCTTGGAGACTATAACATTACCTATAAAGCAGAAGATAGTTCATATAATCTTGCTACTTTAGTGGTTACTTACACTATTTATGATCCCAATGATTATTTAAACATGGATTTATCTACTTATTATGATACGGCAGAAGGTTTATCAGGAGAAGCATTAGAATTAGCTTTAAGAACTATTGTTAGTGATTATACTTATGTCACTTATGATGATGCAAGATATATTCTCGATGAAACTGATGCTGATCCAGCTATACCTGGAAATATCATCATTCTCTACAGCATGCAATCAGTAAGTGGCGTTTGGGACGAGGGAGTTACTTGGAACAGAGAACATATTTGGCCACAGTCATATTTAGGTGATGATACCATCATGACTGCCGATCTTCATAATTTAAAGCCTGCAGACCCAGGTGAAAATAGTTCTCGTGGTAATAAATACTTTGATAAT
>JBFXJF010000062.1:0-6225 GCA_050175155.1 Vulcanibacillus sp.
ACTGTTGCCAAAGAGGTATTATAACTATTACCTCAATGGTAATAGAAAATACTTATAGAGGCTAACCCAAAGGGATAAATTAAATTTGTCCCAATTGGGGACAGTTCTATTTATTCCTTTTTAGTCCGCTCGGGCTTTTACATAAAGAGGTATAAATGTATTCTAAAATCGTAAAAAAATTAAGAGATTTAGAAAATGGTAAAAAAGGACTTTGGATTAATAATCTTACTTTAAAAAAGAGTTTAGAAGTTGGGGATACAATTAATTGTATTTATGACTTTGAAAACAAAGTTTTAATCGTAGAAAAAGCCGAGGTATTAGGAAATCATACTGTTTCTTTCAGAAAAAGCAATCCTAATGTTCCTATTTTGGATATAAAAAATGGATCTTTAACTAGATTGTTTGAAGATGTTGAAAAAGTTGAAATACAATTTTATGAAAATAAGATTGTAGTAAAAACAGCTTTAGTAGAACAAAAGCAAAAAGAAAGAGAAGCAAAAGAACAACTTAGGACATTTGAGTTATTTTGTGGAGGTGGTACTTTATCTGAACATTTTAAATATGCAGGCTTTACACCAATTGGTGGTTTAGAGTTTAATGAAAATTGTTTAAAATACTTTGAGCATAATCATACTTCAAGTACATATACAATTCTTTCAGATATAAGAGATATTCTTCCAGAAGAGTATCCTAAAAATGTTGATGTAGCATTATGTGGAATTCCATGCCAGCCATTCACAAAATCTAATAAACAAATGCAAGAAGCTCTTTCAAGACATAATAAAGGAGAATCAACTGAAGAAGATATGATTCTTTTAGAGTCAAGATATGAAGCAGAGTATTTAACTTATTATGTGCTTGAAGCGATTAGAGCTATGAATCCAAAAACAGTAGTAGTTGAAGAAGTAGTTGAATATTCTACTACAAATGCTGCAGAACTATTAAGAGGTATTCTAAAGCATATGAATTACGAGATAAGTGAAACTTTTCTTTAGGTTCTCATACAGCTAGAAAGAGATGGTGCTTAGTTGCAAATGCAGGAGAAAAAGTAGATTTAGATAATCTAATTCCAACAACTACAAAAACATTAATTGAGGTAATTGGAAAAAATGTTGATGAAATAGAGTGGAAAAAAGTTTCTGATATTCAAAGACTTGAAACCGCATCTAAAAAAGATACCATTGGAATTAGAAGTTCATTAGCTACTGACACATACTGTAATACGATAACTTGCAATGGTACCCGTCACACAGAGCCATCACTTAAACATCCAACTGAAGATTTGTATTACGAATTCACGAATGAAGATATAAAAAAAATTCATGGACTTCATAACTATAAATTATCTGGAGTAAAAACTTGGGATAGGTATATTCTTGGTAATGGAGTGACGGATATGTTTTATCAAGTGGCATTAAGAATAAAAGAAGCTAATAAACAAACAAAATTTATAGCTGCTTAATAAACTAAAAAATAAATTTGTTGCTCATATGAGCCAATCCACAAGGATACACGAAAGTCACTATCCTTGGAGGATAGGTGTATTCTTTAAGTCTTTAAAGGAGATATTATGACAACTTTAATAAATGAAAAAAGATTCTTTGAGCAAGTAGCACCATTCTTATTTAATAATGGAGATATGTTACCTGAAATGATTGAAAACGCAATTAGAGCGAAAGCTACTATGGTGAAAATAAGTACAGAAAATGAGTTACTTGTAATTGAAAATAATGGTAAGGTTTTAGAAGATTTATCTAGTCTATTTATAGTTGCACAAAGTAATTATGATGATGATGTTGAAAAAGCACAAAAACCTGCTGGTATGGGAATATTATCACTTATTTCTAATGCTATAGAAGTTACATTTGAAAGTGGATATAATTCGATTAAAATTGATGGAAAAAAGTACTTCAATGATGAAAATTATAGAAGCACTTTACTTAATTCGATAGAAAAATCTGAAAAACATTTTAATGGTATGAAGATTACTGTTTTATTGAAAAAAGCTATTGATGGCATGATATTATATAAATTAAATGAACTTTTTGCATATTATGATATTGATATAACTTTTAATGATATTGCAATTAAAACAAAAACAAAAATAGAAGCATTATTTGAAAAAGAAATCTCAAAAGGTGTAATAGCTCTAGTTCCTATGAAATCATTAAGTAATCATTGGGCTGGAAATACTGATGGTTATGTTATATGGCATGGAAAACTAATTAATGCACCACAAATTAAACCATTTACTATTATTGTTAATGGTAAAACGGATTTAGTTACACCTACACTACCAGATAGGAAAGGTATTACTCTTGATAATGAAAGAGGAAAAGAACTTTCTGTAAAAATCGAAAATTTATTAAAAAATGAAATTCAGTCTTTCATAAATGAACACGAAAATTTTAATGCAATCGAAAAAGTGTTAACAATGTTGTCGGGTTCTTATAATCTTGATAAATTAAGTAATTATTATGAATGTAGACGTTCTGATGAAAGTATGAAATATTTTGATAATAATAAAGGCGTAGAGGTTTACATTAATGGAGTATTGGACGGTGATGAGTATTTTAGCTTACTTGATGAGTGTTTAGAAAGTAGCAGTTTTAAATTTGTTAATTTAAAACTTGGTAATTCAAATGCTCCTAAATGGGTGCTTGATAGAGTACAAGATAGATGTATTTTTGAGGTGGAAATATCAGAGAAAGCAACTTATGCAAATAAGTATTATGTTTACAGAGATGATTTTGTAATAGTTGATTCTATTATATTAAATGGTAAAAAAATAAGTGCAGTTGAATCGAACTATAATGAAACTATATACTTTACTACAGAGTTTGATTATAGTGAATTTGCTTCTAAGAATTGTGAAAAATATTGTTACGATGAACAAAGTTACAATGAAGCGCAGAATGAAATTCTTGAGGATTTTGAGTCAATAATAAATGTTTATAAAGATAATATTACAATCGATATGGACTATAAATTCAATCATGCAATTAGAAATATTGTTGATGCAAAAAGTATTAAGAAAGAAGATATATCAAAATTTGAAATTATAAAAAATGAAAATGGAAAATGGATGTTGAGTGTATATCATAAAGAAGTAAAACTTGATGAAACTTTTGAGATATTTAATATTTTCAATGAACTAAATATTTAACACTATTTGTCTTTTATAGTTTACTTCTATGAGCAAGAATGAATATAGAAATTTGCTTGACTATGCAGGAATTGATACAAAAGAAGATGAAAGACAAAATAGTAAACTAACTGTTTTGTCTTTTGGTGGAGGTCAAGATTCAACAACTATTTTATTAAAACTGATTTTTGATAAAGAGTTTAGAAGAAAGTATGCTCCGAACAATCTTCTAGTTTTGTTTGCAGATACAGGAAATGAGCATCCTTTTACCTATGATTATATTGAAAGAGTAATTGAACCTTTATGTAAATTACATAATATAGAGTTCGTAAAGATTACTAATGATATGGGATATCATGGTAAAACTTGGAAAACATTAACTTATCAATGGAGATTAAATACTCCTACAATTGGTTCAATGGCATATCCAAAAAGTTGTACTCATAATTTGAAATTGAATCCTCAATATAACTATTTAGGAGATAGATTATCAAAAACTTTTAAAATTCCAAAAGGAAATAAGAAAGAGTATGAGCATTATGTAAAACAAAATGGACGTATCAGATTTTTAATTGGCATAGCAAAAAATGAAGAAAAAAGAGTTAATGGTTATTGGTATATAAACTTTGATAATGAAATCATTCAAGGTAAAATCAAAACTATTAAAGGTATAGAGTATTTTGTATCAAATGGGCAACATTATGAAGTTTCTTATGTTAGTTCAAATAGATATATAAATATCCAAAACAAAACAATAAAAATAGATTTTCAATATGATGTAGAATATGATGCATCTTGGAAAGAAAAAGCTTTGATAACCGAGTATCCTTTGATTGATATTGGTTATGATAGAACAGCTTGTTAAGAGTACATAAATTCTCTTGATATAGAAGTTCCTTATCCTTCAAACTGTATGTTTTGCCCTTTTTCTAGTGGCTCTCATATGGAAATCTTATGGCTTTATATGAATATGCCAGATAGATTTAATGAATGGGTTTCATTAGAGGAAAATAAGCTAAAACATTTCAAGAACAATCATAATATCATTTTGAATAAATTAAATAAACCTATTAATGAACAAAAGTTTACTTTAAAGATAGATTTCTTAAATGAAGCATCAATTACTTACTTAAATGAACAACTATCAATTGCAAAAAAAACTAATACTCAAATAACAATAAATTGTTTGAACTACTTAGAAAATAATGCAATTGAAGATTTTATTCAAAGTAATAATGATGTAATAAGAATAAGAGTTCCTAATCTTGGAGCTAATGCAAGAGTTCATAAAGAAGGTTTAAAAAAAGGAGAAGCTTTTACATTAACTGATATGTTAAAAGAAGCTCAAGAAAAATATCCAAATGTGACACTTGAAGAAATACAAAGATACAAATTCTCTCATGGAAATTGTGTCGAGTCACAATATTAAAAAACTTGTTGCCTAAGAGGGTATTTACTTACCCTTGAGGGTAATAGTATTTGCTCTCTCGGTTAATTATAAAAGCAAAGGCTTATTAAATAATAAAGAGAGAAAATAAAATGAAAAAAACAATAATTGAAATTATAAAAAAAGAATTATCAGCATATGAAGCAAACCTTAGTGTTTTTAAAGGAGGCATGGAAAAGTATATAGAAACTTTAGAAGATTCTGATACTTTTTATAATGAGGCAAGTACAATGGGAGCAATTACTGCATTAAAAGATATATTACTTAAGCTAGACTCAATTAAAGTATTTTTGGAAATGCATGTAGATATTAATGAAATTTTTAATTGCGTTGATAATACATTGGTTGCAACTCTAAAAACAAAAAACTCACAATATGATGTTATTTTTAGAAAAAAAGAAACGGAACAATTTATTGATGTTTCTGAAGTTGATGATTATGGTCAATACATAGCGATTGAAGGAAAATTTCAAGCTAATATGCATGGTGTTAATCAAATCAAAGATTTAATTTCATCATATGAAATTGTAGAAGTAGTATATAGACCTGATTTTGATAAACTTGACGATTCTGTAAGCTTTGAACTTTCAAATGTTTGGATAAGTAAAGTAGAGTTAGAATTAGAATTATCTAAACAAGGTATAGATACATCTTTTATTGAAGAAATCAAAACCAACGAACTTGATTGTCATCCATTTTTAATAGATTCATATGATTATGAATGGGATTCAGATAATGAAGTGTTTAAAATAAAACAAAAGCCTTGCCCAACTACTTTAGTTGAAAAGAATGCAAATTTAATAGTTCAAAATCCAAAACAAGCACTAGAATTTATGTTTGATAATGTTGAAAATGAATGTTCAATGACGGATCCTAATGGATATCTTGATTGCTATTTCTTTTACTACAATGGAGTTAAATATCATATAGAGATTAAAAACAATAAAGATATTAAACTAATGAAACCAGATGATAGTGGCTGGGACGTAATACTAAACACAATTACAAAAAATCAATATAGTATTATTGATTCTCATGGAATAAAAAAATTAATAACTGTTCCAGAGGATATATTAAAAGAATATTGGAATGAAATCATATCAGATATTGATTATAACTCAAATAATGATGGTTCTGGAAATGGAAACATTATAATTGAAAACAATAGATATGGTTCTAACGCTGATAGCTATAAAATTGAATACACTTGGCAAAATGCTAATTATGATTATTTAAAAATTTCTGATGAGAATTACGAAATATGTGGAGCATCGAAGCTTGAATTAGCCAGAATCTTCTCAGAAAAGTTTTTCTCAAAAAGTGAATTAGTTTCTTCATTTATTGATTATTGTAGAGGTTCTGGAATATCAATTAATAAAGAAGTAGTAGATGAAGTATTCTCAATTACTAGCAAATATAAATTAATATTAGAAGATAAATATGTTGCAAAAATCAAAAATCAATATTTTATTGCAGATGATGAAAATGGAATAAATAGTAAGCCTTTAGAATATCTACCTGAAGGTATTGAAATGGATTTCCTAAATAAACTTTGCGATGTATTTGATGACAAAATAAAAATCTACGCTTTTAAAAATAATTGCTCTGTATTTGAAGAAAAAAGAGTAATTAA
>JBFXJF010000063.1:0-1221 GCA_050175155.1 Vulcanibacillus sp.
GTACGAGGTGTAGTAATGAACCCTAATGACCATCCACATGGTGGAGGAGAAGGTAAAGCACCTATAGGTCGTAAATCACCAGTTACTCCTTGGGGAAAACCTACTTTAGGTTATAAAACCCGTAAAAAGAATAAGGCATCTAGCAAATATATTATTCGTGGTCGTAAGAAATAAATAAATTATTGTTAAGTTAGATGGATAATAATGAAAGAAAATTAGATAATTAGCCATCTTGAAGGGAGGTATTTGCATGGGACGTAGCTTAAAAAAGGGACCCTTTGCTGATAGCCATTTAACAAAAAAAGTTGAAGTGTTAAATGAGAAAAATGAAAAAAAAGTAATAAAAACATGGTCTCGTCGTTCTACGATTTTCCCTCAATATATAGGACATACTATTGCGGTGCATGATGGACGTAAGCATGTACCAGTATATATTACAGAAGATATGGTAGGGCACAAGTTAGGAGAATTTGCTCCTACTCGTACGTATAAAGGACATACAGATGATGACAAGAAAACTAAGCGTTAATCGAATTGAGAGGAGGTACAGTAAATGCAAGCTAAAGCTGTAGCTAGATATGTCCGTATTGCTCCTCGTAAAGCGGGTCTTGTAATAGACCTAATTCGGGGCAAAAATATTGGAGAGGCACTTGCGATATTGCGTTATACGCCAAAAGCCGCTTCTCCGATAATTGAAAAAGTATTAATTTCTGCTATTGCAAATGCAGAACATAATTATAAAATGAAAGCAGATAATTTAGTAGTTAGTGAAGCTTATGCAAATCAAGGATCAACTATGAAACGTTTTCGTCCTAGAGCGATGGGACGTGCTAGCAGAATAAATAAGCGAACTAGTCATATTACTATCGTACTATCAGAGAAAAAGGAGGGATAGAACTTGGGACAAAAGGTTAACCCGGTTGGTCTTCGAATAGGTATTATTCGTGATTGGGAATCTAAATGGTATGCTGATAAAAATTATGCTGAACTATTACATGAAGATTTGAAAATCCGTGAAATACTAAAAAAACGTTTATTTGACTCTGCGATTTCAAGCATAGAAATAGAAAGAGCGGTTAATCGCGTTAATGTTACTATTCATACTGCTAAACCTGGTATGGTTATTGGAAAAGGTGGTACTGAAGTAGAAAATCTTCGTCAGTTATTGACTAACCTTACAAATAAAAAAGTACACATTAATATTGCGGAAATTAAAGTTCC
>JBFXJF010000063.1:1321-6217 GCA_050175155.1 Vulcanibacillus sp.
AAAGGTTCTCCTGAAAAGTGGGTAGCGGTTGTTAAACCTGGGAAAGTAATGTTTGAATTAGCTGGTGTTTCAGAAGAAATAGCACGCGAAGCTATGCGTCTGGCATCCAATAAGCTGCCAATTAAAACTAAATTTGTAAAGCGTGAAGAAGTGGGTGGTGACGCAAATGAAAGCTGATGAATTAAGAAATATGACCACTGCTGAAATTGAACAAAAAATAAATTCTTTTAAAGAAGAATTATTTAACCTCCGTTTTCAATTAGCTACGGGTCAATTAGAAAATACTTCGCGTATTTCTGAAGTGAGAAAAGGAATTGCTCGTGCCAATACCGTATTGCGTGAAAGAGAATTGGGAATTAAGAAATAAGTCCTGAAAGGAGGTTAAACAATGTCTGAACGTAATCAACGCAAAGTAAAAATGGGTAAAGTTGTAAGTGATAAGATGGATAAGACAATTGTTGTAGCAGTCGAAACTTACAAAAAACATTCTCTATATGGTAAGAGAATTAAGCATACTAAAAAGTTTAAAGCACATGATGAAACCAACCAAGCTAAAATAGGTGATGTTGTAAAAATCATGGAAACTAGACCGCTTTCTAAAGACAAATGTTGGCGTTTAATCGAGATTGTTGAAGAAGGTATCACTATTTAATAGATAATTAAAGATTTGCGTTCCGAAAGGAGGGACTTTTTATGATTCAACCACAAACAATGCTGAATGTAGCCGATAATTCGGGGGCAAAAAAATTAATGGCTATTAAGGTTTTAGGTGGATCAGTACGTAAGTTTGGTAATATTGGAGATATTATTGTATGTTCAGTAAAAGAAGCAACACCTGGTGGCGTTGTCAAAAAAGGCGATGTAGTAAAAGCTGTAATTGTTAGAACAAGAAGAGGAAGCAGAAGGAATGATGGTTCCTATATCAAGTTTGATGAAAATGCAGCTGTATTAATAAAAGATGACAAAAGTCCTCGCGGCACTCGTATATTTGGACCAGTTGCTCGTGAGTTACGGGAGAAAGACTTCATGAAAATTATTTCTTTAGCTCCCGAAGTAATTTAATCTGTGATTTAAGGAGGTGTTTTAATGAAATCCTCAAAAAAGATTCATGTAAAAAAAGGTGATAATATTATAGTTATTTCTGGTAAGGATAAAGGGAAAAAAGGTAGAATAATCCACGCCTATCCGAAAGAAAGTCGTGTTTTAGTTGAAGGAATAAATCTTATAAAAAAACATACTCGTCCCTCTCAAGCTAATCCACAAGGGGGAATAATTAACAAAGAAGCGCCGATTCATTCATCTAATGTAATGCTAATAGATCCAAAGACTGGAGAACCAACAAGAGTAGGTAGTAAAGTTTTAAAAAGTGGAGAAAAGGTGCGAGTTGCTAAAAAGTCTGGCGAAGTAATAGATAAGTAGTCAGGTTGAAAGGAGGGAACGAACTATGACGGCAAGATTAAATGAAAAGTATAATAATGATATAACACCAGCTTTGCTGAAAAAATTTAATTACAAATCCGTAATGCAAGTACCTCGTGTAGAAAAAGTTGTTATCAATATGGGACTTGGAGAAGCTGTACAAAATTCTAAAATATTAGACAGTGCAGTTGCGGATTTAGCTTTAATCACGGGACAAAAGCCTGTTGTAACTCGTGCAAAAAAATCAATTGCGGGCTTTAAATTACGTGAGGGTATGCCTATTGGAGCGAAAGTTACGCTTCGAGGGGAGCGTATGTATTATTTTATTGATAAATTATTTAATATATCTCTTCCAAGAGTTCGTGATTTTCGTGGTGTTTCAAATAAATCATTTGATGGTCGTGGAAACTATACAATAGGTTTAAAAGAACAATTAGTGTTCCCGGAAATTGATTATGATAAGATTGATAAACTTCGTGGTATGGATATAGTATTTGTTACGACAGCTAAGACTGATGAAGAAGCTCACGAATTGTTAAGTCAATTAGGAATGCCATTTACTAAATAAGCAATTTGAGGAGGGAATAGAGTGGCCAAGAAATCAATGGTTGCTAAACAAAAACGATTGCAAAAGTATAAAGTAAGAGAGTATACTCGCTGCGAACGTTGTGGACGTCCACATTCTGTTTTGCGAAAATTTAAACTGTGTCGAATTTGTTTTAGGGAACTTGCACATAAAGGACAAATTCCTGGAGTTAAGAAGGCTAGTTGGTAGATCCAATCTAGGGAAGGAGGTTACTTACATGGCAATGACAGATCCAATTGCAGATATGTTAACTCGAATTAGAAATGCTAATACTGTTCGTCATGAAATAGTTGAGATTCCAGCCTCTAATATTAAAAAAGAAATAGCTGAAATCTTAAAACGTGAAGGTTTCATTCGAGATGCTGAGTATATAGAGGATACAAAACAGGGAATAATCCGTTTGTTTTTGAAATACGGACCGAATAATGAAAGAATAATAACTGGATTGAAAAGAATTAGTAAACCAGGATTACGAGTATATGCTAAGAACAATGAAGTACCAAAAGTACTTGGTGGATTAGGAATTGCAGTTATATCAACATCACAAGGTGTATTAACTGATAATGAGGCTCGTAATAAAAAAATGGGCGGGGAAGTTCTTGCGTACATCTGGTAATATACTCAAATCCGACTGGGGGTGTTATGAATGTCTCGTATAGGAAGAAAAATTATTGAAGTTCCAGAAGATGTAGAAGTTAAAATTAAAGGTTCCGAGGTTACAGTAAAAGGACCTAAAGGAACATTAAAGAAAACATTTAACGAAGAGATGAAGATTACGAAAAGAAAAGATCAAATTAGTGTACAACGTCCTTCTGACAATAAATTGCATCGGGCTTTACATGGTACAACCCGAAGTTTAATAAGTAACATGATAGAAGGTGTTACGAAAGGGTTTGAGAAAAGACTTGAATTAGTCGGTGTAGGGTACAGAGTAGCAAAGTCAGGAAGTAAAGTAACACTAAATGTTGGTTATTCACATCCAATTGAATTTATGCCTGAGGATGGTATAGATTTGGATGTAATTGATACAAATAAAATTTTGGTTAAGGGAATAGATAAAGAACGTGTAGGTGCCACCGCAGCTAATATAAGATCTATACGTGAACCAGAACCTTATAAGGGTAAAGGTATTAAATATTCCGATGAGAAAATTCGTCGTAAGGTTGGTAAGACTGGTAAGTAGTGCTTTCGCTTAACGAAGGGAGTGAATCCGGTTGATAAATAAAGTAGATAAAAATAAAATTCGTAGAAAAAGACATTTACGTATAAGAAAAGTATTAAATGGAACAGTAGAACGACCTCGTCTAAGTGTATTTCGTTCGTCAAAGCATATATATGCACAATTAATTGATGATATGAATGGAAATACTTTAGTTTCAGCATCAACATTAGATGAAGAGTTGAAAGGGAAATATACGAATGGCGGCAATGTCGAAGCAGCAAAACTTGTAGGTGAGATTATTGCAAAACGTGCAATAGATAAAGGCTATAAAATTATTGTTTTTGATAGAAGTGGTTATTTATATCATGGTAGAATTAAGGCACTGGCTGATTCTGCACGTGAAACAGGTCTTCAATTCTAGCCAGATAAGTAAGGAGGTAAAGAAATGCAAATTGACCCGAATACTCTTGATTTACAAGAAAAAGTAGTCAACATCAACCGTGTTGCGAAAGTTGTAAAAGGCGGAAGACGTTTTAGCTTTAGTGCATTGGTCGTTGTTGGAGATAAAAATGGATGGGTAGGAGCAGGAATAGGTAAAGCTTCAGAGGTACCAGATGCAATACGAAAGGGTATTGAAGATGCAAAAAAACATCTAATTCATGTACCATTAGTAGGAGCTACGATTCCACACCAAATAGATGGAATTTATGGTGCAGGAAAAGTATTTCTTAAGCCAGCTTCTGAAGGTACTGGCGTTATAGCAGGTGGACCGGTTCGTGCTGTACTTGAATTAGCAGGAATTGAAGATATTTTAACTAAATCATTAGGTTCTTCAAATTCAATGAGTATGGTAAATGCAACTTTGAATGGTTTAAGTCGTCTAAAGCGGGCCGAAGAAGTTGCTAAATTGCGTGGGAAAACTGTTGAAGAACTGTTAGGATAGGAGGGAATATCATGACAAAAAAAATACAAATCACCCTCAAACGTAGTTTAATTGGTCGTCCTGAAACACAAAAAATTGTGGTAAAAACATTAGGACTTCGTAAAATAAATCAAAAGGTTACACATAACGATAATTCTGCTATTCGCGGAATGATTGACAAAGTAAGTCATTTAGTTGAAGTCTCTGAACTAAATGAGTAAATACTGAGTTTAGACAGGGGAGGTGTACTTATGAAGTTACATGAACTAAAACCTACGGAAGGTGCACGTCACAAAAGAAAACGTGTTGGCCGAGGAATAGCTACAGGAAATGGGAAAACAGCAGGCCGTGGACACAAAGGGCAAAAGGCTCGTTCTGGTGGCGGAGTGAGATTAGGATTTGAGGGCGGACAAAATCCACTAGCTCGTCGATTACCTAAACGTGGTTTTAATAACCCTACTCGAAAAGAGTATACAATAATCAACTTAGATGTATTAAATAATTTTGAAGAAGGCACAGTGGTCACACCAGAGCTGCTTATTGAAAAAGGGTATGTTAAGCAAGTTAAACATGGAATTAAGGTATTAGGAAACAAGGAAATAAATGTAGGTCTAACCGTGAAGGCTAATAAGTTTTCTGAGTCTGCTGTTAAGAAAATAGCTGCTGCTGGCGGCCGAATTGAGGTGATCTAATGTTTTCGACGATCTCCAATATATTTAAAGTTGTTGATTTGAGAAAAAAAATTATTTTTACTATGTTAATGCTTGTAGTTTTTAGGATAGGTAGTTTTATTCCTGTTCCAAATAT
>JBFXJF010000064.1:0-1787 GCA_050175155.1 Vulcanibacillus sp.
TCGTCTCACCTTCGCATTATTGATATAAGGTTAGGTAGTTTTCTTATATTTATGAAAATATACGTATAATTATACATAGTCCTAACCATTTTATCAACACATTTTTTTAAAAAAGAATATAAAAAAAGAGACTTGTCTGAAAAGGACGAAAGTCTCCGTGGTACCACCTTTATTAAAACATATACCAATATATTTATAGCATATATATTTTAAAATTATGATTAAATATACACACACTAGGATACATGTTCACTCTAATCTATTAACGCAGATATACGTTCTGTTCATCACAGACTCTCAGGAATGGGTTCAGAATATAAGCTGGAAGAACTTTCACCATTGTCCCTCTCTCTAAATGCAAACTTAGTAATCTTACTATTTCCCTCATCGATTTTATTAAAATATTAATTAATAAATTATTATACTTCATTCCACTAAAATGTCAAGAAAAAATTATGTTGTATAATATACTTTCTATATTATTTCCTTAATTTTCTCAATAATATGCTCTTTTGTTAAACCATACTTCTCTAATAGCTCATCTGGTGTACCCGATTCACCAAAGGTATCTTCAACTCCAACACGTTTAACAATAGTTGGCATTGACTCAGATACTACTTCAGCCACAGCACCACCTAATCCACCTAATATATTATGTTCTTCAACAGTCACAATCCCTTTTGTCTCTTTTGCTGCCTTAATAATAATCTCTTTATCAATTGGCTTAATCGTTGACATATTAATAACCCTAACCGAAACTCCTTCTTGTTCCAATTGTTTAGCAGCTTCAAGGGCTGGGCTCAACATAACTCCGATCGCAATAACTGTAACATCCAAGCCATCTTTTACAGTAACTCCTTTACCTATTTCAAATTTATAATCTTCAGTAAATACCATTGGTACTTTTGGACGACCTAACCGTATATATACAGGACCATAATATTCAGTCACTGCCTTTATAACCTGTTTTGTCTCTTCTCCATCAGCAGGTACAATTACAGTCATATTTGGAATAGCTCTCATCATGGCAATATCTTCAATTGCTTGATGTGATGCTCCATCCTCTCCTAGTGTTAGTCCTGAATGAGTTACAGCTATTTTAACATTTAAATTCGGATAACATAAAGAGTTTCTTATTTGATCGCCTACTCGCAAAGATCCAAAAAGAGCGAATGTACTAACAAACGGAATTTTACCTGCAGTTGCTAGCCCAGCAGCTGTCCCAATCATATTGGCTTCAGCAATACCCATATCAAAGAAACGTTCAGGGAAAACCTTTAGGAAATCCGCTGTTTTTGTTGATTTAGATAAGTCAGCATCCAAAACAACAACATTCGGATTGCTTTTACCAACCTCAACTAATGCTTTACCATAAGCGTCTCGTGTTGCCATGCTTGTCATATGATTTCCCCTCCATTCAACTCTTTTAATGCTTGTTCTAATTGTTCGGAATTTGGTGCAGTACCATGCCATTCTGCTTTATTTTCCATAAAGGAAACGCCTTTACCCTTAATAGTATTTGCGATAATAATTGTTGGCTTACTCTTTGTTTCTTTAGCTTGCTGTATTGCTTGATCAATTTCCCTCATGTTATGACCATCTATTACTATTACATTCCATCCAAATGCTTTGAATTTATCGTCAACCGGATTTGGATTCATAACATTTTCAATAGAACCATCAATTTGTAGATGATTATAATCTAAGAACGCTGTTATATTATCAAGCTTATAATGAGCCGCTGACATTGCTGCTTCCCAAATCATTCCTTCTTGAATTTCTCCATC
>JBFXJF010000064.1:1887-5836 GCA_050175155.1 Vulcanibacillus sp.
AAAGCATTAGGATCAACTGATTTAACGGTTTCCTTTAATCTAGTAATATCTCTTTGTGGAAAAACTACCATTAGTATACGCCTCGGTTCTCCAGTATATCCACCTGTTGCATTTAAAATAGTAGCTCCCCTATCTAAATCATTTAATATTTTAAGTCCAATTTTTTCTTGTTCGTCAGATATTATATAAGCTATTTTGGAATAGCTTAAGCCCAATTGTACTATATCTATCGTCTTACTTACAATAAATAATGAAATTAAAGCAAACATTGCTTTTTCCAGACCAAAAACTATTCCTGCGGTAAAAACAACAAAACCATCCATTATTAATACTGATAAACCTAAACTTAAACCTGTATATTTATGTATTATCTGAGAAGCCAAATCGGTTCCACCAGTCGAACTTTTTCCACGAAAAACTAAACCCAATCCAATACCTATCCCCACTCCACCATATATTGTTGCTAATAATAATTGATTAGTTAATGGTTCAAAGTCACGGGTGAGATAAACTAATAAAGGTAATACTACAGAGCCTACAGCTGTTTTTAATCCAAAACGTTTGCCAAGAATTATTAATCCAGCTATAAATAGAGGAATATTTAAGGCCCATTGTGTATATGCAGCCTCTATGCCGAATTGATATTCTACTATAGTACTTAATCCACTAACTCCTCCGGAAGCAATTCCATTCGGATTTAAAAATAAGTTAAATGATAAAGCTATTATTAACGACCCGATAAGCAGAAGCATATATTCTTTTATTATTTTTTCTACAGAACATCGAGTCATTTTTATTTTCATTTCTTTACCTCATTTAATTATTCACTAAATTATTCATTAACAATATACATGTTATACTTTAGAAATTTTACTGCGTAAATAGGCATCTATAAATAAATCTAAATTACCGTCCATAACAGAATTAACATTCCCAACCTCTGTATTTGTACGATGGTCTTTAACCATTGAATAGGGATGAAATACGTAAGATCTAATTTGACTCCCCCACCCGATTTCTTTTTGTTCACCACGTAATGCCGCTACCTGTTTTTCTTGCTCCTCTATTTGTAATTCATATAATCGTCCCTTTAGTATTTTCATAGCCCGTTCACGATTTTTAATTTGCGAGCGTTCTGTTTGACAAGTTACCACGGTGTTAGTAGGCAAATACGTAATTCGAACAGCAGAATCTGTTGTATTAACATGCTGTCCACCTGCACCACTAGAGCGGTAAGTATCGATCTTTAAATCTTCGCTTTTTATATCTATAGCAATATCATCATCTAATTCAGGCATTACATTTACTGAGCTAAATGATGTATGCCTACGACCTGATGAATCAAATGGTGATATCCTTACTAGTCGATGAACTCCCTTCTCTGCTTTCAGGTAACCAAAGGCATTATGACCTTTAATTAAAAGTGTTACACTTTTTAATCCGGCTTCGTCACCATCAAGATAGTCCAGTATCTCAACCTTATATCCATGCTCCTCAGACCATCTAGTATACATACGTAATAACATAGCAGCCCAGTCTTGAGATTCCGTACCTCCAGCACCAGGATGTATCTCCAATATAGCATTATTTCTATCATACGGTTCACTTAATAATAATTGTAACTCGAATTCTAAAAGTTTTTTGCGAAAATCTTTTACACCCTTTTCTATTTCCTTTAGAAATGACTCATCATTCTCCTCAATCGCTAACCCAAACATTATATTTAAATCATCAAATTGTTTAGCTAGTTGTTCTGTCATATCAATTTGCTCTTTAAGGTAATTTGATTCATTAATAACCTTTTGAGCAGAATTTTGGTCATTCCAAAAGTCAGTTGCAGTCATTATTTCTTCAAGTTTACTAACTTGAACCTTTTTACTATCTAAGTCAAAGTGACCCCCTAATATCAATAAATCTATTATTTAATTTTTCTAATTCGTATTTAATATCACTTTCAGCAAGCATCTATCCTCACCCCATAGATTTATTAATATTTCTATTTACCACAACAATTCTTATACTTCTTGCCACTACCGCATGGACAGGGCTCATTCCTACCTATTTTCTCTTCTGTCTTAACCTGAGTTTTTTTAGTATTTTCTTCTTTTGAATTAATTGCCTGACCTACCGCCACAGCTTCTCTCTGTAAATTACTTTGTATTTGTGCCTTCATAATATAGGTAGCAACCTCTTCTTCAATGGCCTGTATCATTATTTGGAACATTTCATAACCTTCCTTTTGATACTCTTGAAGAGGATTCGATTGCCCGTAAGCTCGTAAATGAATTCCTTGTCTTAATTGATCCATCGCATCAATATGATCCATCCATTTACTATCAACAGATCTTAATAATATTACTTTTTCAAACTCCCTCATTCTATCGCCAAGTTCTTCTTCACGTTTACTGTACTGTTTCTCAATCACATCGCGGAAAAGTTCAATTATTTCTTCAGGTTCTTTACCCCATATTTCTTTCTCCGTAATTGTATTGGCTATCAAAAAGGTTCTATTGGCATGTTCAATTACCGCTTTTAAATCCCAGTCTTCTGGAATCAATTCATCAGGACAATGCAAATTCACTATGCGTTCTATAAAATTCATAATCATATTAGTTATTTCGGTGCGTAGCCCTTCGCTATCTAAAACTTCACGCCTTTGACTATATATAACTCCACGATGTTTATTCATAACATCATCGTATTGTAATACTATACGTCTAACATCAAAATTGTTTCCTTCGACTCTTTTTTGTGCTTGTTCAATTGCTCTTGACACCATTTTACTCTCTATTGGTTGATCTTCTTCCATACCCAATTTATCCATCATGCCTAATACATAATCACTACCAAATTTTCTCATTAAATCATCCTGTAATGATAAGAAAAATTGTGTAGAACCTGGATCACCTTGACGACCGGAACGACCACGTAACTGATTATCTATACGCCTACTCTCATGACGTTCAGTAGCAATAATATGAAGACCACCAAGTTTTGCAACTTCTTCACCTAGTACAATGTCAGTTCCCCGACCAGCCATATTCGTCGCTATTGTTACCATTCCTGATTGACCTGCTTTTGCAACGATTTCTGCTTCTTGTGCATGAAATTTAGCATTCAATACATTATGTGGTATATTCTTTTTTGTTAATAATTCCGATAAAAGTTCTGATTTCTCTATAGAAACGGTACCAACTAATATTGGCTGTTTTCTTTCATGCTTTTTTTCTATCTCATTTATTACCGCTCTGTATTTAGCTGCTTCGCTCTTATAAACAACGTCTGGTAAGTCCTCTCTAATCATAGGCATATTTGTAGGAATTACAACTACATCCAAATTGTATATTCTCCTAAATTCCTCTTCTTCCGTCTTAGCTGTTCCTGTCATACCCGCAAGTTTTTGGTACATTCTAAAATAATTTTGTAGTGTAATCGTTGCTAATGTCATACTTTCATTTTGGACTCTTAATCCTTCTTTTGCTTCAATACTCTGATGTAATCCATCACTATATCTACGACCGTGCATTAACCGACCCGTAAAATCGTCGACAATAATTATTTCACCATCCTGAACTACATAATCTCGATCACGTTTCATCATTACGAAAGCTTTCAAGGCCTGATTTATATGATGGTTTATAATTATATGATTTGTATCAAATATATTTTCAATCCCAAAAGCTTTTTCTGCTTTTTCAACACCTATTTCCGTCAAAGTTACAGAATTATCTTTCTCCACTAAAACATAATCTTGTTCATTTTTTAATTTTCTAACCAACTGTGCAGCCGACATATAAAGATTAGTCGACTTAGATGCTTTTCCAGAAATAATTAATGGTGTCCTAGCTTCATCAATTAATATACTATCTACCTCATCGATAATTGCATAATTTAATGGTGGCTGTACAATCTGCTCCGAATATAACACCATATTATCTCTTAAATAGTC
>JBFXJF010000065.1:0-2624 GCA_050175155.1 Vulcanibacillus sp.
TAGCTTCGAGTTCTTCGATAACATCTTTTAACACTTGATAATATTGTGTATCTTCAAATGGTACTGGAGTCAATTTTTTCAATTCTTCACTAATGCCTTTTAACGCTTCTTTCGCTGTCATTTTAAAGCCTCCTTAATTCTTTGAAAATAGATTAACTACATCAGCTACAGTGTAGTCATCTAATATCTCAATAGGTTTGATTCTTCGTTTCTTACTCGTGTTAGTCTTTTTGTAAAAAGCACAGTTTTTACATTTTAGATCATTACAAGCGTTACATTTGTTTGTTTTTTTGATTGTATGCGAAACAATCGGTATTAATTTGTGGTTCTTCTTTGAAAAACATTTTTTTAGTCCTCCTAGCGGTGGTCGCTACCCTTTATACCTCTATTATATAAAAAAAGCACTTATTTGTCAAGTGCTTTTTTTATGTAATTTTTTTAAATATATTTGGTATATAAATCTTTTGTTTATTCTAATCTTTTAGTCCGTAAAGTTAAAAAATCAATTAACTTTTCTCTGTGATTAAATAATACTTGAACTATCGCACGCTCACTATTAAAAGCCTTAACTGTTTCAATTATGTTTTTTCGTCCTGACTGCTCTGTAAAAACTAAAGTAACTTTAAAGAAATATTCTTTTTGTAATTCCAAACTTAATTCCATTTTATTATCTCCTTTAGGGGTTTGCCCTCTTTCTTATCTACCTCTATTATATAAAAAAAGCACTTATTTGTCAAGTGCTTTTTGCATATTTTTTTAAATTTATTTGTTTTTGTTTGTCGTAGTCCTCTGGTTTTGTATCTTCGTGTGATTTCATTATGATTTCTTCGGTATCAAATAACGGATAATAAGGTTTACCGTTATATACCTCAGTACTTAGATATTCGTCAGTAAATTTGTCAAACTTATCAACTTTAAAGTAGTCTAGTTTTCTTACACCATTTATCAGCAAAGGCTCACACTGAAAGATAAAGTCCGTTTGATCTCGTAAACGTTTAGCGACTAACCCGATATTTTGAGTAGTGTAGTAAATAGTTATTCGCAGTTTTCTTGTTTGAGTGATAAAGTCCGTAATATCCTTGACTAACTTACTCCAAAAATTATAAGCGTCAGTGCCTATATGAGCCTCGTCAATTAGTAAAACGCAGTCGTGTAAGTAGGGAGGAAATGAGGCTATTTCAGCGAAATCAATTTCATAATGTGGTATCGTCAAACTAAAATTTGAAAAGATGTTTACATTTGCACTGGAATAAATAGATGCTAACTTTGCTAAGTAAGTTGTTTTACCACTACCACGACGTCCTATGATTCCTACTATAGGATAGTCCATTTTTAAAACCCTAGTCTAGTTTTTAAATTTGGTTTTAACTCAGCGTCCACATCATTCGCCATTGACCTAGATATTTCTGTAAACTCTTTTCTTGATCCACGGTTGAGCGAAACGCTTAAAGTCATAATCTCGTTTGCAAACTTAGCGTAAATATCACAGTCAAAATCTTCGGCGTACAATTCGCAAATTGATAGGGGTATGATTTGCTTAGTCTTTAATTCAGTCTTAACTTTGATATTATCAGTTGAAAAGATTTTATCGGCAACAACTTGCATTACTTGTTCTTTGGAAGTCTTTTCTTGTGGCATAACAACTTCTGGAACTGTATCGTTGCTAATTACTTGGTTGTTAAATACTTTATCCGGCATAGCTTACACCCCCACAAAAAGTCTTATAGCCTCTACGACAACCTTTACAGCGTTTAGTTCTTGATAGATAAAATAGAAACCGATAACTAAGCCAAGGATAACGATCCCTTGAAGTATCAATACATATGTCATTTTATCCATAGATTTTTCAAAGTTTTGATAAATTTGTCTTGCAGCATTAGTATTGATAGCAATATTAAAGCGTCTAGCGGACAATTCTTTCCCATTAGCGTCTTTCATAGCCTCTTGCATTGGCTCTAAAGGCTTAAATACTGGAAATGCACTATTGGAATTCAATGTATAGGTAGGAAATCGCTTTTTGTCATAATAAACGAACTCGTCGCTTAAAACGTATGTTTTTGAGTCTACAGTTACAATGTTGTCAACTGGTATAACATATCTTTCTCGTTGTCGTCTATCAGCCTCATTGTAATATATTACTTTTACGCATTTGCCTTTTCTAAAATGCTTGTTGATAAAATCGCTCATTATAATTTACCTCTTTTCTTAATTATTTTATTGTAGAACGATAAAGGAAATAATAGTACACCGCTAACAAAGTTTATGAGATAGAAGAATACCATAAATGTTGCAGTCTTAACGTCGTGAGTCATATTGTTAAGGTATTTTTGTGCGTCGGTAAATAATAGATATATCGACCAAGTTATCGCTAAACCTAAATAGATGTATAAAATCAATAACCAGTCCATTATTCATAC
Organism: Vulcanibacillus sp.; assembly: GCA_050175155.1. GTDB lineage: Bacteria > Bacillota > Bacilli > Tepidibacillales > Tepidibacillaceae > JBFXJF01. Next base: position 2,418 of record JBFXJF010000065.1, read on the forward strand.
CTCGCTATAAAAGCCCAGTATAGATTAAATATCATTAAGCCGACTATAGTAACAACCATAGCAACACTAGAAGAATAATCTATCGCTAAAGCGATTAAAGGACCAACGCAAAGCAAATTGAATATTCGCTTATTGCTAACGAAACCAAAGATCATTAGCGTCATAGCTATTGCAGCTATAATAAATGTAGAATCAAACATAATTAGT
>JBFXJF010000065.1:2724-5824 GCA_050175155.1 Vulcanibacillus sp.
AAACTAATTATTACTAAACCTTTTTTCATTTTAAAACCTCCTTATTATATGGACTAACTTTAAAATCGTCGTCCGTTTCTTCAACTAAATAGTCGTAGTGGTTGTCTTGTTCGCTTGTTACGTCAAATATTACTTGATTATGTGATAAAATGCTTTTTAAACTTATTTCTTTTGGTTGATAATCTCTTGTATAGAAAAATTTATACAAAGCCCAAGTATAACCGCTTAACATACGCTTACCACCACTTTATTATTTTTTGCGACTACCTTGTAGCATTCTCGTTGCATTATCTCGTTTGTTACTTCATATTTGGTTGCGATAGAGTCTATCATTTCCATTGTTAAGATTCGTTTGATGTATTTGTACTTGATATTTTTTCTACGCAAATATTCGATTAAATATTGCATATACATATCAGCCATTTTACACACCTCGGATCAATGAGATAAAGTTCCAAAATAGCAATAATAACGGCGGATAAACCGCAAACAATGTAATCAAAAACGGTATGCCGTCAATGTGGAATGATAACAAACCCCAAAATGTACTTAATAAACTCAATATACTTACAGTAGGCTCAACAAAGCCAACACCCTCGATAAATTCAGTTGAGGCCGTAACAGCTAAACTGTCAGCTAGAAAAGTAAGTAATACCATATAAACAAATATCAATACAATTTGAACTCCTTTACTCATATGCCCCTCCTCGATTCATAGCAAAGAATGTAATAATCAATGCCATAATTATAATAATTGCAACGTGCAACGGTAACCAACCTATAGTAATAAAGATAATAGTTTCAGCAGTCAAAGCGATAAAGTGCATTATCAACGGTAATTTGAATACAGCAAAGAATACTATTAAAAGTATTGCTAATATGATATATATAAGCATATGACCGGCGGAGTTATTGAATCCGATAACAGATAAGATGTTGCCGAATTCTTCCGGGGCGGTATCAGTGATAACTGGAGTAGTATAACCTAGATCAGTTTCAGAGATAAAACTAGCACGGAATATCAGTACATCAAACCCAGTTCCTATATCAGTAGCCTCGACCCAAGTACTAGGAGGAAAATAAATACTTGAGCCGTTGCCTAAATAGTTACTTAATAACTCGTCAGCTATATCAATTCGCCACCCAGCAAAATCGTAATTAGCTGGAGGAGTAGGGTCTGCCGGCAAATCAGCAGTGCTAATATAATCACGGTAGACAACTTCTCTTGATATCATTTCACTAGCGTTATAAAACTCTAGCACAAGACCACTTGAATATAATACGTTGTAGGTATTAGCTAACCAGTAGTTAGTAGCAGTAACACCCTCGCCACTGGAATATGCAACATTTTGCGGTACACGAACAATTATTTTTTCTAAGTAATAATCGGATATGCTAAAGTCGTCTTTAATATCTTGCAAAGTGTATGTACCGTCAACAGCATTGTAAAAGGTTTCGCAAGTATGACAACGTATATCGAAATCAGCCTCGACGTCATTTGTTTGTAGATATGTTGAAGATGTACCAAAGTTATAATAAATGTAATCTTCTAGCGGTATTGAAAACGAATCGTCAAGAGTTCCATTTGTAAAATAGAAATTTATATATCCGTCAGTACCGCCTACTTCGTAAACGTTTTGAGCCGCCGCCGGTATTTCAAAATGTAAATATGAATTACCGACGTCGTTTATATCTACTTCAAGTTCCATAGCCCAATAAGTGGAATAATAGATATAAGGGGTCCAAGTATGTATGCTAACAACTTGGTCCTCGGCTTTAGTTGAAAAGGAAAAGCCAAACACGAATAAAGTTGCTAACATAAACAAGGTTATAAGTTTTTTCATAATGTTACCTCCTTAATATATTAAATAGCAGTATGCCAAATAGTAAAATGCCAAATAGAATACTAAACCAAACTGGCAACCAACCTAATACAATACCCATTACTACAATTAAAATATTGATAAGTAAAACAATTAACATAGGAGCTTTAACGAATACTAGCAAAAATGTTACCACAATAGATATTACAGCAAGTAAAATGAAATATCCGAAAGTTCCAAGCCCTAGATCAAGAATACCGTCGCTTAAACTATCGTCAACATCAGCAATAGTGTAAATAGTAGAATCATACGAAATTGTTACATCTTCAAAAGTTGCAAAACTAATTGGAGTTACAGTTGAGAAAGTGCTATATTCGTTATACATTTGACTAGCCCATTCTTCTGTAGCCCCACGGTCGGAATAAAATTCCCAAAACCAACCTAAAGCCTCAGTGCTATAATATTGTGAATAATGTAATAAGTGCCAACGATAAAGTTCTTCTTCGGTAGGAGTATAACTGTACTCGTTTTCAAAGTAATTTGTAATTTGAGGGAAAATGTGAACTAGCATAGTGCTATTTGTATCTAGTGTATCTAACCAAAGGTCAAAATTAGAAGCTAACCATACATCATCATTTTTATTAATTCCATCAGATGTAATTAATGAATTATAACGATTTTCTAAAATATCAACGGCAGCTGGTAAAGTCGTTTCAGGGTCAAAACCTTTATTTTCATAATACGCTAACATTTCCTCAAATTTTACAAGCGTTGGCTCGTTAGTACCGAATATATTATCGGGGTCATATAAATGTTTTAAAATACCTTCATAATATAAAGACCAGTCATTTAACAATATATCAATATCTATGTATTGCTCGTAATCGGTTGCGGTTGTGCCTTGCTCGAGTTGGATTGATATTGTTGGAATTGTTAAACCACTACTTGCTAAATATATTCTAAAATTCATATATGCACAATTTGCAGGAACTGTTACAGTTGTTTCGCCTGTTGAACCTAATTGATAACTAATAAAATTGCCGTTTATATCATAATAGAAAAGTATATAATTCCAAGTACCTAAATTATCTTTGATTTTATATGTGGTACTCGGTTTAACATAAATAGGATTAACATTAGCAAAGTTATCTATTGATGTTGAAAAACTACCATCTGTGGTAAAATATGAACCATTTCTCAACTCACCATCAAACAAATTCTTCCCCACAGCTTCAACAGTCGAACTATCTCCGAAAACATCTCGATAAGTTAAATCG
>JBFXJF010000066.1:0-5755 GCA_050175155.1 Vulcanibacillus sp.
CGATAATTGGAACATCAACGTTATATTTTCTAGCAAGCAAATAGGCTGATAATGTTGTTTTTACACCTTCTGCGACCATAGACATTTCCGCAAGGATATCACTCAATATCATACCTTGCCCTAATTTCATACCAACATATCTATTACGAGATAACTCACCAGTACAAGTTAATACCAAGTCTCCCATACCGGCTAATCCTGCAAAAGTTTGATTATGCGCACCACAACGTAAACCAAGACGACGGATTTCAGCTAATCCACGAGTTATTAAAGCGGCACGAGCATTAAATCCATACCCCAAGCCATCACTAATTCCAGCAGCTAAAGCAATAACATTTTTTAATGCACCAGCTAATTCAACGCCAATTACATCACAATTAGTATAAACCCTGAAATTATCATTACTGAATATTTCTTGTAAAATACTTGCTTTTTCATTATTATTTGAAGCAACAACAACTGCACTGGGTTTACCTTGAGCAACTTCCATTGCAAATGTTGGTCCTGACAAAACGGCATAAGAAACTGATAAACTATCAGGTATGATATTAAAAACAATTTCACTCATAGTACTAAGTGTTTTTTGTTCTATACCCTTTGAAGCAGAGATAATAGTCGAGTTATTCTGTATAAAGTTAACACTATCTTCAATTATTTTTCTTGAAAACTGTGTAGGTGAAACCAGTAAAACATATGGTAAAGAAAAAACATCTTCAAGTTTATTTGTAAATCTTATATTTTTATTAATATTAATATTTGGTAAATATTTCCTATTTTCTCTATACAAATCTAAATCTGTAATAAGTTCATCCTCATAACACCATAAAACAACATCATGACCATTAGATGACAATAAATTAGCAAGACTTGTCCCCCAACTACCAGCACCCACAACACCAATAAGTTCAGATTTAAATTTAAGACGATCATTCCTCATCGTCATCAAACTCCTCATCCGAGTCACAGTCGACTGAATCGATAGAATTAATTAAATCATCATCTTTTTCGGCTAACTTAGCAACTGCGACAACACGTTCTAAAGGTTCTAAAACCATCAAACGTACACCTTGAGTATTCCGACCTATAATAGAAAGACTATTAACACTAGTTCTAAGAATCTTACCTTTATCTGTTATAAACATTAAATCTTCATCTGAAGAAACAAGTTTAACATCTACTACAGGCCCGTTTCTGTCTGATGTTTTTATTGTTATAATACCTTTTCCACCACGAGATTGTTTTCTATATTCATCGATATATGTGCGTTTACCGTAACCGCGTTCAGTAACACTAACAAGAGTTGCATTAATATCTTCAGTGACAGCTTCCATACCAATAATAAAATCACCGTCCTCAAGACTCATTCCACGAACCCCTCGCGCAATCCGCCCCATAGGTCGAACTTCTGTTTCGTTAAATCGTATAGATTTTCCGCGATAACTTGCTAGTAACAAGTCCATATTACCTGAAGTAATTCTGGTTGAAACAAGACAGTCATCGTTATCTATTGTCATTGCTATAATACCACCTTGCCTCGGATTTGAATATGACATTAAATCTGTTTTCTTAACAATTCCATTTTTTGTACATGCGATAATAAATTTATCCTCTGTAAATTCTTTAACAGGCAATATCGTCATTATTTTTTCATTTTGGTCTAACTGTAATAAATTTACTATTGCCTTACCGCGTGCTGATCTTCCTCCTTGAGGAATTTCATGTACTTTAAGCCAATATACTTTACCAGTATCTGTAAAAACTAAAATATATGAATGTGTTGAGGCTATAAACAAATGTTCTACAAAGTCTTCTTCTTTCGGTTTAATACCAGTTTTTCCTTTACCTCCTCTTTTTTGAGATCTATACAAAGAAACTGCGTTTCTTTTTATATAACCAGAATGTGTAACCGTAACTACCATGTCTTCTTCAACTATAAAATCTTCTAAAGTTAAATCCTTACCAGCACTGACGATTTCAGTTCTACGAGGATTTGAATATTTATCCCTTAACTCGATAAACTCTCCTTTAATAACATTTAAAATTTCGATTTCACTTCCCAAGATAATTTTCAATCTATCAATAAGAGCAACTAAATCATTATACTCAGAAATTATCCTATCTCTCTCGAGTCCTGTTAGTCTATGTAAGCGCATATCGAGAATAGATTGAGCCTGAATATCAGAAAATTTAAAAAGAGATATTAAAGAATTTTTCGCGTTTTGAGAGTTTTCTGATTCTTTTATTATTTTTATAATACTGTCGATATTGTCGATAGCTTTTTTCAAACCGCTTAAAATATGAGCTCGTTCTTCAGCTTTTCTGAGCTCAAAAACACATCTTCTTATAACAATATTTCTTCTATGTTCTATAAAAAAATCAAGTATCTGCCGCAATGTTAATATTCTTGGTTGGCCAGATACGATAGCTAAAAAAATAATTCCAAATGATGTTTGCAGTGTTGTCATTTTGTAAAGTTGATTTAACACAACTGCTGATACTGAATCTTTTTTTAATTCTATTACTATACGCATACCATCACGATCTGACTCATCTCTCAGATCAGAAATACCTTCAATTTTTTTCTCTTTCACTAATTCTGCTATTTTTTCTATTAATTTAGCTTTATTTACCTGGTAAGGTATTTCATTTACTATAATACTTTCCCTTCCAGAGCGTTTATCTATTTCAATTATAGCTTTCGCTCGTACTTTAAGTATACCCCTTCCAGTTTTATATGCTTCTACTATATCATCCCTACCTAAAATAAAAGCACCAGTAGGAAAATCTGGACCAGGTATAATTTTCAATAAATCATCTAGATCTATAGATGGATCATCAATTATTGCAATTAGTGAATCAAGTACTTCCTTAAGGTTATGAGGTGGTATTTTTGTGGCCATACCTACGGCAATACCTTCAGAACCATTAATCAATAAGTTTGGTATCTTACATGGTAAAACTAAAGGCTCTATCAATGAATCATCATAATTGTTACCAAAATCTACAGTTTCTTTTTCAATATCAGATAAAATTTCATGAGCTAAGCGATCCATTCTAATTTCTGTATAACGCATAGCTGCAGGAGAATCACCATCAACCGAACCAAAATTTCCTTGCCCATCAATAAGTGGGTGTCTCATCGAAAATGGCTGAGCCATTCGAACAATACTATCATAAACTGCAGAATCTCCATGTGGGTGATATTTACCAATAACATCACCTACAACACGAGCTGATTTTTTGTATGGTTTATTATAATCATTATTTAATTCATGCATTGCATATAATATTCGTCGATGAACAGGTTTGAGTCCATCTCGAACATCTGGCAATGCTCTACCAATAATAACACTCATAGCGTAGTCCATATAAGACTTACGCATTTCATTTTCGATATTTACGTCAATTATTTTATCGTACATATCTCACACTCATATATCTAAATTTAAAACACTAAGAGAATTTTTTTCAATAAATTCACGTCGAGGTTCAACTAAATCTCCCATCAAAACTGTAAAAACTTCATCTGCAGAGATTACATCTGAAATTTTGACTTTCAAAAGAATTCTTTTTTCAGGATCCATAGTTGTTTCCCAAAGTTGTTCAGGATTCATTTCACCTAACCCTTTATATCTCTGTATATATATGCCTTTTTTACTTCTTTCATATATTTCTTCATAGACTTGCTTTATACCATTACAACTTGTAATAAATTGATCATTTTTATAGATATCAAATTTAATTTGGTAATATTGTTCTATATCACTGTAAAGTTGAATTAGATAACTATATTCTTGTGAAGAAAATAATTTTAAGTAATGACTATCAATTCTTACATTAATATTACCTGTCTGAAAAATAATTCGCTGTGGATTATCATAAAAAATAAATTTTGACGACACTGCTAATTTTTCAAGTAAACTAAAGAAAAACTGAAGGTTTTCGAAATCAGGGCAATCTCTAGGAATTTTGTTTTTTATCAATAAGTCCAATATATAAGAATTTAACCCCTTATTTATTAACTTATTATATGAATCATTAAATTTTAAAGTATTTTTTATAATAGGTATTATTTGCTTTCCGCGCAATTTTTTTCCTAAATACTCAAGGTGTATGTCCTCCACACCAGATTCGAGCAAGTAATCTACTAATGACATTTCATCCTTTATATAATTTTCTTTTTTTGATTTTTTAATTTTATATAATGGTGGTTGTGCTATATATAAATAACCTTTTTCTATCAACTCAGGCATTTGTCTATAGAAAAAAGTTAGTAACAATGTTCGAATATGTGACCCATCTACATCAGCATCAGTCATAATAATTATTTTATGATATCTTATTTTATCTATATCATAGTCATCATTTCCTATTCCGGTACCTAATGCAGTTATTAGTGTTCTAATCTCGTTAGAAGTTAACATTTTATCGAACCTAGCTTTTTCGACATTAAGAATTTTACCTTTTAATGGCAATATTGCCTGAAAAGCCCTGTCTCTGCCTTGTTTTGCACTACCACCTGCACTATCTCCCTCGACAATATACAATTCACTTAAAGAAGGATTTTTTTCCTGACAGTCAGAAAGTTTTCCGGGTAATGAAAGACTATCTAAAGCTCCTTTTCGACGTGTCAGATCTCGAGCTTTTCGCGCAGCTTCTCGTGCCCTAGCAGCATCAATTCCTTTTTCAAGAATTTTTTTTGCAACTTGTGGATTTTCCTCTAAATAGACTGATAATTTTTCATTGACTAAACTTTCAACAAACCCTTTTACTTCAGAATTACCTAATTTTGTTTTTGTTTGTCCTTCGAATTGTGGATTAGGTAATTTAACAGAAATAATAGCTGTCAAACCTTCTCTCAAATCTTCACCACTAATATTGACTTTTATATTTTTTAAAAGATTATTCGAAGAAGCATAACTATTCATTGTTCGCGTTAGAGCAGCTTTAAATCCAATTAAATGCGTACCACCTTCATGTGTATTTATATTATTAGCAAACGAAAAAATTTTTTCATCAAAGCTATCATTATATTGAATAGCTACTTCAATATTTATTTTTTCTCTATTACCTTCAATATATATAGGAAAATTGTGTAACGGATTTTTTGCACGGTTTAAATATTCAACAAATGATGTCAAGCCGCCTTCATAGTAAAATTCTTGTTTTTTTTCAAATCTATCATCATTGACTGTAATTTTTACTCCAGCATTAAGAAAAGCAAGCTCTCTCATTCTTTTACTTAAAACATCAAATGAAAAAATTGTTGTTTCGAATATTGTTTCATCAGGCCAAAAAGTTATTTTTGTTCCTCTATTGTCCGATTTAGAAACAAATTTCAAATTTGTTACTGGTTTACCATATTCATATGTTTGACAATAAAATTTATTTTCTCTTCTTATTTCTAAATATAGTTTTCTAGATAATGCGTTTACAACTGAAACACCTACACCATGTAAGCCACCAGACACTTTATAACTATCATTATCAAATTTTCCTCCTGCATGTAATATAGTCATAACAACTTCTGCAGCAGGTTTGTTTTCAGTTGGATGTAAATCTACTGGAATTCCTCTACCATTATCTTCTACTGTTATTGAATTATCTTGGTTAATCGTTAATATTATACTTGTACAAAAACCGGCTAATGATTCATCAATCGAATTATCGACAACTTCGTAAACAAGATGGTGTAATCCTTGCTCATTAGTTGAACCTATATACATAGCTGGTCTTTTTCTTACAGCTTCTAAAC
>JBFXJF010000067.1:0-5227 GCA_050175155.1 Vulcanibacillus sp.
TAGCTGAACATTCTTCAGATAGAGAAAGGCTGGCAGTTGATGCGGAGAGAGAAACAGAAGAACTAAAAAGAGCTGAATATATGCTTGATAAGATTGGTGAGGAATTTGAAGGAATGATTAGCAGTGTAACATCATTTGGAATGTTTGTTGAGTTGGATAATCTTGTCGAGGGATTAATACATGTTAGCTATTTAACTGATGATTACTATTATTATCATGATAAACAATATGCACTTATAGGTGAAAGGACAGGGAAGATTTATAGGATTGGGGATGCTGTTAAGGTTAAAGTAGTAAAGGTTAATATGATTGAGCATACTATTGATTTTGAATTGGTTGGGATCAATGAAAGTAAGGTAAAAAAAGATAGGACAAAAATAATTGATAACAATAGAAATAACAAAAATAGCAATAATAGTAAGAATAAATCAAAGAAGAAAAGAAAGTAAAATAACAATGATTATGTGATAATTGATTGAATAGAATATGTAGACGTGTTATAATTTTTGTCTAGAAATAAAAGGTTTTTTGAATGAGGAGAAGTGAAATTCTATGGGAGAAAAGGGAGTAAAGGTTGTTGCAAAGAATAAAAAGGCAACACATGATTATTTTATTGAAGATACTTATGAAGCAGGACTTGTTCTTACAGGAACAGAAATTAAATCAATCCGCTCTGGTAAAGCTAATTTAAAGGATAGTTTTGCTCGAATTTCTAAAGGTGAAGTTTTTATTCATAATATGCATATCAGCCCATTTGATCATGGTAATCGCTTTAACCATGAACCTACACGTGCAAGGAAATTACTTCTTCATAAAGAGGAAATTAATAAATTGATTGGACTAACGAAGGAAAAAGGTTACTCTTTAGTACCACTAAGACTTTACTTGAGTAACGGTTTTGCCAAAATGGATATAGCTTTAGCGAAAGGTAAAAAATCATATGATAAACGGGAAGCAATTGCTAAAAAAGATGCAAACCGTGAAATAGCTCGTGCATTAAGGGAAAAACAAAAGCAGTAAATATAAAGGAAATTTGTTCTACTTTCATGTTATATCAAAATTATGTTATACTGTATGTTGCACCTAATAGTGCAAATAATTTGGGGGCGTTTTGGATTCGACGGGGATAGTTTGAGCATTAGTAGCGAGTCGAGGGGTCGCGGACCTCGTTAAAACGCGAAAGCCAATATTAACTGGCAAAACAAATAATAACTACGCTTTAGCTGCTTAATAACAGCTTGCGTGCTCTACCACTCCATCGCCCATGTGGCGTGACTAGGGCTCAACTTTAGTGGGATACGCGGTTCACTTTCCGTCTGTAGGTGGCCGAAGAGATTAATCAGACTAGCTTATTAAACAGCTGGTTACTTGACAGTTTAATAAGCGAAACCTAATCAAGTAACTGCACTCGGAGAAGCTAATGTGTCGATATTTTCGGACAGGGGTTCGATTCCCCTCGCCTCCACCATTAATTTTCATTTTGACTACGTCGATTATACTTCTTTGCTAAAATGAGGTCGTAGTGCCCGAAGGGTGCACCATATTAAATCATTTTGACTACGTCGAATAATCATCTATTCACACGAGGGGACGGTTCTACTGTGCTCTTTTTGTTGTCATAGATGAGCAGTAACCCTATGTTATTATGAACCTTTGATTATTAAAATAAATCGCTGTGGGTTCCTGTACGTGTTAAGGACAATGTTAAGATATCTCTTTCAATTTTATATATGAGTAGCCAGTCAGGAGTGATGTGACATTCATGATGCCCAGCATAATTACCGGCAAGCAGATGGTCAAGATATTTCGGGGGAAGAACTTTTTCTTGAACTAAAATATTAAGCACATCTTTAAATAATTTAATATCATAGCCACGTTTGACAATTGTTTTAAAGTCTTTTTTAAATCTACTGGAGTATCTGATTTTAAGCATTTAGATCCTCCATTAAGTCATTAACATTGTCAAAGGTTTTGCTCATATTGCGGTTGTTATTGACATCGTCGATTGCAGCGAGTGTCTCTTCGTTGGGTATTTCAATACGGAGGTCAAAAGGAATGCCACCATAGCGAATGGAGTAACGCAAATACATATTTATAGCAGTTGACATATTAAGACCAAGTTCGTTAAAAATGATTTCAGCTTTGCGTTTCACTTCTTCATCGACACGAATGTTTAAATTGGTTGTGTTAGCCATTGTATCAGCCCCTTTCTGTAGCTATAGTATAAAGTATTATATGCAATTCGTCAATTTTCTATACATAAATGTGTTACAATGTCATTACAAAATATACACAAAAGTACACAAGGGGGCGGTTCTACTGTGCTCTTTTTGTCGTCATATTGACCTTTTTGTGCCAAGAAGAACCTTCATCTTCGTCACCCCAAATGGATAGATATGATTGTTTCATGTAAGGCTGTATTATAGAATTGATAAAATAATTTCATTTATATTGAAATAGGAGGCTACTAAGTGAAAAGCATTGTTATAACAGGTAGTACTAGGGGTATAGGACTATGTATGGCGAAGGAGTTCTTAAAGACTGGATGTAATGTAACTATCTCGGGTAGGAGCGAAAAATCTTTTGAATTTGCCAAGAAAGAACTTGTGGAATTTTCAAACAGGGTAATATATGTACCATGTAATGTAAGAAGAAAAGAAGAACTTGAAAACCTATGGAATGAATCTGTGGAGAAATGGGGACGAGTCGATTTTTGGATTAATAATGCTGGTCAAAACTGTCCATATGAATTTGCTTATGATACAGAGAAAGATTATGTGGATGGTGTAATAGATACTAATATTAAGGGAGTGATTTACGGCTCGCAGATTGCTGCAAAGAATATGTTATCCCAAGGTAATGGTCAGATATGGAATATGGAAGGTCTTGGTTCAAACAACATGATACAAGAAAAAACAATTCTTTACGGAACAACAAAATGCGCACTAACGTACTTTACTAAAGGATTGGCAAAAGAACTTAATGGAACATCTGTTATAGCAGGTCGCCTTTCGCCAGGTATGATGCTTACTGATTTCATCACCAAAACTTCAGATGGTGAGAAATCTCCAGTAATTGAGAATCATAGGTTTAAGAAGATATTTAATATTCTTGCTGATAAGCCGGAAACAGTTGCAGCATTTTTTATCCCACGAATACTAGAAAATAAAAAAAATAATGCTCATATTGTTTGGCTTACCAACAGAAAAGCTACGCTAAGATTTTCAACAGCGATATTGAGAAAACGCAAATTAATTTAGTAGGTAAATACATTAATATATTTTTAAATATTCTTTAATTTCCCATTGATGAACTTGCTTAGCATATTCATCAGCTTCCTTTTGTTTAGCAGATATAAATATATTATATGCATGTTCTCTAAGCACTTCTTTGATAAGGGAATCTTCACGCATATATTCAAGCGCTGAGTGCAAGTCTCTCGGATATCTTGATATTCCATTTTTTTCTCTTTCTGATTCCTTCATCTCAAAAAGATTGCCGTTAATCTCTCTAGGTGGATTAATTTCATTCTTAATACCATCAATTCCAGCTTTAAGCATTGTTGCAAATACTAGATATGGGTTAGCCGTTGGATCGGGATTTCTTAACTCAATTCTTGTTTTATTACCTCTAACACCAGGTATTCTAATAAGAGCTGAACGATTACTTCCTGACCATGCTATATTTGTAGGTGCTTCGTAATTGGGCAGTAAACGTTTATATGAATTATTTGTTGGGTTAGTTATCGCTGCCATACCTTTTGCATGCTTCAACAATCCTCCTATATAATATAAAGCAGTATCGCTTAATTGATTTTCTGTATTATCATCAAAAAAAACGTTATTGCCATCTTTATCTTGTAAGGATTGGTTACAATGCATTGCATTACCATTTTGTCCGGCAAAAGGCTTTGGAATAAATGATGCGTATAAATCATGTTTGTTAGCAACATTTTTAACAATTTGTTTAAAGGTCATCCATTTATCGGCTATTGATAATGCATCATCGTATTTAAAATCCACTTCATGCTGTCCAGGCGCAACCTCATGATGTGAAGCCTCAACGTGGAAACCCAATTTTTTCATTGTTAATATTATATCCTGTCTAGCATCCTCACCTTTATCTATTGGAGATAAATCAAAATATCCTGCATGGTCATGTATGTCAAAAAGTGGTTCACCTTTGTCATCTAAGTAAAATAAAAAAAATTCTCCTTCTGCTCCAACATTTAGTTGATAACCCATTTCAGCAGCTTCTTTTAATACTCTTTTAAGAATATTTCTTGGACATCCTTCAAAAGGGGTACCATCGGTATTGTATACGTCACAAAATACATGTGCTATTCCTTTGTCATTAGGTTTCCATGGGTATATTTCAAAAGTATTTAAATCAGGTTTTAAATACATATCTGATTCATCAACTCTTGCGAATCCATCTATTGATGAACCATCAAACATTAACTCTCCATTTAGTGCTTGATTTAATTCATCAATATGAATAGTAACATTTTTTGCAAAACCAAAGATGTCTGTAAAAATTAATCTAATAAAATTAATACTGTTATCATTAACCTTTTTCCAGATTAACTTTTCTTTGTTAATATTGGTATCGTCTACTTCTAACGTGGAAGTCATAACGTATCCCCCTATATAATTTAAAGTATAAAAAAATGTGATTAATAAAAAATGGTCAATAGTTGTTATATAAATCTATGACCATTAATTTTAGACTATTCAGTTAAAAAAATAAAAAGTATAAGAATTACTTATTATGTTATAAATATTAAATTTAATTGTCAAAGGGCTATATAAAGAGTAATCTGGGCTATTAAGTGGTATGGTACTCTAATGAAAGGTAGGATGGTTTATATAATGTAATCCTAATGTATATTCCTTTTAACTTAATATAATTAAGTTATTTACCATATTATGATCTACATTAAACGAGTTTGTGGAAAGAAATAAATATGATAGTGAGAAAATAAAATGCTGTATTTTTAAGAATACAGCATTTTATAAGAATAATCAGATAATTATTTTTGACTCTTCAGTTGTATCATTTTTATTTTCAATACAAAACTGACTACATTCTCTGAAGGCGTAATATTTGCACTCGTTACATTTGTTTTGGTCTATTAGTTTAAAAGCATAGTTTATTGCCTGTTCAGTATCATCAAAGAAATTGTCCTTTCCGATTAAATCGTATAAACCTGTTTTCTTTAATACTT
>JBFXJF010000068.1:0-5204 GCA_050175155.1 Vulcanibacillus sp.
ATTTCTTCAGGTACTGGAAGTCCAGTTCGTAAATATGTAGGTTATAATATTGATATAGCAGGAAAAACTGGAACTACTAATGACAACAAAGATGCATGGTTTATTGGTTACTCTCCAGAAGTAACTTTAGGAGTATGGGTTGGCTACGATTATCCTGTCTCATTACCAAACGCAAGTATTGCTTCACAGACGTGGGGAAGATTATTTGCTGAAATTCTTAAGGTTGATCCTGATTTATCTCCTATTAGTTCAACTTTTAAAATGCCAACTGATATAGTTAAAATGGAAGTTTCAAAAACATCAGGCAAGCTACCATCTGATTTAACTAGAGAAGCTGGGTATTTAGTAACAGATTGGTTTAATAAAAAATATATTCCTACTGAAGTGGATGATTCTTTAGAAAGAGCAAGTATAGTTTATTATGACGGTAAACGATATATTGCAAAACCTGAAACTCCTGAGGATATGGTAGAAAAGGGAATATTCTTTAAACGAGAACCATACGTTATACCAGAACCTGAAGATGGTAAAGCTAAAAAGGCTTATCCTGATGACTACAATAAGGAGTTACCTAACGAAGTTGATCCAAGGATATCTAATGATAAATTACCTGAACCTCCAACTTCAATAATTTTAAAGACTCAAGAAAATCAAAATATATTATCTTGGAACAAAAACTTAGACCCAAATATAGTTGGTTATAGGGTATATAGATCTACTATTCTAAATTTAGGCTTTAAATATGTTGGTTCAGTTCCACAAAAAAGCTTAAATGGAGAAAGGATGTATTTCGAAGATAAAGCAGGCAAATATGCTTATTACATCGTATCAGTAGATATTGATGGGAAAGAATCTATTCAATCTGAATATATCGGGAACTCAATCAATATCCCTCCCGAAGATGAGGATATTATAGATGAAGATAATGTTCCATTAGCAATTCCAAGTGCGCCACATAACCTTAATTTTATTCATATCGAGTCTACAACTCAAGTTACATTAACATGGGTTGAAAATGATTCAAACGAGTATGTTACGAGATATAATATCTACTTTGGTAATGATAAGGATGGACCATTTACTTTAGTGAATAACACGAAAAATACATTATATTCACATAACTTTGGTGAACAAGAAAAAGTATATTACTATATCACAGCCGTTAATCAATTAGGCGAATCACAACATTCAAATATTATAGAGGTAGCAGTAAAAACAGAGATAGAATAGAAGTTCGAAAAAGAAGACCATGATTAACATCATGGTCTTCTTCCATTAACTCGCTAACGCTCAGATTAATAAGAATTTCAAACTAATATTTATTCCTTCCTTTTAACTTGCACTCACAAAAATCATTTCAGCTAACAATATACTTTTCTTTAAGATGTAGCCTATAATTATGATGAGTATATGGTATTTATTTAGCCGAATAATGCCTTTGCTAGCAAGAGCATAAAGAGGCTAAATAAATATCATATACACACATTAATTAAAATCTTTATCCACTATAACTATTACATATTGTTCACTCAATATATCTATTGATTGTCAAATTATTTAGTGGACTAAAATTCAAATTATTTAACCCTAAATATCCCCTTATATTTAACTGATTTACTTTATTTAATGATACTTAATCATATTATTTGATCCTCTGATAGAGTAAAACCACAATCATTGAACGAATGATTATGGCTTATTTTTTATCCTAACTCAGTTTCATTTACTGCCATCATAACGATTTCATTATTTATTTCATCAACATTTTTATTATGACCTATTAATAAACTTGCATTACAGATTTTATTAATGATTCTGGGTACGCCATTTCCTGCATTTACAATAGCTTCTAATGCATTTTCGCTAAAAATACTTATGTGACATTTTGCTCCTTTTAGTGAATTTAAGATATAGTTTTTAGCTTCATCTTTATTCAAACCATCTAAATTATAATTCATGGTGATACGCTGTCTTAGTGGTTCATGGGCAACAAGTTTTAAGGTATTATTGATTTGAGGTAATCCTACAAGAAGTATAACAGCACGGTCTTTTGAATCCATATCAAAGTTAAAAAGTAGTTTTAAGTCATTTAAAATACTGTTACTTATATAATTGGCTTCATCTATGATGATAATAGGTGTTATGCGCTTTTCTACGGAGTATCGAGTGAGTTCAGCTTGTATGATTTTAAAGTTATCACTTTTTCTAAATTTAGGTTCGAGATCTAATTGAATTGCCAGATGTCTATAAAACTCTAAAACCGTTAATGTTGATAAACAACTGTAAATAACTTTATAAAGAGCTGGGTTTAATGAGTTTGCAAAACTTCTTACAATGGTTGTTTTGCCTTTGCCAGGAGAACTTGTTATTAACCCAAAGCCTTTTGTTTGAAGTAAATAATTTAAACGATATATACTTTCCTTGTATTCAGAAGTCTCAATGATGATATCCTTAGAATTTTTTATGAATGGATTGAATTCTAATCCATAACGACTGATATATTCCATCACTCTATTCCTCCTGTCAACTTCACCTTTTCCCTTTTAATTTTTGAATTATCTTGCTTATTTAATAATTTAATTGGTGTTAATGTATCTCTAAGACTATCAACAACAAATACCTTACTTAAATCAGGTGCATATCTTAAAATAATTCTCTGTTTTGAATAGCGATAATCAACTTCATATTCTACACCATCTAAAACAATAACATTATCTGCTGAAACACGACGCTCATATTCTAATAAAAAGCTATTTTCTATTTCTTTTTCTGACAAGCGTTTTATTAAATTTGACTCATTGAAAAATCGATCTTGAGGAGATAATCCGTTTAAAGAACTATGTTTTCTTTGATTGTACGTCGCTACATATTCATTTAAAGATACCCGTAGTTCATCTAGAGTTTTAAAATCTGACATGTTAAGTTGAGACATCCACTGCTGTTTAAGTGTTCTAAACCAGCGTTCTATTTTTGCTTTTCCAGTAGGTGTATAAGGCGCACAGTAATTCAAAGATGTTCCTATACGAGCAGCTAAAAGAGAAATCTGTTTGTTCTTATAAGCCGAACCGTTATCAAAACTTAAAACTTTAGGTTTACCAAACTTAGTGATAGCAGATTTTAAGACAGTCATAAGATTGATATAATTGTCATTAAAGAAAATATCAATGCCCACAATGTACCTTGAAGCGTCATCAATAAGTGCCATAATCCATATTTTCTTCTTTTTACCATCGATTTTCAAGTATGGTCCAACACTGCTATCGCCATACCATACTTCATTGATATGAGCTCTTTCATATCTTCGCATATCTTTATTTGTTGTGTAGCCATGCTTTAAATTAAGGTGATTGATGTATCGATTAATAGTTGAAAGAGAAACATCTCCTTTATTGGTGGTTCCGTTATCTATAAGTTTTTGATGGATAAGAGTTGCAGGTAACTTTGGATATTCTTGCTTTAAGTAATGAATTTGCTCCATCATATCTTCATCAAGTTTTCTTGCTTGTCCTGTATCTTGCCGGCGCTTAGGTAGTAAGGCATCAAATCCATTTTTACGATACTGATAATACCATCTCTCTAAAGTTGATGTAGAAATGCGGGTATCCTGTCCATATGGGTTTGTATAGACCTTTTCAGAAGCAGCTCTAAAAAACGCTTTTAAATTAGTATGGTCTTCAATGGAACCACTAATAATGGAAGCGAGTATACCATACCTAAAAAGTGCAATTTGCCTTCTTGTTTCTTGATTCATAGTAAAAATCCTCCTTTAAATCCAAGTTATAATGAGCATAGAACATGGGAATTTAAAGGTAAAACAAAGTTATGTGGGTTGAATAAACAAAATATTTGGCACCTGTTTAATTTGCATAAATTGCCTTTTAAAAATGGTGAAACAATGTTCGGAAACAGAAGCATTAAAAACTTTTTTATAAGCAAGAAGTTTTTCTTTCCAGTGGTGTAGATATTGCTTAATGATATAACGCAGATTACCTTCATCTATCAGCAAATTGGATAGCATAATGGATTCAAAAGAAAGTTGTTTTTCAAAAACTTGAATAATTGAAATATGATCTTTTAATAGAATTTGGGAATAGGGTACAATAAAGTCTAGAAGGATGGCATGGGTTCTTTTGCAGCTCTTACATTTGACTCGAAGAATTTTTAATTTAACAAGCCCATCAGGTGTTTTGATTGATCGAATATAATACCCATGTTTAATGAGTTTACCCAATTGACCACAAGTGCAAGAGACTTTGTGAAAAGGTAAAGTATTGATAAGTTCATCATAATTTTTTTGAGTAAAACTCTTGATTTTAGTGGTAGGAATAGTTATCATATTTGTATTGGAGTATTTGACGTAAGTCAAATATTTTATGAAGGATAGAGAGCGAACTGGCTAAGTAGGATCTCTATCCTTCATCCTTTCTTTAAAAATTTAATGCCTAAAGAATATCATAAAAAGGATAACCTTTAAATATTTTGATGAAAACTTTGTCATATACTTAATGGTTGTCCTTTAATTATTTTGAATAGATTTATAAGAATTACTATCATATAGTGTGACAATCTATAATCACTGCATCTTAAATCTGCTGATGCAAGTGGTTTATATGCGGTTACGGAATATAAAATTACAGTTATACCTCAGATGACCTATAATCTGAGTGCAGATATTAAGTTTTAGGACAACAATGTAAAAAATGAAATATATGTAATAGACTGTATGATAATTGCATATTTTAAGAAAATAATCGCAGGACAATCCCTTATATAGTATTTACAAAATATCATATAAGTTTATTAAATATATCTACATAATCTAAATTGCTACTATAATTGTAATCATAAATCAGATACCAGTAATAATATCCTCTCAAACAATTAACTTTTTTAATAATATTATTACTAGATGTTGTCTTAGAAGTGAAGATAATAACTTAATTTTCTTTGGTATCTAACGATTTAGAGTGATTTTATAATTCTAATTATGGAGAGTTTATTTATAAATAAAATAAAAAAAATAATAATCGAATGTCGGGTAATTTATTATGCATAAAGTAGGCACTTTCTTGTATTTTGGCAATCGAATTAAAGAAATACGTGAATTATTGCATATTAATTGAAAAGACTTCGCTGAAAGCATTGTATTATATTACCACTCGTGTTATATTGTGGATGACACTTATAATGTTTCTGGGGATATA
>JBFXJF010000069.1:0-5188 GCA_050175155.1 Vulcanibacillus sp.
AGGTGGTGGATTAAAGAAAATAATAATTAACATGAAAATTTTGACTATATTTTTTTAATAAATTAAATTAGGGGGTTTTTCTATGAAGAAGTTTTTTATTTTAGTGCTTATTTTTACTTTAGCAATGTCGATGGCATTAGTGGGTTGTGGTAGTTCTGATGAGCCAGCTCCTGAACAACCAGGAACTGACGAACCAGGACCTACAAGTGATGTTAAAGTTGGTATGGTTACTGACGTAGGTGGAGTTAATGACAATTCATTTAACCAAAGTGCATGGGAAGGGTTAGAGAAGCTTAGTGCGGATACAGGAGTAGAGGTTGACTTTTTACAAAGTACTGGTGATGCAGACTACAATCCTAACCTAAACGATTTTGTTAAAAATGGATGGGATTTAACTTGGGGTATTGGATTTATGATGGCAGATGCTGTTAAAGATGTTGCAGATTTAAACCCTGAGGCAAAATTAGCAATTATTGATGGAGTTGTTGATGCTCCAAATGCTGTATCAGTTTTATTTAAGGAACATGAAGGTTCATATTTAGTTGGCGTTGTAGCTGGACTAATGACTGAAACAAATAAGATTGGTTTTGTAGGCGGAATGGATATTCCAGTAATAGTTCGTTTTGAAGAAGGATTTAAAGCTGGTGTTAAAGCTGTTAATCCTGAAGCTGAAGTGTTAATTAACTATACGGGTGCTTTTGATAAATCAGAATTAGGTAAAGCTGCAGCATCAACTATTTACGATGAAGGTGCTGATATAATTTTCCATGCCGCAGGTTCTACTGGCGACGGAGTATTTAATGAAGCTAAATCTCGTAGAGAAGCTGGTAATAATGTTTGGGTAATTGGTGTTGATAAGGATCAGTCTATTACTTTTGGAAATGACGTTACGCTTACATCAATGATGAAACGTGTTGACGTTGCAGTATATGATGTTTCAAAAAGTTTAATTGATGGAAGTTTTCAAGCTGGAACAATTATGGAACTTGGTTTAGCAGAAAATGGAGTAGGATTACCTGAAAATAATCCTAATGTTCCTGAAGATGTATTACAAACAGTTAATGAATATAAACAAAAAATTATTAGTGGTGAAATTGTAGTACCTTCTGAAAGAGCAGAATAAAGTATTAATTATATAGGCTAGTTCTAAAACTAGCCTATATTTTCCTTATCTATTTATTAAAATTTACTTAATTATTTTCAATAAAATTACTTTTAGGAATTATTAATTTTTATTTATATTTTAAATAGCATAAGCTAGTAAATATCCCAACAAAGGGTGAAATTAAATGAAAGATGTTAAATACGTTGTAGAAATGAAAAATATAACGAAAACATTTCCAGGTATAGTGGCTAATGATAAAATTTCTTTCAAAGTTGAAAAAGGAGAAATTCATTCATTATTAGGGGAAAATGGGGCTGGAAAATCTACTTTAATGAATATATTATTTGGTCTTTATCAACCAGAAGAAGGTCAAATATTTATTAATGAGGAAGAAGTAAAGATAACTGACCCAAATATAGCTAATGACCTTGGAATTGGGATGGTTCATCAACATTTTATGTTAGTTGAAAATTTTACCGTTACTGAAAATATTATATTAGGTTTTGAACCAAAAGAAAAATTGAAAATAGATTATAAACTAGCTCGAAATCAAGTAGTTGAATTATCAAATAAATATGGATTAAAAGTTGACCCTGATGCCAAAATTGAAGATATATCAGTTGGAATGCAACAAAGGGTTGAAATATTAAAAACACTATATCGTGGGGCTGAAATACTGATATTTGATGAGCCTACGGCAGTGTTAACTCCTCAGGAAATTGAAGAATTAGTGGAAATAATGCGTAATTTAGTAAACGAGGGAAAATCCATTATTCTTATTACTCATAAATTAAAGGAAATAATGGCTATTGCGAATTCAGTAACGATTATAAGACGAGGGAAGGTTATTGATAGCTTATCCGTTTCTAGTACAAATCCAGATGAATTAGCAGCAAAAATGGTTGGTCGTGAAGTATCATTTGCCGTTAAGAAGAAACCTGCTAATCCAAAGGAAGTAATACTAAAAATAGAAAAAGTAAAAGCAAAAGACAATCGAGGACTTGAAGCTTTAAACAATATTTCATTTGAAGTTAGGGCAGGAGAAATACTTGGTATAGCTGGTGTTGATGGAAATGGACAAACCGAATTAATTGAAGTCATAACAGGTTTACGCAAAACTGAAATAGGAAATATATATTTGAAGGACAAGGATATAACTAATTGGTCAATAAGAGATATTTCAGAGTTTGGACTTTCACATATACCTGAGGATAGACACAAAAGAGGTCTAGTATTAGATTTCACTATTGGAGAAAATATGGTTTTAGAAACATATTTCCATCAAGAATTTAGTGCTTTTAGGAAATTCGGTTTTATAAATTACAATAAAGTAAACACTTTTGCTCAAAGATTGATAGAGGAATTTGACGTTAGAACTCCTAGTGTAAATACCTTAGCTAGATCCTTATCTGGTGGTAATCAACAAAAAGCTGTTGTAGCTAGAGAAGTGGATAAAAACCCGGATTTGTTGATTGCAGCACAACCTACTAGAGGTTTGGATGTTGGTGCGGT
Source organism: Vulcanibacillus sp. (assembly GCA_050175155.1). GTDB lineage: Bacteria > Bacillota > Bacilli > Tepidibacillales > Tepidibacillaceae > JBFXJF01. Next base: position 2,618 of record JBFXJF010000069.1, read on the forward strand.
GGAATTTATACACAAACGACTTGTTGAACAACGAGATAAAGGAAAAGCTGTACTTTTATTATCTCTTGAATTAGATGAAATAATTTCAGTTTCTGATCGAATTGCTGTTATATACGAAGGTGAAATTGTGGGAATTGTTGATCCAAAAGACACCAATGAACAGGAACTTGGTAAGATGATGGCTGGAGCATTGGTAAAGGAGGTTGTAAAGGAAAATGAATAAGCTGATAAAAATATTTACTAAAGAATCCTTTATAATTTCTTTAATGGCTATTGTACTTGGTTTAATATTTGGTGCTTTAATAATGCTTACAGGTGGATATAATCCTGTCTCAGCTTATACAGCTTTAATTAATAAAGCTTTTGGTAATGTATATAATATTGGAGAGACAATTAGGCAAATAACCCCACTTATTTTTACGGGATTATCTGTTGCTTTTGCATTTAGAACTGGATTGTTTAACATAGGTGCTGAAGGTCAATTCGTAATGGGATCTTTAGGAGCCGTTATAATAGGTACCCAATTTTCTTTACCTTGGTATATTCATGCTCCATTTGCAGTATTAGTTGGTGCACTATTTGGGGGATTATGGGGATTGATAGCGGGTTATTTAAAAGCAAAACGTGGTGTCCATGAAGTAATCTCAACAATAATGTTGAATTATATAGCGTTATATTTAACTAACTATATAGTTTCTAATTTTTTAAGAAGTCCAGGGCAGCAACGTTCAGATAAAGTATATGATTCTGCATTAATTACTATGCAATGGTTAAGACCACTATTCGACGGTGCTAGAATACATTGGGGGACTGTTATTGGAATTGTTGCTGCGTTTATATTCTATATTATATTATGGAAAACTAAACAGGGTTATGAGTTAAGGTCCGTTGGATTTAACCCACATGCAGCAGAATATGCTGGTATTAATGTTAAAAATAATATTATAAAAGCTATGCTTATAAGTGGTATATTTGCAGGCTTAGGTGGAGCGGTTGAAGTACTTGGGGTATTTAAATACCAAGCTATATCGGCATCGCTACCAGGCTATGGTTTTGATGGTATAGCAGTTGCGTTAATAGGTGGCAATACTGCAATAGGAGTTGTTTTGGCAGCAATATTATTCGGTATTTTAAAATTTGGTGCTGCTGGAATGAAATATACTGCAGGGGTACCAGTTGAAGTAATTGAAATAGTCATAGCATCTGTTATCTTCTTTGTAGCCGCCAATGGAATAGTAAAGAGAATTATTAGACCATTTAAAAAGAATAAGAAGAAGGAGATGCTGTAAATATGGATATTTTTGCAATAATGAGTGATTTACTTCATAATACCTTTGTCTTTTCTACAGCTTTAATATTTGCAGCATTAGGTGGATTTTTCTCTGAGAGATCTGGTATTGTAAATATAGCCCTTGAAGGATTAATGATTATGGGAGCTTTTACTGCTGCAGTAGTAACGCATTTTACAGGTTCTCCATGGATTGGTTTTTCAGTAGCTATTTTAGTTGGAATATTGTTTTCGTTATTACACGCTGTTGCTTCGGTTAATTTTAATGCTGATCAAGTTGTAAGTGGCGTAGCGTTGAATTTTTTAGCTGCAGGATTATCTGTATATCTTGTAAAAATAATATTTGATGGTGCGGGACAGACAAAAACCCTTTCAACAGTATTAAATAAATGGGAGATTCCTTTCCTTTCTGATATCCCATATATTGGTAAAGGTTTCTTTACGGCCTATCCTACTACTTACTTAGCAATATTACTAGTTTTTGTCGCGTATTTTATAGTATACAAGACTCCTTTTGGTTTAAGACTTAGGTCTTGTGGTGAACACCCAGAAGCTGCTGATTCAATGGGTATTAATGTATATAAAATGAGATATATTGGAGTAATGTTAAGTGGTGCACTAGCAGCGATGGGTGGAGCTACGCTAACATTAACAACAACAAGTAATTTTTCGCATAATACAATTTCTGGACAAGGTTTTATTGCATTAGCTGTTTTAATTTTCGGTAAATGGAATCCATTTGGAATATTGGGAGCAGCAATCTTTTTTGGACTAACACAAGCAGTAAATCCAGTTTTACAAGTGTATAATGTTACTGATTATATACCAGTGGACTTTATATATATGTTGCCGTATTTTATGACAATTCTTGTTTTAGCGGGTTTTATTGGAAAGTCAGTTGGTCCTAAAGCAGCCGGAAAGTTATTTATAAAAGATACTCGGTAAACAATATAAAACTGATTATATTTGGATAAAATAATATAGAACATAAAAACTAGCTCTTTTTAAAGAGCTAGTTTTTATGTTCTACATAGTGATAAATAATGCTGAAAATCAATAAATAAGGGAAATATATTAGAAGGTAAATAGCTTAATGAATTATAAGAATAATAATTAGAAAGGAAAGTCAACATGAATAAGAAAATGCTAAAAATTCTACTTTCAATTACCTTATTACTATCAACGATATATATTTCATATGAAAGTTATGTGCAATATGATATTAGTGCCTTTGGAAAAGAGATACTGGTTAGAGGTAAATCGGGTGGAGATGTTTATGAGTT
>JBFXJF010000070.1:0-5166 GCA_050175155.1 Vulcanibacillus sp.
AACATATAAAGAAATATCGGGGATGGAATTTTTTACAAATCTTCAAATGTCATCCCTGGGGCGAATATATAAGAACAGCAAAAAATGAAAAATTTACAAATTTACAAGCACCGTCCCCAGGCTACCCCCAGGCTACCCAATCATTTCAAGTTAGTCTATTGAATGAATTGACAGTTATATTCAGAAGTGCTAATATGGGATTATACAATCAGGAGGCAGGATGAAGAAACTAATGACATTGTTTCTTGTGATTGAAGTTTTGGGAATATATGGACAGACAAGTGAGAGTGAAATACAGGCAGAGGCACTGACAGAGGCAGATACAATACAGCAGGTGGATACAATTACTCTACCCGATACTATTGATGTTGAAAAAAAACTACAAACCAGCGATTTTGAATTAACAGAAGATAGTTCAATAATAAAACAAAATGAAAATGACGAATTGAAAAGAAAAAATAACGAAATATATTGTTGTTGTATGCTTGATTGGAGAGGGTTTCAGAAAAGACAGAATCAGGATTCTTCAGTATATAGCATTGGATATACTATGAATGTTTATCCAAGAGTTTTTTATTCATTGTACGACGGTCAGACATTCTTGGGGGCGGGTCAAGACGGATATTTTTGGGCCGGTCATCTGTTTTGTTTATTTAATTCAATATCAATAGTATATTACACACGGACTCCTTTTAAACAGCCAATTTATTGGGGTCTTGATTTGGGTTTTTCAACTTCATTTGATGTAAATGGTAAGTATTTTGCAGTGCTTGATACTGGGTTCGGAGTTCCTTCTCTTGGAGAGGATAAAAATAATTTTCATTTTTATTTTATTGAAGCTAATACAAAAACAAAAATTAACTTTGTTGAAACGGGTGTAATTTTAGGAGTATGCAATCTATATCAGGACTTTATTGCTTATAAAGAAAATGTTGAATATGATTTTAGAATTAATAGATATTGTTCTATTCTTGGAGTGCAAGCAGATGCTGTATATAGTATTAGCAATGAATTTCAATTGAAAATGGGTATGAGTTTAAGAAATTATACTCAGTTAAAAAATCAAGCAAATGACTCTATACATATATTGAGTGTTGAAAAAATGAAATTTTATCTTTTGACACATTCAATAAGTTTCCGTTATTTATTCTAAATGGAGAATATTTATGTATTTATGAAATCAATTATAATGTTCATTTTAACTTTAAGCTTTTTAACCTGTTTTGCTTTACCAACTATTTTTGTGACAGGAATAAAAGGTGAAGCTATTGATACGGCTGGTTTCCTAACATGGAATGATACGATTAATAAATATGATAATAAAATTATTTACTCCTGTATGCATCAAGTAACCGGTTATAAAGGATATCAATTATCTCCAGTGTTAGATTGTAATAAATATGTTATTTTACCTTCTGGATTAGATGAAAACACGATGTTCAATTTTTCATATTATGATACTTCAAGTTCAATACCTGGATTAATTTCAATTTCTGCTGATAGTATTAAAGTAGGATTCAAGATATTTAATTACATTAATGCTTTGGGAGCAGAAGTTTGTGATACGATTGCTTTCCCTCCGTTTTTAAAACAGTTTAAAGACGATGAATTTGACTATTTTGAATACTTTCCCAAATATATAGATGAATTTAGGTCGTATTCAATTATAATTAATGGAGAATTAATAGCTGGCTATAAAGTGACGCAAGAGTCTAAAGTATATAGACAATATTGGCGCACCAACCGCTATGCAGAGCATTTATGTAAATTTATAGATAAAGTATTAGCAGCCACTGGTGCGAGTAAAGTTAATCTTGTGTGTCATTCAATGGGTGGATTGGTTGCAAGGGCGGCTCTAATTGGATATGGATATTCGTCAAAAGTATATAAAATAATAACCGTAGGAACACCGCATCAATCACTGGAAGGTGATGCTGGAGAGTTGTTTTATAGATTATTTGAAGTACCAAATGAATGGCAGAGATCAGGAGAGTTGATGGAGTTAGATGTTGAATATGATTATACCTATGGTGATATTGAATTTTATGATTTAGAAACAGGTGTCGTTACGAATTTCGCTGATATGCTTGGTTACGATGTGAGTCCAACAAAGATTGTTTGCATTTCAGGCGATAGGAATGCTGGAGTTGGAGGAACATTATACTCCAATGAATCAAATGACGGATTTATTTTTAATAGCATCTCAAAACTTTCTCCAAACAGTCTTGCAGATTATAATCCGATTATATATGCAAGTCATTCCATGTCTGGAGATATAGGAAGTTTCGGGAATTTAGGACAATCTGAATTATCATTAACTCACTGCACTTATGTAACAGAATTCATAAAAAAATGGCTTATAGATGATACCATAATTGAATTTACTGGAACTGCTGAGGATTTAGATGCTAAATTTTATGTGGTTAACGATGAGGAAGGCAATAAAACTTCTCGTTCAGTTAGAGTTCAAATTGAAAATAACGGAACATCCAATATTAATTATGGGGATTTTTTGTCGTTATTAGCTTATCCCATAGAGAAAATTGTAATAAGTGGTGATACCAATGAGATAAGCCCATATGTTGGAATATCATTATCTAATGCGTATAACAATAATAGAATTATAGGTAATCCGATGGGAAGTCCAATTTTTATGATGAATTGTGAATATAATAACACTACTTTTGATTTAACAGATGAATATCGCTCTGCAATTTATTTATATGATATGAAAGGACCAATAACCACTGATAAAATTTACAATTATGCTCCTTTCGACAACTGGGGAGATGCGGTAGCACCATATGTTGATTTGTTTCCCGGTGTTGCCGATTTTGCTCCTGCTACAGCTCTAAGCACATACACTATTAACTGGATATCGAACGACATATCAGTAAGAAATAGACTATGGTATATAAGAGCCGGAAGTATAGAGATAATAGACAGTATGATACCGGGCTCTGCAATGAGTAAGAGCTTCAGGATACCGCCACTAAGAAGTTCAAAAACAATTCCTTCTAATCCGTTTACTTATAATCTGATGCAGTTTAATGTAAGATTTGAACTTGATGATAACGGGTATTTTTGCCAAGACAGCAAATGGCTGACTGTCAGCACGCCCGACTGGAATCCTGACAATTTGAGATTAGTCTTTCAGGATGAGGATTCAATAAAAGTGAAATGGACAGACAGCTATAATTTAGTTGACAGAATAATAAGGTCAAACGACAACATGCAAAGGGATGTTTGTTCATTAAATACATATACGGATACGAACTTTATAAGGGGTATGAATAACAACTATGAGGTACATTCGAGATGGGTATATCCGAACGGGGATATACTAATAAACGAGAATGATACCAATACGCATAAATTGACAGTATATGGAATACCATGTAATCCTCCCAAAGCATATCCGATAGCGTGTATCTGGCAACCTAACAATAAGGCATTGATAAAGAGGGTTGACAATTCAAGAAAAAGTGCTAATATGGGATTATATAATCAGGAGGCAGGATGAAGAGACTTTTGACATTGTTTCTTGTGATTGGAGTTTTGGGGATATATGGACAGACAACAGAGTGTGAAATACAGACAGAGACACAGGCAGAGATAGACACAATACAGCAAGCAGATACAGTTAAGATTAACGAACAACAGAATGAAGACACTTCGGTTATTAAAGAAAACATTGATAGCAAGGGTGTTTCAGGTAAGGGCAATGATGATTCACTGATTACGATGAAGAAGAATCCATGGCTTTATGATTGGAGATACGGGTGTTTGACGGATGGTCTGACCTATTTAATACCTATGATAACACTTTATTCAATAGCTGAAAGAGTGGATGATAATTTTTTGCCTCTTGATAATTACTGCACACCATGTATATATCCAATAGGATTAGTCTTTGCTGAAAGGATGTGGAAGAGTTCAATGACGATTAAAGGAGGTAATAAAGTTAGTAATAGGGAATGGTTCTTTTCAATTTCTCTTCAAAAAGGTGTTGCATTACCTTACTATTCTCCCAAATTTGAATATCAAGAAGGAAACCTTTTCCCCAATATTGGTTTTCTAGATTTCAATTTGATTAATTTTGAAAATAAGGTAAAAATTAATAGTAAATTAAAAATCTATTTAAGTCTGGGTTTATATAATTTTTATATTTCAGGTCCTAGTTTTTATTTGGTTGGAACTGGAATTACTCTAAATGATTTTAATGTGAGCATAGAGAAAGTGTTGGCTGGTTATTATACTATTGGTGATGTACCATCAGGAATTATTGATCGTTTTTTAATAAACAATTATCAAATAATTGAAAAAGATAACCATTATATTGTAAATTTCAAGTACGACTTCTGGGGTGTTGGAATTGGCTGGGGGAAAAAGTATACATGTTGGAAAGAATTATACGTCGAGCCCAAAATTAATTATAAATTCATGTATACTTCTGATTTTAGGTCGGGATGCATAACTGGTATAGTCGCTGGATTGGGAATAGGTTATAAATTTTAGGAGGCAGGAATTATGAAGAAATACATTTTATTTTTAATAATTTTATTATTGATAATATTTATCTATTCCGCCGAAGAACTTCCAAACATTTTGTTCATCCACGGAATCAATGGAAAACCCTCGCCCGATTTAAAACGATATGATGATAACAAAAATAGATTGGGTTCACTATTTTCATGGCATCCATTAAAGTGGAATTCGTCATTGCAGAAATACATAGAAGTAGATAGTACCGCATTACTAAAGATTATAGGTTACAAAGGATATCAGAAGGGACATCCTTTTGATTGTACAATAGATTCAAATCCAAGGGATGTTACTGGAAATGTAGTTTATAATTTTAGCTATTATAATCCGGATGGCGACACTGGTGTTATTGGTAGTGGAGAATTATCTGAGAATGTACCCATGTATATTCCAGCTTCCGAAAAATATCAAGACGATTATTTGCTTGCATTCAAGCATGGCCAATGGGCAAAATATGTTGCAGAGTTTATAAAAAAAGTTTATTTGAAAGAGACATGGGGGACGGTGCTTCTTTGAAAGAGTGTCAATAGGATAATCGATAATTCTCCTTTTTTCAATTAAAGAACTTAATTACTTGCAAAAGACCCGATAATGATATAAAATTAATTATGCTTCTTTAGA
>JBFXJF010000071.1:0-5152 GCA_050175155.1 Vulcanibacillus sp.
AAAAAATGGATTATTCCATTAGGTATTTTTGCAGCAGTTTTAAACATCGTTGGTGGTTTACCACTAGGTCTTGATAGTATGTCAGAAGGAACTACATTTTCTATGTTCTTAATTGCACCTATCTTTTCTTTAGTTATTTTAGTTTATATCCTTTCACCAGCAGGTGAACGCTTAATTAATAGTGATAAATAATTAATTATTTAATGCGATGGGGAGGGCAATAGATTGTGGTCTAAAGAGCTCAGTGAAGATGGAATAGTAGTAACAGATACTTCTATGACAGAAATAGACTTATTTAATAAGGGGGTGTCAGTATGAGAAAAGCAAGTATAGTATTGACAATTATTTTAATTGTTACGTTATTAGCTGGTTGTGGTACTTATCCAGAACCAAATTCAGCTGTATTAGAATTTACATCATCAGGAGTTGACTCAGACTCATGGGCATTTGTACCAGCTGGCGAATATATTAAAGGTCAGTTTGATGGAGTAGGTTTCGTAGAAAATGATTATGAAATAATGGTTACCGAGGTAACTAATACACAATACGCTAAATATTTAGGTGAGGCATTAGCAGCAGGAACTATTGAAATCGACGATGAAAATCAAGTGTTGAGTTTTTATCCTGGTGACGTAAATACAGGGTACAGACACGAGAAGGACATTGTTGCACAAGATTATATTCTTACGTATTTAGATAATGCTGCAAGCCGTATAATTTACGATGGTAAAAACTTTACGGTTAAAGAGGGATATGAAAATCATCCAGTAGCATGGGTTACTTGGTTTGGTGCATGGTCATATGCTGATTTTTACGGATATCGTCTTCCAAGCGAAGATGAGTGGGAGAAAGCAGCACGCGGGGATGATAATCGTGCATATCCTTGGGGCGAAGAAGTTGGACATGGTTATTTAAACTATTATCATAGTGGTGACCCATTTGAGGGATCTGATGGCTATAGCGATACAACGCCAGTAGGTTTCTATAATGGTAACACTTATGGAGACTTTCATACAGAAAATGCTGTAAGTCCATATGGATTATATGATATGGCTGGTAATGTAGGCGAATGGATAGCAAAAGCCGATACAGACAGATATCACTATCGTAGAATTAGAGGCGGAAATAAAGGTACTTATGAAATTGATGCACGCATTTGGAAAGAAGATAATGCTGATCCAAGGTTTATAGGTCCTAATACTGGTTTCCGTGTAGTAAGGGATGTTCAATAGGGGGGAGCTCTATGACAAATAATAGTATTTCCAACAATAAAAAAGAGAAGATGGGTTTCTTTAAATTATTAAAAGAATATTGGATACTAATAAAATCTAAACAAACGTTTTTGCTCGTTATAACAGGGTGGGCGGGGTTTAGTAGTACAAGATGTCCAATAGTTGGTTGGGAAACGTCATTAGCAGTGTTTGGTAGCTTATTTTTAGCTATAAGTGGTTGTACAATTTTTAATATGGTTTATGACCGAGATATTGATTCTATTATGCCTAGAACTATAAAAAGGCCATTATCAACTGGAACAGTTAGCGTTCCAAACGCGATACTAGTAGCAAGTATTGTTACTGGTTTGGGTGTTGGCTGGGCGTTTACAATTGATGCTTTATACGGCTGGATTATATTAGCTGGTTTATTCCTTGATGCTATTTTATATACTGTAGTATTAAAGAGATATACACCTTATTCAATTATCTGGGGTGGTTTATCAGTTGGTATGCCGATATTAGCTGGTAGAAGTCTTGGTTTAGGGTATATTGATTTAATCGGAGTATTATTAGCTTTAGCGATAGTATTTTGGATACCTACTCATATAATGACATTTAGTATCAAGTATGCGGATCAATATGAAAAAGCAGGTATTCCAACTTTTCCATCAGCTTATGGTGTTGATGTGACTAGGAAGATTATTGCTGGATCTACAGTCTTAGCTAGTTTTGCTATGATAACTGCAGCCCGTTTAATTGAAGTTCAAGGGTACTATTTAATGTTTTTAATATTATGTAGTATAGGGCTAGTAGGTTTAGCGACTGTAACTGTATTAGGAAAATCACTTAAGTTAAACTTTAGCTTATTTAAAGCTGCTTCTTTATATATGTTGGGGTCTATGCTCCTACTCATTTTTGCGATATAAATTTTTTTGTGTCACTAATTAAATAGTAAAAAGCCCTTCGGCAAATTGAGGGGCTTTTTATGAAAATAATCTCACAATATACATGGATTTATTACATGTTTGTAATAAATGTGAATAAAAGGGGAAAATACACTTTTATATTTACGGATATATGAACTAATTTGAAGGGGTGATTTAGATGGCTAGTAAGTCTCCAGGGCGTTTGCAATACTTATTTACTTCTACTAAAGGACTAATTTTAATGGCGGCTGCTTTTATCAGTATTATAGCTGCTATTTGGGCAACCTTATCTGGTCCGATGGTTGAATGGGGAGTACGAGATATTACTGTAGATTTATTAAACATGGATTTAATTCAAGCAGAAAGAGAAGGACGCTTAGTAATGCTTTACCATTCAATAGCTATGATTATAACGGCAATTGTAGTTTACCTTATAACAGCTGTTGTTCCAATGGATAAGACTTATGCTAAATGGTCAAATGGTCTTGTAACGTTTGGTTACTATTTAACAGTATTTCCTGGAATGGCATTTGCATATTTTGGTCATGAGTGGACTTTACATGGTGTATATTTAGTTGGTTTATCGATAATTTTCTTGGTTGGTTGTATATTAGTGGTAGCTATCTGGCCGTGGAATAAAAAGTATTATTTAAAACCAGATTCAAAAATGTTTGTAATGAAAAGCGGCTTTAGCTGGGAAAGATTCACTTTTTGGTTCGTAGTTATATGTGCAATAGTTTCAGCAGCCTTCGGTGCTTGGTCAGGTTCACATTTTGGAAATGGTTTTACAGCATTTTTAGCTGAGGATACAGTTCGTGAAAATGATAAAACTTATTATATGAAAGCAATTGTTGGTCATTTGCACATAATGCTTGCGTTAATAGGAATATTTGCGACCTTAATAGTTGGCAGATGGTTAGATTGGAAAGGTATATTGCATAAATTAGGTATGCCTGGATTTATAATAGGGTCTTTATTTCTAACATTTGGATCACTTTCTGTAACTGTTACAGAAGCAGCACATACATTTGTATATGTTGGGGCAGTATTTTCTATGACAGGTGGATTATTCTTAGTAATTTATGGTATGCCGAAAATTACTAAGGATAGGCTAAAAGAACAAGGTTTTGAAGGAAAAGCAGGATTTTGGAATACCACTAAAGCACTGTTACATGATCCTTTAAAATTCGGAGTTCTATGGCAAATGATTTTTATGAATTTTACAACTAGTTTTGTTGGTATTTTTATGGCGGCAAAATTGGATGATATTTTCAGAAGTGAACTATGGAATCATCGTGAGGAAAGAATTGAGCTTACTGGTCACTGGCATATATTGGCGACAATTATTGCGATAATGATATTGTTCTATTATGCTGATAAAGTTAATCTACAAGGAAAGGCTCGACAAATTTTTGGGTGGACAATTTTAATTGGCTCAGATTTGGCCTTTACTGCAATTACAATATTTGAAATGAAACGATTATTTATAGAAGAGTATGCACAACAGGCTCTTGTAAATAACTTGATGTTACTGGCGGATATTGGATTAGCTGCAGTAATGATTGCTTTAGCAGTATTTATGGTATGGCGTCTAGTTGATTTATTGAAAAAAGATGGTACTTGGAAGTCTGATGTACTTGTAGAAGAATTTATCGTAACAGGTTCATCGATTGATGATCCAAGAAATACAGGAACATTAGCTGCTTATAGAGATCAAATTAGCTAGTTAAAGTTAATATTTTGTAGTGATGTTAATTAAGTTTCAAGAAAGTACTAAAGCCTCCACTTAGATAGTGGAGGCTTTAAATATTATATATAGTAACTGAAATTAGTCCTGCTTTTGAACTTTAAAATCGTATAGATAACTCTTGTAGTATTTAATACTTGAAAAAAACAATGCACTTCCTATGCCTAAATATAAAATAGAAAGTAAATTTTTCGGTATAATAGTTGTATTTCTCATGAATATACCTAACGACATCATAAATACGATTATAGCGTATCCACTCCATTTTTGAAAAGAGAATAGGCATACTTTAGATTTGGTTTTAATAATAATTCTTTGGATATTATTATTAGCGACTAAGCTAAACCCAAATTTATGAATTAAAAATCCTAATAAAATACCTAGTGCGAAATAAATGATTTTATAGTCAAAGTTATAATTAAATATCCATCTTATAGCTAAGCTATCCAAAAACATTCCAACTACACTCCACATTAAGCCAGATATTATTAATAGATACTTCTTGTTCACACCTGGTTTATATTTGTCAAAATCAATTTTTTTAATTTTTTTGGTAAAAGATATCATGTACTTTCCCCCCTCAGTTAAAACATGCTTATAATATATATATATCTTTAGATGTTTTCTAGAAACAAATGTAGTAAAATAAATATACAACTAAAATATAAATTTTACAATAAGTGTAGAATATATATAAAGAATATCATAAATAATATTGGGAATAAAATTGAGATGAATATAATAAATCAATATTGTACTATGGAGGAATTTGTGATGGATTTAATTAAACTTAAAAAAAATGGAATAAATGGACGTGATAAAAATGATAGCGGATTCTCCATAGATAATTTAAAGGGTGTATCCTTTTTTAAGTATTTTAACCAAGAGGAGTGGGCAATTCTTAAAAATAATTTATGCAATTTTAAATATGAAAAGGATGAAAATATTCTACTTGAAGGTGACAAAAAGGAAGAAATTCAGGGAATATATGTAGTATCAAATGGGAGTGTATCGGTTTCTAAAAGTTCTCTTAATGGAAGATATTATCATGTAAGAGTGTTAGAACAGGGAGAACTATTTATAAATCCGGGTCTTTTTGATGGTGGACCAAGTCCAGCTACACTTAAAGCTATTGAAGATACTCAAATTTTTTATATTCCTCGCAATGTTATTTTGCCAATAATATCAAAAAATAATAAGGTCTCAGAGGGAATATATTTAATTGTTGCAGAAATTATACGCAGTGCAATATCTGTTATAGATGG
>JBFXJF010000072.1:0-5150 GCA_050175155.1 Vulcanibacillus sp.
ATTTGTTTGGTGAAAGAGCAAATATTACAAAAATCGCAATAGAGGTATTCGGAAAATCATTTCTATTACCTGTCGATATAATCCTCGGTTTGATATTTTCAAACAAGAGAAGGCAAAGGATATTCAATAAGGTGAGCGGGACAATAGTTATAAAACTTAAAAAGTCTGAGGAAGATGAAAATGAGTCTATTAAATATGTAAAGGACCAGTGAGATGCTGGAACTCACTAGACAAACTAGTAATTCAGTATCGATATTATTCTTTCCTTTCGTTGCCTAGCTATTTGTTTGCTGGCTGCCAGTCATATTTTTCAAGTCCAGTGTAATTATTGCTAAATCCTGCAAAGGAATATCAACTATGTTGGCAGAAGGCTCTATGATGGTTGAATTTTCCAGTAGGATAGATACATCAGCCTGACTATTGATTTTCAAAATATCGTTTATTAAAGTTGAATTATCAAAAGAATTCCATACCTGCAAAAATTGTCCCAATGTAAATGAAATTTTTGTAGGAGATTCTACATGGATGATGCCCGAATCATCGTGGGTATGCAACCAAAAAATGCATTCATTTGGCACAATTCCAATTCCTGCAGGTATATTTAACGATTTATTATTTTGGTCGTTGATTACCAATTTAGTATGATTATGATATACAAGGTGTTCGGTTTGATCACAAGTTATTCCTGAAATATTGGAAGAAATTCCTATTTGATTGGAATAGTTTAAGAAAGAATTCTGTCCAAAGCTGTTGTAAACTTGAACTTGACCTGCAAAAAGCATCAAAGAAAGCGAAATAGCTAATGAAACAATAACCATAAGTGAGCGGATTTTCATATCATCCATTGACAGGTTCCATTATTTAAGTTGCTGATTGCATTTTATTAGAGAATGAGCATCTAAGTTACAACATCAGCTGGGCAATAGATTGAAAATTTAAATGAGAAAAAATAAAAAGCTGGTATCGCAAATAGTACACTTTGAAGAAAAATTATCCCACCTGGCCATTTTGGACTGGAATTGGTTTTAGTTTATTTGGTGTATTATTGATTGCAATGAGGGCAAATGTTCGAATTTCGTTTGTTTTTTTTGCAGTTGCATTGTTTTTATTCATTATTTGGATATATATGATCTTGAAAACTGACAAAAAGAAGAGATCGCAAGAGTTAGTAAATCAGAAATGTCTCTGCCAAATATGTAAACACGAGGCAACTAACTTCTGTGTAAATCAGAAATGTCCTTGTTGCATTGATATGAAGGATAATTCAGTTGTTGGTCATTCTGTTCATTAATTTTTGTGATTTTCCATTTAAAATGTACCTGTAAAATTTAACTCAAAATAAGTTGATATTCAGTCATCGTCGTAATGATTGTCTCAAGTCCAAAAATTTTATCTTTTTGCATTATGGAGTGGTATAAAAACTCGGTAAATATGCCAACGAGAAGTAGGTTTGGTTACTTCTCGTACACATGAAATACCTACTAATTATAATTTGATGGTTTCAAATTATAATTAATTATTATAAGTAGATTCAAATATTTAAATATGATTATAAGTTGAAATAAATATTTAAATAGAATTCGAATGGTCTGTTTTTTCCCTTCATTAATACCGTCCCAAATAATTTATCTTTAAAGGAATTGCTGTTAGATTACAAGTCGATGGTTTTATTTTGCAGTCTGAAGCTTGTTAATAATAAGATTTTAGTTTAAAAAATAGAGAAGAAGAGCACTCATGCACTAATGTTGCATTCTTTGTTTGTTTTTACTTTGCAGTTGTTGTCGTGTCTCCAACTGCCGTTATAAAAAATTTGTAGATGGATTGAGTTATCAGAGTTCTTTTGGATTCTGGTGGTGCCATTTTCTGGATTGCCTTCTTTATTTCTATCGCTAAATGTCTCTAAAAATTTTCGCATATTTATTGTGAAAAATTGTATAATAATAAGTATTGGTTTGGTTCGTTTGGTAAATTCCCTTATTTTATAATAAAAAAAGGGTAACTATCGCCCAAAGTATGCTTTTACATGCGGTCTAAACATGTAATAGATTATTAATCCACTTATTATGATTCCTATTATGTTGCTTCCTAATCCAACAATGACGGATGAAGTAACAGATCCAGCCATAATGGAAGATATGATTTGAATTATGAGGCCGATAATAGTTACTACAACTGTAACAATCCATGCCCAGCCTTTGCCTTTAAGCAAACCGTATGACACAACAAGATATGCTATTCCTAAAATTAACAATACAATCCCAAGTACCAGAGGCACCATTCCCAAAGCTGACAGTTCTGCACTCTCTATCGAGCCTGCCTCGGTTTGAATAGTCTCTGTAGAGGAAATGGAAACGAGTGCTCCCAGACCTATTAGACTTATTCCGCCAATCAGGAGGAATATTCCTCCTATTATTATCAAGATCGCAATTATTGTTACGCCCGTGGGTCTTTTTGTATTTGTAGTCAAATTATTAACAACAGTATTCAATAGGTACTATATAAATAGATGAGGAATTTAGAAAATATTAAATCATCTACAGACTTGCAAGTCCTAAGCAGTAGTGGGTTGTCTAATAAATATTTTAATTCTCTTTTTGTCAAAATCAATACTAATCACAAAGAAAAAAATTAGTCAAATTAAGAATTCTAAACAGGTTTATTCAATTAAAATTCAGGGGTGGATGTTACTAGCAAGTCGGTATAACTTATTTGCGTAATTAAATATATCAAATTTTGGAATCAAATATTTGGTCGGCCATTAATGTCTTAAATGAGAGTGTGTTTATGCCTTCACAAATATTCTTCAAAAATTCATTTATATACTTATAAATTATATTGAAAATGATTTGTTTTTGGGAGATTGCTGTGACAAAGATAAAGAATGTCTACATGGATAAATTAGGATTTGATAAGCAACCTCTGTCACAGATTACATCGATATGTGTTTCTATTTTTGCTTTATTTTATATTTTTTATTCATCCTCCATACTTAATCTAGATGTATTTGTTCTGGAAAACCGAGTAATGTATGATGTTACCATAAAGAACTCTTTTTTTCTAATATCTGAAACTTTGGATACAATCGTATTATGTGTTTTGATATCTACTTTTTCGCTTTTGATATTTAGAAAAGGAATAAATATACCTGTCTTTGTTTTTATATGTTCTTTAATTTCATATTCAGTAATATTTCGAAATGAGGACTTAATTCACTTGGTAATTTTGGCCTCATTTCCAATATTTTCGCTGATATATTTTGTCAATTACTTTTATAAATTAAATCTTTTAAGTAGCAATCATTCTGTTTCTCTTTCATATACTTACTTTTCTATAATTTTGATTATATTAGGTAGTTATAGCATAACCTTATCAACACTAAAGATAACCGGGATTATTGATTTAAACGAGCAAATTAAAGATTGTGCATATAACCTTTTTGTTATCATTTCTAGATGGTCGCCGTTTATCGTAATATTGATTTCCTTTACATTTATTTTTTACATGTTAGTAAATTTTTTGAGAAAAAAATCTTGGAAAATAAACAACAAATTACCGAGACCAGATATTATATTTACTTCAAAAGACGACTCCAACTTGGTGGTTAATCACCATTTAATTTTAGTACTCATATTGTTGTTTAGTATTGTTATACCAATCATCCCGCAACTTCCAACTACCAATCCCGACAATCGATATGTGGGTGTAGATACGTTCTGGTATGTAAACTGGACAAGTTCCTTTAACAACAATGATCCGCTAGAACTTTTGAATAATGCATTTAGTGATCAGAGCCATGGTGATAGGCCATTGTCTCTATTCATAATTTTTGGTCTTTCAAAAATTCTTCCGACAAGTCCCGGTGATGCAATAGACACTATGCCCGTTTTATTATCTCCGATTCTTACTCTGACTATATATTTTTTGTCAAGAGAATTTACAAATAATCGAAGTATACATCTTCTAGTAACCTTTCTTTCCGTTTTGTCATTTCAAGTATTGATTGGCATCTATGCAGGATTTTATGCCAATTGGCTGGGACTGATAGTGGGTAACATATGTCTTGTCTTTCTACTGCGTTATCTCAAGTCATACAGTTGGAGAATTTTTGGAATATTTTTTACATTTCTAATAATGTTGGTACTAGTCCATGTATATACTTGGAGTATCTACAGTATCGCGATTTTTTTGTTTGCGATTATAGCCTTAAGAATTAGGGTTATCCCGAAAAGAATAGTATTTGCGATATTTATTGCAATTGGGGTTTCAGTTTCTATAGATGTGGTTAAGGATCTCATTGTAGGTTCATCAGGGGGCGTAAGCGAAAATATCAAACTCACATATGAATTTGTGGGTATAAACAATATTTTCATTTTATTGGAAAACATTTACGCAAGCGTGTTGATTTCCCATGGAGGGATATTTGGGAATGGTTTGGTCCTTGTTGCGGTATTTGTTTTTTCAATTTTTTATTTTGATCCCAGAAAGTTACCTGATCTCTTGATGTTATCTTTTCTAACTCTATTAATCCTTCCAATTTTTTTCGGATACTGGAATATACAGGTTAGAGTTTTATACGATATTCCATTTCAGTTACCATTTGGTCTAGCGTTGTATTACTTGCTAAGAATTACAAAAGATCCGTTTATTTTTTTGGCCTTTATATTCCTGCAAACCGCTGTGGGAATTAGAACCGTAACCAATTTTTATCTGATTGAATCCTGATGTGGTCTAATTTGATAAAATGTATGCTCTAAAAAGGAATAACATGCATTTAATTTTAATGCCGATTTACTGTTCATATCTAGAATAATCCGCTATCAGATTTTCTTCTCCAAATAATTTTGGCATATTTTCGTATTCAGGAACAAAATTTTCATAGCTGTAAAAGTGTGATTAGTATTTCTTGAATTAATGAAATTTTATAATTGCAGTTTCGTACTGCAGACATGCTATGGTAATAAAGCTAAGATTGTTAGGATTTGTTATAGAGAATGACTGCTGGAAGTTTAGGATTGTATCCTGATATTTGAAAAATATATTCGCTAGACTTTCATAAAGTTACCCAATCAAATGATTTTTATAAGACAAAATAACATTGTCTGAATAGCTTTGGAATTTATATGTACAGAAAGGGTTCGTTAAGCCAGGGT
>JBFXJF010000073.1:0-5101 GCA_050175155.1 Vulcanibacillus sp.
GTAAACTTTGTTTGCTTTCATATCAAAGTTTTTTGCATAATATAGGTTTGTTTAAGAACAAATCATATGAAAAGGTTGCGAACGCTCAATAAATTGGTAATTCAATAGTGCTTAGAACACTTATGTAATTTAATGAGTGTACTATTAATTACGATTCAATTAAATTTATGTGAAACAAAAATGTAAAAAATGTTTCACATTTTTAATTTATATGTTATAATATGTATGGAACAATATCGAATAAATGTTCCACATTTGAAAACTTGTAGGTATGTATACCTGAAAGAAACATAATTTTATATTGGAGGATTGATGATATGGCTAATAATATTGCAGAACTACTACATGAAAAGGAATTGTTGACTTCAAGATTGAGTAAATTATTATATGGAGCTGTAGAGATTAGAGAAAAAAATGAGAAAAAGTATATTTACGTTCATTATAGAGAAGATGGAGTAAAGCAATCTAAGTATGCTGGTGAGTTAAGTAATGAATTGTACAATTTAATTATCGAGAATAATAATCTAGCTAAAGAATATAAAAAAAGAATAAAAATTGTTACTAAGCAATTGGGTTTGTTATCATACGAGAAATATGAAATATCAGACAATGTTAAAGTCAATATTGATTTGGCGCGAAGGAACTTGGTTGATTCCATTTATAAACAAGCAATGTTAGAAGGTGTGGCTACAACTTATTCGGACACTGAAACCATTATTAAAGGTGGTAAAGTAAAAGATATGTCCTTAGTGGATATTTCGAAGGTTGTTAATTTGAAACGTTCGTGGGAGTTCATTATGAGTGAAGGAGTTATCTCCTATCCAACTAACTTTACACTGCTTTGTCAAATTAATGCAATAGTCGAAGATGGATTCTCATATACTGCAGGTAGATTACGAGCTGTACCGGTTAGTATAGGAGGTTCGACCTACATTCCACCAATGCCGTTAGAAACCAAAGTAAAAGAAGATCTAATGACAATAGTAAATAGTGAGAGTAATGTGATTGAAATTACAATCGATTTATTATTATATGTTATGAAATCCCAATTGTTTTTAGGTGGCAATAAAAGAACTGCTGTCATCTTTGCTAATCATTTTATGATAAGTAAAGGCTATGGATTAATTGTGGTACCAGCTGAATTAGTAAGCGAATATAAGAGACATTTAATTCATTACTATGAAGGTAAAAACAATGAAATCAGAATGTTTTTAAAAGAAAAATGCTTAATAATAATTAAATGATTGATCAACCATTAGATTATAGTTGTTGTAGGGAGAATAAAAACAATGAAAGGATTTTTACTAAATGATATTTGATGAAGTTATTAATAAATATAATCAACTATTAAAAGCGAATGATATCAGTAATTTATACCATATTGAGCAAGAAATTGTTGATTTGTTAGAAGAATTATTATCACATGAAAATACTACAGAGGAAAAAAATTTGGAAATTATGAAATATTTCTGATAATTATGCATTGCAAAGAAAGCACGAGAAAACTTATTTAAATCATGTAAATTTTGAAGAGCATGTCAGGTCTTTGCGATAAACTAATCCAAATTATATGTTGATGTTAATATGTGATACTACCCAACGTTTTTCTTTAGTTGAAGGTGGCAAATCGGATTATTGGTCCAATCTATATCGAGAAATTATGAACTATACGCAGGTTGGGAGCAAGAATCAAACTAAAAAATAAGGAGGAATAATTCAATATGAAAAATAAGATTTTTGTTAATCCAGCAATTTATATTGTATTTTTGATAGCAGTAGTGGGAGTATTTACTCTAGTCAAAAGAATATTATCAAATCCAGAATATGTTAATAACGCACAAATGGTAGCAACATTTTTATATACAACTGCTTTGTTATTTGCAGTTTTTTATTTGGCCAAATATTTAATTTTTCCATTTCCAATAAAATATAATAAAGATGGAATTATTGTAAAAAAACTTTTTGGAAATAATGTGTTAATTAAATATCAAGACATTTTAAAAGTTGAATATTATAATCGATATAGTAGATTAATTATAAATACAAAATATAAAAAATATAAATTTAACTTTTTAATAGGAATGGATGAGTTTAAAAGAATGTTAAAAAAGAAAGTTAAGGATGTTGAATTTTAAATTAATTTATTTACAAGGAGAAAAAAATAGATTTTTATAATGATAAATGTTTTGATGAGAATGTGTTGTTACATCCAAAAACATAAATTCCAACAAAACAGAAATTCAAAACAAGTTAAAAGTGATAGACAAAAATTATTGTGAAAAAATTATATTCATGTTACAATCTTACTAATACTATCGTAAAAGGAGAACAAAATGGATAAGTTTTTTGAACAAGGTAAAAAATTTACTTATTTAAATAACTATAAAGATGCAATTAAAGCATTTGATAAAGGAGCACATCACGGAGAAAAATCCTGTCAAATGGTTATGGTTCTTGCTGTACAATCACTATCAGAAAGAGACAGATATAATATTTTAAAAAAGGCTTTTAATGAACTCAATATTGATTTGGAGTTCAATGATTTTATGAACAATAATACAGGAAGGTTTGGAAATCATTATGATGATAATACTTCAAAAATCATCGATTTCTTGTTAGTGCAACAAAACAATATTAAAAGTGGTAAATTTCTAGCAATATACGCTAAAGAATATGAACAATTCGTTTTAAATGCAATAAAGTCACAGTGCAATTTTATTGAAAAGAGTTTATTAGGAAAGCATCTATAATTTTTTTTGCTTCCAACTGTCTTTTTTTTAGTTGGCAAAATTCTTTGTGTATTAACATATTTAAAAACTAATTAAATATTGTTTGTTTTGCTATTTTTATATGGATTATAGCGTTGTTTATTTTTTATTAATAAAAAAGGAGTTAATCATGGACTTTCAACTAAAATCAAATCTAACATTAATTAATCTCTCAAAATGGATGATCCTTGGGATGATTTTGATTATTCCCATCCAGATTGCCATTTTCATCGCTATACCCATGCCCGAAACAGCACTTCAGTGGTTAGAACTCTTTAAAGATCAAGCCTTGATGGGATTACTCCATATGGATATTCTCTATGTTTTAAATAATACTTTTCTTGTTTTCTTTTATGTAGCACTCTACATTACTTTAAAAAATAAAACAAATTCACTTCTCAATATAGCATTGATAACTGGGATTATCGGAGCTATTTTATATTATACAAGCAATCGCAGCATTGAAATGCTTTATTTATCTCAAAGGTATTTCGCAACTAATGATCTTGCCTTGAAGTCATCATACCTTGTGACTGCTGAAAGCTATTTGGATTTGTGGAAGGGGACTTCATTTAATATTTACTATGTCTTAAGTGCTATCTCACTTATCTTATTTAGTGTTGTCATGTTAAAGTATACCTTTTATTCTAGGGCAACAGCTATTTCAGGGTTAATTTCTGGTGTACTTATGGTAATTCCATCAAGTGTAGGGACTATTGGATTGATTTTTTCGTTACTATCACTTATTCCTTGGCTCATTTTTTCCATCTTAGTCTTTTTAAAACTCTTTTCCCACAATAAATCGATGTCTAAAAGTATTCAAAATAATGACAATTAAAAAACAATAATCATCAAATCATTTATTTTTAAACTTAAGGAAATCTTAATCATTTGGTTTGAAAAATTATTTTATAGGTTCTTAATAAAAATAATCCATTTTAATGTCAACTTCTTCACAGAATTCATTATATGAGATTTTTTTACGATGTTACAAAAAACAACAAACATAATAGGAAAATAATAATTTAATTTTTATAAATTTGTAAAAAACCTCCAAAAATAAATATATTGTCAAACAAAACTATTTATATTATAATGTGAACATATTGCTTTAAGTTCAACAAAAATATAGCGATTAGAACAAATTTTTTTATATTATGGAAAAATTTGCTTTCAATAACACATTTGCTTTTTTTAATCACAGTTTCATATAAAATAAAATTTAATAACTAGAACGTAAACATAAAAATGTGGGAAATTGGTTAACATTTATTGAGTTTCGATTATGGAAGATGAATTGGCATTACCTTTTCATCTTTTTATTTAAAATTTTTTTCTAAAAATTGGAGGATTTATGAAAAAAACGATTTCTAAGTTTGGAATTTTACTATTATTATTTGGTGTATTTTTTGTTATTTCTGGCTGTAACGCATTTAATCAAGGATCAAAAATTACATCAATAGCGATTGATTTAGATTCTGTTGAAGAGTCTTATGATGTTGATACTTTTAATATTAGGAGTATTTTATTAAAAGTTTTTTACTATGATTCTTCAATTTTAATAATCCCGGTAGAAGAATCAATGATATCGGATGAACACAAAACACTGCTAACTACCTCGGGAACACATTTGATAACAATTAATTATGAAAACTTTACAACTAATGTAACAATTAATTTGGTTGAAAATACCTTAAAAAAACAACTTTTGTCAATATACAATTTGGCAACAACGCAAGGTGAATTTGTAGGGACATATGAAGAGTGGCTTGAATCGATAAAAGGTGATGATGGATTAAGTATTGTAAGTGCAACAATTGATACTTCAGGACATCTTATTTTAACATTGTCAGATGATTCCATAATTGATGCAGGACAAGTTGTACCTGATAAAGCAAAAGAAGTTGAATTTCAAGCGGGCGAAAATCAAATTCAGTGGCGTTATATAGGAGATACTGAATGGAAAGATTTAGTTTCTTTGGTTGAATTAATTGGAGAACCAGGGATTGATGGAAGAGAAGTCTTATTCCAAGTAGCCGATAATTATATTCAATGGAAATATGAAGATGAGACAGTATGGAATAACTTAATCTCTCTTACAACATTAACAGGAGCTAAAGGAGACCAAGGAGATCCAGGGATTGATGGAAGAGAAGTCTTATTCCAAGTAGCCGATAATTTTATTCAATGGAAATATGAAGATGAGACAGTATGGAATAACTTAATCTCTCTTACAACATTAACAGGAGCTAAAGGAGACCAAGGAGATCCAGGGATTGATGGAAGAGAAGTCTTATTCCAAGTAGCCGATAATTATATTCAATGGAAATATG
>JBFXJF010000074.1:0-5033 GCA_050175155.1 Vulcanibacillus sp.
GATTAGAATTTTGCATAATAGTACCGCTTCTTAATGATGTGCGATGTCTACATGATTTGCATTCGTAACTCCAACGGCTCTTTATCCAAAAATGTTCTTTGTTCCCGCATTCCGAGCAGACAACGCCCACCTTGTCCCGTTCCTCCTTAAAATGTAGGCGACAGGCTTCTTCGCTGTCAAAATGAGCTGTAAAACTAAATATATTCATCTTATCTATTTTAATATCAGCATAAAGATAACAAATATTTTTTAATTTATGAATAATTGCGGATATTCAAATTAATTTTTAATGATTGTCCGCTTTTATTCATAATTGTTGTTAATGATTTTCTTCATTTGCCCCGTCCCTAAAGGGGGTGAAGAAAATCAATTTGCACCCTTTAGGGGTTTGGGGCAAACAAATTGATTTTCAATTTATTTACATAATATTTATGACATAAAACGGATATTCAAATTAATTTTTAATGATTTTTATTGATTCCTTATTTTCGGATGATTTTAATGTTAAAATGTAAGTTCCTTTTTCAATCTCTGAAATATCTATATCATTATTATTTGAGAAATTTCCATTGAACAATTCCATTCCTGATAGATCAGAAATGGTATAAGAATAACCAACTAAATCTACCCCTATAATTTTTAAATATCCTGTTGTTGGATTTGGATATATTATGATTGTGTTTTCAACATGGTTTAATCCTGATGTAATAGCAAATATTATACTCAATTCGCCTCCGGAAATAACATTGCTAAGAGTAATAGTTCCATCTTCATTATCAGAAACAGTTCCATTTCCGCTATATGTGGCTTCATCTAATTCATAGCCATTGTCGAAGGTTAATGTAAAAACCTGGCTGCCTCCATGCTCTATAGTTGTGGTAGTTGGAGAAATGCTTCCTCCTAAACTGGTTGATGTTGTAATTTCATACTGTTTTAACTTAAATGTCACACTCAATTCTCCACTGGTGATAACATTACTTAAAGTGATGGTTCCATCTTCATTATCAGAAACGGTTCCACTTCCGCTAAATGAAGCTACATCTAACTCATATCCTTCATCAAAACTTAATGTAAAGACTTGATTACCTCCATAATCAATAGTTGTTGTAGTTGGAGAAATATTACCTCCTGAACCGGTTGATGTAGTAATTTCATATTGTTTTAATTTTAATGTGATACTTAGTTCACCGCTGGTAGTAACATTACTTAAAGTGAGGGTTCCATCCTCATTGTCAGAAATTGTTCCACTTCCACTAAATGAAGCTACATCTAACTCATAGCCTTCATTAAAACTTAATGTAAAGATTTGACTGCTACCATATTCTATATTTGCATTAGTAGGAGAGATGCTTCCTCCTATGCTTACCGAAGTTGTAATATCAACATTTGGCAAAAGAGTAAATGTTACAGTTAATTCTCCGTTAACTTTGATTGTATCTGCTGTAAAAATGTAATTATTTCCATCGGCTTGTAATTTGGAGGTAACATCCGAACTATTGAATAATACTGCATCTAAAACTCCATTGGCGTTAGGTGTTATATTATAAGTTAAAGAGTTATTATAATAGATACTCGTATCTTCGGGATAAACAGCTCCGCCTCCGGTAGGAACTGTTGAAGTCAGGTTATATGCTTTGCATGTTGTGCTTTCAAATGCTCCCATATCGATTATGCCAAATGATATTCGTGGATTCCCGTTTAAGTCAAGGCTGCCAGCATCTGCCAGGCTATTATTTGCGGAGTTTAAACATTTTGATGGTGGATTTATATTATCAATTCCATCGTATAATTCATCATATAATTCATCATAAAAGCTCTTAAAATCATCATTGGAGATATTTACATTATTTTCACCTTCATATCCACCTTCAATGCCAGAATAGCTGACATCAGTTGTACAACCCGAACTGCATTTGTAAATATTATTACCTATAGTGGCAGTATTAGCTATAAATACTGAATTTATTATGATTGCACTTGCATTGCTATATGAGTTAATTCCACCACCATAACCTGTAGTAGCATAATTACTTACTACGCTACAGTTATAAATATTAATAGAGCTATTATATGCATATATTCCTCCTCTGGATTTACCCGAGGTATTGTTTGCTACATAAGAACCTTGAATGGTTGCAGTTGGAACATCTCTAAAATAAACTCCGGCTCCATAATTATCTGAATTATTGTCTGTAATCCAACAATTTTTGATTGCTCCTGTATATCCTTCGACATATATACCTGCCCCTCTGCTTTGAGTACTATTATTAGATATATTCGAATTTTCAACAGTTCCATCATAAAGTATAGCTATGCCGCCACCTTCAAGTGAAGCGGTATTGCTGGCGAAATAGCAACTATCAATTAATCCCCCTTTATATAGAACTGCTCCGGCACCAATTTCGGCTAAGTTGTGATGAATGAAACAGTTCTGGACAATACTGTTAGGGGATAATACAACGCCTCCGCCAAAGTTATGTGGTGGTGTTGAAATATTATCTGCATTTCCACCGGTAATCTCGAAACCATCTAAAATAGTTTCTGTCGCATAGCCTGTTGTGTCAAAAATTGCAATATGGTATGAACTGCTGTTTGTGGTAAGTACAGAATTTTGTGAACTTTTCATATTTATGCTCAAAAGATCACGTTCATTTATTGAAACTTCGTCTCCATTAAAATTGCCGTAAACATGAACTCCTTCTTTAAATTGGAAGCTTTTCATTTTATCATCTGTTTCACCGGGTAAATATTCAGACGCATAATATATTCCTTTGGCTACCCAAACCTGTTGAACACTTTCTGCATTAATTGCTCCCTGCAAATCTTGCGTAGCATTACTCCATGAAGAGCCATCTCCGGTTCCATCCGATTTTACATATATAATTCCATTCACATCGGGGGTTAAAGACTTACTGTTATTGGCCTGAATATCTACATTGTGTGCTGAAAAACTATTTAGTGCACACATTATAGTTAAGGTAAAAAGTAAAAATCGTTTCATATCTTTTTGATTTAAGATTAATAGACTCGAAATCAAAAATAATGAATACCCTTATTTTATTGGTCTTTTAGGGTAGGACATTTAATAGGACAAAGCTTTCTTTGATGTTAAATAAATGTTTGCAGATATTCGTAAAGATCAGCTTCTTTATCAAGATTTAGTTTTTTGCGCAAACGCTGTCTGCTCTTATTTATAGCACTTTCCGATACCGATAAAACATAAGCAATTTCTTTAGTGGATAGCTTTAAAATTATCAGGATGCATATTTTAGTTTCATTTTGTGATAAATCTGGATGTATAAGTGAAATTTTAGGAGTAAAGTCTGGATATAATTTCTGAAACTCGTAAAATGCTTTTTTCCAGTTTTGTTCAGTATCAATATTCAAATTAATAATATCAATTAACTCTTTATGATTTTTTCCTTCGTTTACTTCTGCTCTAAGTATTCTTAAAACATTGTTTTTATCAATATTATGCGCTAAGGATTGAGTAAGTTCTTTGTTTTTGTATTCTAATTCACGGTTTTTATTAAATACCAGTATTCTAAGTTTTTCTTTTTCAAGTTGCTCTAATTCTTGGTGTTGTATAAGAATTTTTCTTTTTAATAAGAAATATAAAATGCCTACAATAATTGTTATAATAGTAATAAATAAAATAATACTCAAGTATTTGATATTATTCTGTTGGATTTTTATTTGATGTAGGTTTTCAGCAATTTCTGATTCTTTAATTGCTAAATTATATTTTGCAGTCATCTCATTTACCTTTTCATCAAGGATGGAGTCGAATATTAGTTTTTCCAGCAAACGCCCTATGGATAAATATTCATAAGCCTCGTGATATTTTTTTGTTAAGGAATATGATTTAGCCAGTTGAAGATAAACACGCATGAACATATCTTCATTGCCAATTATATCCATGTAGTCTAAAACCATAAAACAAGGTTCGGTAGCTTTAATATATTCCTTTCTTCTAATATGAATATCACTTAAAATAATGGAAGTATTCATAGCATTACGATAAAGTTTTGCCTTTATAAAATTGTTAAATGCCTGTGTGCAGTAAAATTCTGATAATTCCAGATTCATTGACGAAAGCCTGTAAATATAGCCAAGTTCATTTTGAGAAGATCCTAATAAATCAATAAAATTATATTTCTCCGAAATTTGCATAGAAAGCTTTGAATATTTAATCACAGAATCCATTTGCTGTTTGAAGCTAAGTTCTGGCATTTCATTATAATTTGCAGCTAACCTGTTATATGCGTATGATTTGTTATAATGCGATAGATTATTATTTTTTAATATATTTTCTATAATATCAATGGCGTTTTTAAAATCCCTGTTGATTCTTAATCCTTCTGAAATTTTAATATTAACTAAACACTTTATAGAGTCATTCAATTGTTCGCTTTCATTTTCAAGATATAAATATAACATGGTTAAACCTTTTGAAGCTTTCCCATGATCAATATATGTAATTGCTTTATTTAGTAGATTCTCAGAAGTTATAGCACTGTCAATTGTGTCTTTATTATTAGGTAAAGAGTTTTTCAAAAGTTGAACATTTACTTTTGATTTTGCATAGTTCAGTTTAGCCTTTTGTATTTGATTTAATCTCTTAATTTCTTTCAACTGATTAATGCAATACTGTGAATATTCTATGTTAGATCTTGTATTGTCAATACCTGCTGAATAGAGGCTGTCAAATCTAGTATTTGTTTGACTGAAAGAATTTGATGATAATAAACAAAAAATGAAATATGTTAAAAGTCTTAAAGAGCAATTAAATTTAAATTTCATTGTTTATAAATAGATAGTTTTAGCCGTGAAGATACTAAATATTCACAAGTTTATAAAAAATGACCTGCTTGAATTTATAGCAGGTCATTTTTTAATTTAATTATATTCCTTAAATCCGCAAATTACATAAAAAGTTAAATAATCAAATTTTTTATGCTATGATTGATGAGAAAATATGTCTTTTTTAGCTTGATTTTGATCAATTTCACTTCTTTTAAGATCAATTTATT
>JBFXJF010000075.1:0-4977 GCA_050175155.1 Vulcanibacillus sp.
CCAAATAAAACTCTTCGGAGGTGCATTTTAATCCCACCAATATTTATTTATATTTTTAAATTCCTCGCAATGATCGCAATTATCTTCATCACAAGATTCACATAGATTAGATTCTGACATTGAGTAAATTTTGTCATATTTATCTAATTCTTTCATATATGCATAATAATCAGGCAGTTTAGGAGTAAATGTGCCTTTTTTGATGGTGCCATTGAATTTAAGTTTTATTATGTCACCATCTTTTACGATAAGTGTATTAAATTTTTTCTGTTTTATATCGTCGCGGAGTTCAACAAATTCCGATATACATGAGGTTAGGATATCTTTTGTTGAAGCATATACAATAATACCTATATTATAAAAATCATATATTGTAATAGGATTATTGTTTTTAGCTATGTATATATTTCCATTTTTATCTAATATTGTGAATACGAAATCTCCTTCCACTGATTCACACATCCTTTTTACGGTATTTATTGATATATCTGAGTACATATCTAATATTTGTACTGCTAAATATGTATCAGTCTCTATTTTATTAATGTTAAGACCCATTTCTTTTTTAGTTTGTTCCACGTTATGGAGGATGCCATTATGGGCAAGCGCAAAATTTCTCCTAATCGAAGGGAATGGATGATTGTTATGGTTGAGAGCAGGCAGCCCGGTGGTTGCTAGGCGAACGTGACCTATATATGCGTTACTATCCCGATAGATTTGATCAAATCGAAAGTCATACGACGGCACAGGTGATTTAATTATCTCTATTTTATTGTTTTTTATATATGATACACCTGTTGCATCCTGACCACGGGTTATGCTATGATAACCAAGGGATTCTACGATATCCATCAAATTGCATACTTGCCCTGAGTAGTTTAATACTCCGAATATTCCACACATTTTTATAACTCCTTTGAATTTAAATAATTGATTAGCTTGAGATATTTCTCAGATTCGTTTGATATGTAGGTTTTATATTCATCCCAATTTATTCGATGGTGATTATTTATTGGAACGGTTTTTATAAACTGAATAACCGATTCAACAAATTGTAGAGTTGCCATGAAGGTATTAATATTTAACGTACCTCTAAATACTCTAAATTCAATCGTCGTATAATTGGAGAGGTTGACCGCATAATATCTATCTGCGGATTTAGCAGTCTCCAGTAGTTCTTTTATTTGATCGTCGTTGTCGGTGGACATTGCGTATCTTTTGCACCAATGATTATATTGGGAGGGAGTGCGACGGGAGAACTTTATTATCTTATCCCAAGATCTTTCATAAAATATTAATATTTTTGCTATATTAATATCACATTCGTCATAAGTTTTGCCTAAATATGATCTGTTTATGTGACAATGAAGTCCACAAGTGTCAGTATCATGGGATCGATAATCTTCAGATGCAAAGGTTTTGAATATCTCGTGATATGGTATTTTTGATATGTGATATTCTAGGGTGCAAGGATGTGTTATCATTTCAATCCCTTCCTCGTTTAGACTGCCGTCATGACAGAAGTATATAGGCAGATCTTCAAAAAATGATTCATTGTTTTCTAAGAAGGAATTGGCATCGTTACCGTTGTCAACCTCAAGTTCTATTCCCATATATAATGTATCATTTGAATCATTATATTCTTTGCTGTTGATATCTAGAAAAGTCAATTCCGGCGAATAACCATATTCATGAAGAAGATGGGGGATACGATCATTGTAACAATCTTCACAATATGTACCGTCGTCAGTATTATAAGCATCATCACGGTAGAGATCACATCCACAATCATCACAAGATGTAAATATATCTGAATAACAATCTGAGCAATATAGATGATTATTTATATCGTTACTACATGCATCATCTCGTGATACAACAACAGAGCAATTATAACATTCTATGAAGAGATTATTATAACATTCTTCACAATATAGTTCACCATCTGGTCCATTGGTGAGATCATCGATGTGGAGGGATTTATCACAACCTGCACAAGTATAGTAATCTTCTTGACATGTTTCACAGACGTTATTGGGCGATTCAAGTGGTATATCTTCACCGCAATGAATACATTCATGGTTAAAGAGGGTTTGCGGGATGGGAGGGGATGTATATCTAGGATAGGCGAGTACACATTCCGGCAACCACCATCCGCAAGAAAGATAGTAATTTCCACGGTCTGATACATTTTTTATTATATATGTTTTGGTTATATCAACATATTTTAAGAGATTGAAATGTCCACATCTATAACGATCTTCTTCTTCGTCTGTCCAGTCTCGGGTAATTATTACCTCATCTCCTATTTGAAATTGCATATTTTTATTCACCCCAGTATATATTTTCTGTTTCAAACTGTTCTAATGATCGTAGGTGCGCGCGGTATTGCGCATTTTTGCGGGCGATAAAACGTTTGGCCGCGAGCTGGCGGCGTAAGCGTTTGGCCCGGAATCCGCGAGGCATTAGCTATCAATCTCCCTTCATCCATATGGGTGCTCTAGCACCCAATAGAGAGCGTTGATCCTTCCGACAAGTTCATCATTGTATATTTCTTGGTCGATGTTGGATTTTAGGATGGTTTGGAGGCGGTTATATTCGTCCCAGACTTCAGATTTTGTTTTCATGCTTTTATCTCCGGGAGTCTTTTATTTCTATTAATATTCTATAGTTTGGAAATATCCTAGATGGATCTGGCATGGTTAATATACCATCATCTAACTTTTTCCAAATTCTACGCATATCTTCTTCTGTGCCCATGAAGCCGTTACCGTGGTCTCCATGAATAGCCCAATTTTGGGGTTTAACCGGTTTTGTCATTTGGATCACCTTTCCCTTTTATTGTATGTGCAGGGGGTTGTTACAATGAGATATTCACATGCTTTTATTGCAGAATTTATATCTATTTTGTTGTATACAAAGTGCAACAATGAAGACATTTTTATATATTGGGAGTCGATGTTATCATAGAAGCATATATCTAGGGAGATTCCATCCTCGGTGTTTGGGTAGAATGCGGATTCAACAGTTATTTGTCTATGCGGGCGATTATATATTGTTATTTTTATATAATGATCGCCGGTTTCGATCGCGTCGGTTGGAATATCGAATACATTAACACATCGACTAACCAAGTATTTGATTAACTTTTTCTGGTGGTTATTACATTCCATTTTTGGGTCACTCCTTGAGAGGTTTGCTCTATACGATATTATGGAGGGTGGGGTATTTAAGGTTGTTGGTTGGAGTATTGTTATAGTAGAATGTATATATTGGAACGAATATAACAATTGCGTAATTTATGCTATATATAGCTAATGGTGGGTTTAAAATACGGATTTGAAATATAGGTGGGTCGCCTGCTATCGGTTTTAGTGCCCAGACTTTAATAACTTTCTAAATATAATAATGAACCTAGTTATAACAGATTTATAACGATTTATCATATTTGCAGGTATTAATCATGATAAAACTAACCCCAGCCGCGAAAGCCACAATACGCGCGAACTCCTTCAAATCTGCGAGAGAGATAGCCGAGCTAATTCTCCAAAAGCACGGTATAGTAGTAAGCCAGGCATATATTAAAACTATTATAAAAGGCTCCGAATCAAAGACAGCTGACACAACCGAACTCGTAATCTCCGAAATAGAGAACAATATCGCCGAGTTTGTCAACGACAAGACAAAAGAATACTTAATAAGTCTTGAAGATAACATTAGAAATATAGAAGAGAGGTTGGCTGAGCCGGGCCTACCCAACGACGAATTTATAAAATTGTCCAAATTGTTGTCAGATCAGGTAAAGTCCTTGCTCTCCATGAAGGGAAATGAAAATATAAACAGTTATGGTAATCGCCCTAACGTAAACGTTAACGTATCGCTTGACAACCTGCTCGACTCATACGCAAAGTACAAAGCCGATAACAATAACAAACAAGAAATAAAAAATGCTGAATACAAACTTCTTTAGTGAGTTGCTGACCTTTCATGTGCGCGAAGGACCGGCCCATCACTATCGTCAACTGCGCGCGCCAGGGCAGAGTGCGGGCCAATACTGCGCGATGTAAATGTAAATCGCTGCGGCGATTTACTGATTATAGTTTTAGTTTTATGATTGATTTTCTATTAGAGTTTTAATTATTATGTGATTATTATTTTATTTGGTTGAATATCTTGCAATTGTATAGTTAGAAAGTCATGGCAAAGTTTAAATAAAAAGAAAAAAGAAAAAAATATTTTAAAAATTTTGTTTTTATGAAAATTTAGAGCTAGGAAAATTTGGGTACCATGATTTTTAGTGAACGGTGGTGGTTGATGCACACCTCCACAAAAAAATGAACAAAAATAAAAGGTTTTATAAAAATATTAATATATTAATCATATTCACCAACCCAACCAATTATTTAAGCAATATAACAATCCCACATACTATAAAATTCCGGCCCGCATATATCCGCAGATCCGCTCATATACTTTTTCCCATCCATATCAAACCTCTCAAGAGTAATAACATATCTATCCAAATCCTTGTACAACCTAACCTCCCCCTCTACCAGCTCCAACATACTTCCTGGAAACCACATCCCACAATTTTCAAGAAGATAATGCGTTCCACCATCATATTCAATTATATCAATCTTACCAACATATTTATCAATATTTCCATCTATACCAATCTCATTAAAATCTTTACGTGTCAAGGTGCTCAAAATTCTTACCCTATCCCCAACCTTAAATTCACTCATACAATCACCTTATTATAATGTACTTGAGCAATACTACAAATATGTTCATCCTCAATTTCAAGTAACCGACAACAGATTGACGTTTCAACCTCATAGTATGGCATACTTTTACCTCTCCAAATCCAATCCTTCAACAGTTTCATCGTTCCACAATGGGCGCAAAGCGCCCCATTCTGACACAGACAACATAACTGGTTTTACATTCTTCATTTTTATAATAACATTATCAATG
>JBFXJF010000076.1:0-4971 GCA_050175155.1 Vulcanibacillus sp.
GTATATTGTCAAGAATGCTATCAAGCAACAAAACAATAAATACTTCTTTATGAGACGACTCCAATAGGAGTCGTTATTTAAATATCACTTAATGAATTGTAAATTTGTCTTGATAAGGGGTTTATTCCTATGATAAAATAAAAAGAGAGGGAATTTTATGAACAAAAAATGGATTGTATGTTTATTTTTATTTTTCAGCCTTTTCTTAAGTGGATGTGATTTAATCTCATCCGCCCCCACTGGTGAACAATTTATTGTCACTTTTGAAGTAAATGGTGGTGCTATCGTTACTTCTGTTCAAGTTAATAAAGGTAGTACTATTATTCTTCCTTCCACAACTAAAGATGGATTCACGTTTGCTGGTTGGTTTGCTGATGAAGCATTAAGTGGAACTCCTTTGAGCCAACTTACGATTATCAGCGATATAACCCTTTACGCAAAGTGGACTCCTACTTTTACTAACTTAATAACTATCACATTTGATTCGAATGGCGGTTCAACAATCGAACCTATTCAAGTAGAAACTGACAGTATAGTAAGTGCCCCCTCTGCTCCTATAAAAAATGATTACTTATTCATGGGATGGTTTCTTGATACTGAATTAACTCAAGTTTTTTCTTTTGAGACTCCTGTTCAAACAAACATCATTTTATATGCGAAATGGGAACCACTTTCTGCCAATATGTTTACTATTCAGTTTGTTACAAATGGGGGAACTTATGTTAGTCCCATTCACGTAGAAGCCAACATTCTTGCAAGTGAACCAACTCCACCAACAAAAAGTGATTTCCAATTTGGTGGTTGGTATCTTGATAACCAATTATCACAACCTTTTTCGTTTACAACTTTTATTCAAGAAAATATCACCTTATATGCGAAATGGATACAACTTAATGTCCCCCTATGTACCATTCAATTTATAACAGATGGTGGTAGTTTTATTAGCCCAATTCAAGTACCTATAAATAGTATTGCTAATGCTCCTACGCCTCCTACAAAAGCAAAACATCAATTTTTAGGATGGTACTTAGATACTGAATTTTTATATCAATTCGATTTCAATGATCCCATTACTACCCATATTACTTTATATGCGAGATGGAGTAATCCAATTATTGAATCATTCTTAGTAACATTTGAAACAAATGGGGGAGACCCAATTCAAGATCAATATATTATTGAAAATTATTTACTAACAAAGCCTATCCCAACTAAATTAGGATATGAATTTGTTAATTGGTATCAAGATGATCAATTAACCATCCTTTTTGATTTTGATCAAACAATCACGCAAGCTTATACTTTATATGCAAAATGGAATCCAGTTGTTTATACCATCCAATTTGATTCAAATGGCGGAAATATTATAGAAAACCAATCCTATTTTTATAATGATCCAATCCTGTTACCCTCTCCTACAAAAGCTGGTTATGAATTTGAAAATTGGTATCAAGACGAATCATTAACCATTCCTTTTATTCAAACAGTAATGGGAAACGAATCTTATATTTTGTATGCAAACTGGGTGACACCAATATCTGATTTTCAATATTCTTCTAGTAATGATGAAATAACCATCTTATCTTATCAAGGAAGTGCAACTGAAGTTACCATTCCAAATACTATTGATGATAAACCAGTAAAATTTCTTGCCGAGCAAGCTTTTGCAAATGATAATAGTATCGAAAAAATAGTAGTGAATAATCAAATGACAACCATTGGTAATCAAGCATTTGCTAATATGCTTTCATTAAAAGAATTAATTTTACCAAATAATGTCAATCAAATTGGCGAACTAATTTTATCGCAAACCAATTCGCTTCAACTATTCCAACTCTCTAGTGAGTTATCCCACTCTTTAAGTTATTATTTAGGAGTGGATGCTCCTCTTTTCAACCAATCATTTGTAGTGAAATTCAGTAAAGGTGGAACTTCTATCCATCCTGCTATTTTTCATTCTTTTATGGGAGAAGCCATTTTAGAACTTGCTGATGACCATTCTTCCACATTAGCAGATAATTTATTCCAAAATAATCAATATATTAGTCATCTTCGAATTCCGGAGGGAATAAGCATTGTTTCTTCTTATGCTTTCGCAAATATGCCTTTATTAAAGACGATTATTCTTCCTAATAGCCTTGTTGAAATCGGCCAAAGCATTTTTTCAAATGACCCCATGCTAGAAACCATAACAATACCTTTTATTGGTAAAACAAGAACTAGTGTTAATACAGAAGGCAATATTGGTTATTTATTTAGTAAAACGTCTTACACAGGTTCCTATAAAATATTACAATTTAATGGTTCTACTTATGATCCAACTTATCAAAAAGGTATCACTTCCTATATTTCTACTTCATTAAAAACTATTAATATTACAGATGCTAGCATTATTCCTTACGGAGCTCTACACAATGTTACTTCTTTAGAAGAATTAACATTAAATGATGGTATTGTTGAAATTGGTAGGTATGCTCTTTCCGCAACTGGCTTATCCTTTATCGAAATCCCCAATAGCGTTACTATTATCGATCGATATTGTTTCGCTAATAGTGCCCTGTTAGAAAATGCAACTTTTAAAACAGAATCTCAGCTTAACAAAATTGATAACTATGCATTTTATAAATGTATACTTCTGGATTTGGTTTTCTTACCTGACGAATTAACTACAATCGGAGATCATTCTTTTGCTTATTGCTCTAATTTAAGAACATTATTTATTCCAAACAGCGCAACAAAAATCTCCAGCTTGGCTTTCAAAGAAACAAATAATTTAACGATTTATACTCCAGTAAACCAAAAACCACTGGATTGGCCTAATTTAAGTCAGCCTATTGTATTTGATATTGAATCAATTCATACCAACGAACAGTTCTTATATGCAAAAGCTATTGATTTTATTATCATATTACAAAGTGCGATAAATGAAGATTTGACCCATCTAATTATTCCAAGTCATGTTGACTCTCTCCCCGTTATAGCCATTGCCAGTTATGCATTTTATCAAAATGAAAATCTTCAAAATTTAAGTTTTGAAGACAATTCAACATTAGAATATATTGGCAATTATGCATTCTCCGATTGCAACAATTTAGAGGTTTCGGGTTTTCCTTCCACACTAATTGAATTTGGTGAAGCTTCGTTTGCCTATACTGCACTATCTTCTTTAACTATCGATAGCAATCTTGAATGGATTGGTCACTCTGCTTTTGAAGGCTCTCTTCTCACCTCTTTAACATTTTCACCAAATAGCCACTTAGAAGGAATCGGTGAAAATGCTTTTGATGGTACCCTTCTATCCTCTGTTGTTCTTCCAAAAAGTGTAACTAGCATTGGATATCGGGCATTTTCTTTCATGCCTAATCTTACTTCGTTTGCTTTTGAAACGGATTCTTTGCTAAATTATATTGATGGATATACTTTTTATAAGAGTGATAAACTAACGTCCATTACAATACCAGCATCTGTTAGCGAAATTGGAATGGGAGCATTTGCTTTTATTAGTGCCTTAAGCAGTTGTGAATTTGAAGAAGGAAGCCAACTAGTATTCATTCATCCTATGGCATTTGCAAACACTGCAATTGAACAAATTACGATTCCTGGTTCGGTTCAACTAATAGATGATCAAGCTTTTATGAATTGTAGCAACTTACACAGCGTAACATTTTTGTCCAATCAGGTAATACAACGAATTGGTATTTCTGCTTTTGAAAATTGTAGTGCTTTACAATCCATCAACCTTCCGGATGCACTCGAGCTACTTGCCGGAAGAGCATTTAAAAATTGTACTAGTCTGCAAAATATTATCCTGCCTTCCGGCTTAACAGCAATTAATTCAGATACTTTTATGGGTGCAAATTTAACTGCAGTTCATATTCCTAATACAATAACCCAAATTTTTCCAAATGCTTTTGTTGGCAATTCTAATTTATGCACTTTAACTTTTGAAAGTAATTCATCTTTAGTTCAAATTGATGATTACGCATTTTCCGGATCAAATATCAAAGAGGTGGTCCTTCCAAAATCCCTTCAAATAATTGGCAGCAATATTATTAAACCAGCATTGGAAAAATTGTCATTTGAAGAAGGTTCAATCATCAGCGAAATTACCAGTCTTGCATTTTATAATAATCCCAATTTGAAAGAAATAAACCTTCCATCTTCTGTTACTCATATCGGTTTTAATGCTTTTTCTTGTATTGCTAGAACATTAATAGATTCAACTTACAATTATGAAATGACCAGAGTTTTTATTCCTAAATCTGTAATCAAAATAAGAGAATTTGCCTTCGTCAATCTAATGAATGTAACAATATTTGTTGAAGAAGGTGCCATCACTACTGATTGGGAGACAAAATGGGATGCAAGAACGGCAGATTATTTTAAAGAAGTATTAACTATTCAACCTGTATACTATAACTATAAAGAAACCGTATTTCATGGTGATTATGAAATTGCGAAATGTACTGACGCTGGATATATTATTGGAATGAATCCTGCTTCAAATCAAACAAATCTTCTTATTCCTGCTACAATCGATTCTCTCCCTATTAAGGCAATCACTAGTAATGCTTTTATCAATAATAATGAAATTGAATCTGTTCTTTTTGATGAAAACAGTTCAGTAAAAACCATTGGTATAAATGCATTTAAAAATAATTCTTCACTTCGATTTGTTTTCTTTCCAAATTCTTTAATCTCAATTGGTGCAGAAGCTTTTAGAGGTTGTACTTCAATCCGTCATATTTATATTCCAGCATCCGTTCAAGAAGAAGCACTTACTGCTTTTAATGATATTCCAAACTTTTTCAAATATAGTGCTCCCGATATTAGTGCAATGCATTATAATGATGAATTTGTTTATTATTTGAATGAAAATGAGCAAGCAATCATTGTTGATGTATTAACACCTGCTTTACAGAAAAATTTGATTATTCCTGCTACTGTTGATCAATTTGTTGTAGGTGGTTT
>JBFXJF010000077.1:0-4903 GCA_050175155.1 Vulcanibacillus sp.
TTAAGATAATATATACATTTATATAATCTTTTGAAATCTATTAGTGATAGGTTTATTTGAGTGTGATTTTCTTTATGTTATTATACTATATTTAATTATTTACTTGACAACTATTAGCTGGTTTATAGGATTTCAGCGCCTTCTTCGAGCTGCTTATAAATATTATTACCAAACTTTATCTATGATACTGCAAATTAACAAATATTTTTGTTCTCTTTTTCAAGTAGCTATGTATGGGACAATTTTTATTCAATTTTCTACTAAATTTCGTCTCGAATTTTATTTGTGTTTATTCTCATATATTTCTATCTGTTCAATATATTTATCCAACATATTTTTTTCTATTTTATCAGTTGATGTAGATTCTAATTCATGTCTCATAGATTCAATCTGCATTATTAGAAGCGCTTCATCAGGGAGTTCGACTTGTCCTCCGCTAACAATTACTTTTATACCGTTAGAATCTATAGTTTCACTTTTAATAGGTAATTGCTCATGCGCAGAGAAATAATATTGTTTATTTTCTATAATATCAGCATACTTATTTTCATATTTCAATATAATCTTGTTTAAATCTTCATAAGTAACTTCAGATGAAGAATTACATCCAGTCAAGATAAATAAAAACAATATTAATACTAACAGAAATCTAGTATTCATTTTAACACCTACCTTTAATATAAGTACTGTTTTTACTTTGAAGAACAGGAATTTGACGATCATTATTACAACATTACTATATAATTATTATATTTTTTAGTGCTGTTTATTTTCATATAAATTTATTATATCATAATTTTCCAAGTTTGTTTAATTTATGATAACGCATATTTAATTCTTGTACAACTATATTTCACAAAAATTCAACTACTTTAGGTATGATTATTTACTATCTTAGTATACCCTTTATTAGGTTACCAACATGAGCTCGTATAACTGAGAAAGCACGTCAATTGGTGTGCTTTCATATTTTGGCATCTACAAATCAATTATTTAAAAATTAACTCCTGCTTCTATTTTAAACTCTTGAATCTCTATATTATGATGTTTTTTATATTCATTAATTGTGTTTTCCATAAAATCCTCCCATACTTTCTCTGCATTTTTAGGATCAATGCCATTTATTACGTCATTTCTTAATTTGAACTGTAACAACTGTTGTTTGTATCCATCTATTGCAAATTCATTCCAATATTCTTCTTCTGTTATACCTAGACCCTCAATAAATTTATTAACAGCCTCATTATTTATACCAAAAGTATCCTCTGTTGGGTTTTCTAACAAATTACGGAATTCTTGAGCCGTTTTTTTTGCTTCATCGTCAGTAACTACAATCCCTCTGTTTAGTGCTGCTTGGGTAAGGGCTACTTCTAGTATGAGACCTTCCATCGCTCTTTCTTTTGCATCCTCAATCTTTAAACCATCAATTTTTGTAAATTGTACGATAAGTGCATTATATCGATTAATATTAAGTTTCTTTAAAGAGGAGGATAATTCTTCTGAATTAGTATTTGACTCATTTCCACTAAATTGTTTTCCCATTTCAAAAAAATCTTCATTATTAAAATTATTTAATTCAATTACTTCTCCTTCTGCCTTTTGACTTAAGTTCTTGTAAGCATATACTACTCCAACACCTAATATTAAACTTAAAGTCAGCGAAATTATTATAATTTTTTTCATTTATACTCCTCCTTTAATAATAATAATAAAATGTAGTTTTATAAGATGTTGCATTTGGACTATAATTACCTATAAATGGAATAGTGTGAGTATTAATAGTGTGACCGTAAGAATTGAATATTAATGAATAATGATTTGGCTCCCATTTAATATAATTGTAATCCATCCAGTTATATAATACATCCCTACCGTCATATATATATATTGGTGAATAGGCTTTAAAGTTTCCATCACCAAAATATTCTGTTCTACTATAACTACTGTCTGAAAGTACAAGACCATCATAATGCATATAGGATGTTTGAATTGTAATATATGCCCCAGAACCTGTCGCTTCGTATTCTTCAGAAACACTAATATGAACGTATATAGGTAAATAAACATATCCATTCCAGACATTAACAGTATAATCGTCATAATAATATATTGTATCTGCTGCATAAGCTGTCGATGTTATTTTATCTGATACAGACACTGTAAATAAAACTGAGGTCAATATTACACTGAATATAATTTTTTTTAACATAATTAATTCCTCCTTTTAACTTCTAAATTAATTTCTCTAAGATATTACATTGAAAAATTATAATTTTATCCCCCTATCTCAATACTTTAAATTTATTGAATTATTTCTAATTCCTTCCTCCTTTTTCTATATATTCTATTAATTCTTTATATTTCCTTTCAAAAATTTATAGTTTTTGTTATATTTTCAAATGATTCTTAATGTTAATTATCATTCTTTACTTATTTGTAATTATTTTCATTCAATTATAAAAAATAAAAATAATTCGCTTTCTCAATTTATAAAATTCTCATTAATTAGAAAATAAAAATTAAATAAATTGTAAAATATTCAAGAAAAGTATATTAGTTCAATTTATCATAAAATGTATAGTATACTGATTAATATAAACTAATGAAAAAGAACAGTCTAATTATTTCATAATTAACATAGTTTATGTCCTATAATTGTATCTCCGACGCCCTTGAGCTTACAAGGTAAGGAGTTCCTTGTTTAAATCTTCATAAGTAACTTCAGATGAAGAATTACATCCAGTCAAAATAAATAAAAACAATATTAATACTAACAGAAATCTAGTATTCAATTTTTAACACCTACCTTAATATAAGTACTGTTTTTTATTATTACAACATTACTATTTAATTATTATGTTTTATAGCGCTGATTTCCTATAACGATTATTATCCCCGACGCCCTTGAGCTTACAGGTGAAGTTCGAGCCTTACAAAGCTCTTTTGTTAGGCTCAGCCTTTGCCGGCTCGGTTAGCGAAAGGGTGTGTTGCCTGAGTAATCTATCAAGCTTCTTCGAATTATCTTCTATGTATTTCCGCTTCGGGCAACCAAGGAGCGTAGCGACGCAGCTGGGATATTGTGTTATAGGATAGTCGCTCCCCCTCCTGAACAATTGCATTTCTTCTACCATCTCAAATTCTACTTATTATTGAATCAACGTTACCATTATTTATGATAACGCAATACTTACTTATTATCCACTATTTTCCTTATATTTGCGGTATCATAAAAGTAATAAACTATGAATTGCAAAAACAATCTTGTTTAACAAACTCATACTTTTATTAGGTTGATTCAAATACACTACCTAATATGAGATGGTTAATAACGTTATCTACTACTCCGTCTAATCTACTAATCCCATCAACTCATAAACTAATGATTAAACTTCGAAGTTAGATAGAATTGTTATGATTCCACCTATACTAAGAATTTCAAGCAGTATATTCTTTCTTAATCCACTAACCAATATTATATTGTCTACACAATCTATTTCTACGGATAAAAAAA
The DNA here is from genome assembly GCA_050175155.1 of Vulcanibacillus sp. Taxonomy (GTDB): domain Bacteria; phylum Bacillota; class Bacilli; order Tepidibacillales; family Tepidibacillaceae; genus JBFXJF01. The sequence goes on from JBFXJF010000077.1 coordinate 3,512, forward strand.
ATATAACAAGATCGTAAAATAAAATTACGTCTTAACAATTCTATCTATCTTCCTAATAATCAATAACGATGGGATTTAATGCAGTTAACGTTATTAGTGTATTGTCTTCAGCCCTCTTAGTTCGAGCGATTTCCTATAACGTATTCGTATCTCCGACGCCCTTGAGCTTACAGGTGAAGGTCGAGCCTTACAAAGCTCTTTTGTTAGGCTCGGGCTTTGCCGTCTCGGTTAGCGAAAGGGTGTGTTGCCTGATTAATCTATCAAACTTCTTCGAATTATCTTCTATGTATTTCCGCTTCGGGCAACCAAGGAGCGTATGCGACGTAGTGGGGATATTGTGTTATCTGAAGTCCTTTTTTTTGTTCTTAAACAACATCCCCATTTAATATTTTAATCGGGTCACCAATTAAAATTATTTTATCATCATTAACAATTATTCCATCACTATCAGTACAAACATAACAAACTTTATTCTTATTTTCCTTTGAATAACTTATAATCTCATATAAGTATTTATCGTTGTTATTCCAATGTGGAAAAAAATCAAAATCAACTAATCCCAATGCATTATAATCTTTAAGTTCAACTAAGTTTTCGTCACCAATTGATGCAGCCAATATTGTTTCAGACATCAATATACTTCCTGCACTTATACCTATCAAAATCCCACCCTTCTCAACATATGTTAATAACTGATTAATAAAATTCCTCTTTTTGAGTAAATTCAAGAAATAAAAAGTATTACCTCCTGAAAGATGAATTGCATTACAGCTAAACAATTCTTTTATTTTGTTTGGATTAAATTCTTGCTCCAAATCAAAATATATCAAGTTAGTTATTCCTAGTTTCTCGTAATATTCTATCTTTTGATTAAAATATTTTCTATTCAAATCAGATGAAGAGGGAATGTAACCAATCTTTGGATTATCATAATTAATTATAGTTATTAATTCTATATCTATTAATTCAGATTTATCTTGGATTTGATCACTGTATAGTATTAATTTTTTCAATGGGGACATCTCCTTATAACTTATAACACTTCTGTTCAAAGGATTTCAGATAACGTATTTGTATCCCCGACGCCCTTGAGCTTACAGGTAAAGGCTGAGCCTTACATAGCTCTTATGTTAGGCGAAGGCTTTGCCGACTCGGTTAGCGAAAGGGTGTGTCGCTGATTAATCTATCAAACTTCTTTGTATTACTTCATTGTAATCAAGCTTCTGGCGACCGAGGCGTTCTTCCCTGAATCTACTTCTTAGCCCACGCCGATGCGGTGATGCATTGTTCGTATTATTAGCTTATACCAGTTTAATTAAGGTATAAGTTTTTTGCTATATAATATCCTTATCAAACTAGGTATAAAACGTATGTATTGTTGGGACTTTGATC
>JBFXJF010000078.1:0-4825 GCA_050175155.1 Vulcanibacillus sp.
CAACAGCGGTTCACATTTCATGCGGGGTTTAGTGGTTATGTGACATTTATTATTTAACTTTAATTTTTTATCGGCGGACAAAAACGCTGGGCGGAAATCCCGCACAAAACGTAACCGCGAACCGTTATAAATAAGCCGCGAAAAAATTCATAATAAAGCAATTCAACTTTTTTGACAAGTATTATAATTATGATACTTTTTAAGCTTTCTGATAGCTTTTGTATTTTGGAAAGGCAATTTACTTTCTGACAATGAAAGTCTAATTTATTCGTGCTGTATGACACTATATTTATCGTGATTGGTTTGGTAAGTATGATGGGAAATTGTTTTAGTTTTTCCCTACGCGCTTTCGCCCTAATGGGCAATTAAAATTAACTATTCTTATATTCAATTGGTAAAAAACATTAATTTAGGGGACAATAAAACTTAGGATATATGATTATAAGAATTATTGCATTAATAATTTTACAGTTTTCTGTGTTTCACGTGTTTTCACAAGAAACAAATCTTGACAATAAATGGCTTTTAATATTATCAGGTAATGAAACAGAAAATGAAGCTATAGCAATGAGAGATAAATATGAATTTGAGACTATCATTTTAAATTCTTCTGATTTTGAAAGTCTCAATTCAGGTTGGTTTATAAATTGTATTCCATTTGAATTTCAATCAGATGCAGAAGCAAAATCTCTTCTTTTGAAAGATATGGGATTTAATAATTATGTTAAGTATTCCGGAAATTATACAGGCATATTTACAGCATCTGTTATTAATATTACAAGCAATTCGGCTGTTAGCGGTGGAAATATAAGAAATGATAAAAATTTTCCTGTAATCGATTGTGGAATATGTTGGTCAAAGAATCAATATCCTACTATTGATAACGATCGAAGCAATATCGAAAATAAAACAGGTGTTTTTGTTAGTAATATAGATAGATTAAGGCCAAGCACTAAATATTATGCACGGGCATATGCAATTACCATAAATGACACCATTTATGGTAATCAAATTGCATTTACAACTAAAGAAAATGGCTTGCCAATTGTTACAACTAATCAGGTAAAGAATTTAGAAAACCATACTGCTGAATGTTATGGAGATATAAAATCTGATAAGGGATTTGAAATTTTAGAACATGGTGTTTGTTGGTCTACAACTCCAAATCCAACTATTAATGAACATAAAACCAATGAAGGTAAGGGTAATGGAAGTTATGTTTCTAAATTAGAAGGTTTAATAAATAAAACCACATATTATGTACGTGCTTATGCTACAAATGAAAATGGTACTAGCTACGGAAATCAAATGGAGATAGTAACAGGGGTAACTGATGCAGATGGTAATAGCTATAATGTAGTTAAAATTGGATATCAAATGTGGATGGATGAAAATCTTAAAACAACAACTTTTAATGACAACACGCCTATACCTAATGTAAGAAATGATACTTTATGGGGAATTCTTACAACACCTGCTTATTGTTGGTATGATAATAAAGAAAATAAATATAAAAACAAGTATGGAGCATTATACAATGGTTATACTGTAGACACTAAAAAACTTTGTCCACTGGGATGGCATGTTCCTACCTATGATGAATGGAATACATTTTATCGTTATTTAGTTAATAATGGATATAGTTTTGATAATAATAATAATAAATATATCGCCAAATCTTTGGCTTCAAAGAAGTATTGGAAACGCAAAAGGAATTTTATAGAAAGAGCAGTAGAAGGAGCAGTAGGAAGAATTGATTATCCAGATTATAGAAATAAATCTGGATTTTCAGCAGTTCCAGCAGGAAATCGCCGAGGAGGTCGTTTTGATCTTAAAAGAAAATATGCTTTTTGGTGGTTGTTAGAGGACGGAAGCTCAAAAAATCTTACTCATTGGGGTATAAGTCACTATAATAGAGATTTAGAAACTGGGATCCGTGATAAAACATCTGGCTTTTCTGTTCGTTGTGTAAAAGATTAATTTTGGAGATCATAAAACATAAAATCAATTATTATGAGAATTTTTGCATTAATAATTTTACAGTTTTCTGTGTTTTACGTGTTTTCACAAGAAACAAATCTTGACAATAAATGGCTTGTAATATTATCAGGTAATGAATCAGAAAATGAAGCTATAGCAATGAGAAATAAATACGAATTTGAGACTATCATTTTAAATTCTTCTGATTTTGAAAGCCTCAATTCAGGTTGGTTTATAAATTGTATTCCATTTGAATTTCAATCAGATGCAGAAGCAAAATCCCTTCTTTTGAAAGATATGGGATTTAATAATTATGTTAAGTATTCCGGAAATTATACAGGCATATTTACAGCATCTGTTATTAATATTAAAAGTAATTCGGCTGTTAGTGGTGGAAATATAAGAAATGCTAAAAATTCTCATGTAATCGAATATGGAATATGTTGGTCAAAGAATCAATTTCCTACTATTGATAACGATCGAAGCAAAATCGAAAATGAAACAGGTGTTTTTGTTAGTAATATAGATAGATTAAGGCCAAGCACTAGATATTATGCACGGGCATATGCAATTACCATGAATGACACCATTTATGGTAATCAAATTGCATTTACGACTAAAGATGGCTTGCCAATCGTTATAACAAAAAAGGTAACTAACATTGGGGAATATACTGCCGAATGTTTGGGAAATATAGAATATGACGGTGAATTTGATATTGTAGAACGTGGTGTTTGTTGGTCTACAACTCCAAATCCAACTATTAATGAATATAAAACCAATGAAGGTGGTGGTAAAGGAAGTTATATTTCCAAATTAGAGGGATTAAAAAATAAGACTACTTATTATGTTCGTACTTATGCAAAAAATGAAAATGGTATTAGTTATGGTAACCAAGTTGAGATTGTTAAAGGAGTAACTGATGTAGATGGTAATACTTATAACGTAGTTAAAATTGGACCACAAATTTGGATGGCGGAAAATCTTAAAACAACAAAATTCAATGACAATACTCTAATACTTAATGAAACTAATAGTTTTGATTGGGGACACTTAACAACACCTGCTTATTGTTGGTATAATAATAATGAAGATAAATATAAAGATAAGTATGGTGCATTATACAATGCGTATGCAGTAATGACAAATAAGCTTTGTCCTATAGGATGGCATATTGCTACAAAAGATGAATGGAATGAGATGATTAAATACCTGTTGACTAATCGTTTCAAAAGTAAAGGATCAGCTGATATTGACAGAACAGCTAAAGCATTAGCATCTACATCCGGTTGGCACAGGAGCAAAGGTAGTTCAGATGTCGGAAATAATGATTTCCCTAAATACAGAAATATAACTGGCTTTTCTGCCTTTCCAGGAGGTAAACGTGTTTCTCATCCAAGTAATTTTCAAAATAAAGGTAAATCTGCATATTGGTGGTTGTCATCAGAAGAAAATTCTGAAACAATTTATGGCTGGAGTATAAGTTATTATGACTCTGCATGTTCTTTATTCAGTTGCTTTAGGAGTGGATTGGAACAAGGTTTCTCTATACGTTGCGTAAAAGATTAATTGCAATTTAATATTGCAAATGTATAAATTTTGCCCTAGCGAGCAATTTGCTATTTCTAAAAACTAAAACAATTTAGTACTTAGTTGATATTTGTTACCAAACTGACAAGGTTTTTCTTGGCGGCCAATTTATAACATTGCATCAGGAAAAAATGCGGGGTTCAGCGGTTATTTGACATTTTTATTTATCTTTAAACTTTACAACGGCTGATTGGAACGCTGGGCAAAAATCCCGCACTTTTCCTATGCAAGGACCGTTGGGTTTAATGTTGCTTTGAATAAGATTTAGGTAATTAGACTTTTTTTTGTAATTTAGTCGAATGTTGACAAGGAATGAAATATTAGAAAAATTGAAAGAATTGAAACCATTTCTTTACACAGAATATAATGTGAAAGAGATAGGACTATTTGGTTCCTATTCAGAAAATGAACAGAATGAAGAAAGCGATATTGACATACTTGTTGAATTTGAAAAACCAATAGGATGGAAATTTTTCACACTTGAAAAATATTTAGAAGACACTTTTAAAAGAAAGATTGACCTTGTTACAAAAAGAGCTTTGAAGAGACAATTGAAAGAGAGAATTATAAATCAAACTTTATTTTTGTGAAAAGTGTTGAAAGAACATTCATTCATTTCCTTGAAGATATTGAAGAATCAATATTAAAGATACAGAATTACACTGCTTCATATAATTTTGAAAAATTTAAAGCAGATGAAAAAACTGTTGATGCTGTAATTCGAAACCTTGAGATAATTGGGGAAGCCTCTAATAAAATACCAAAGAGAATTAAAGAAAAATATTTATCTGTACCATGGGAAGAAATGTATAGAATGAGAAATAAAGCCATTCATGAATACTTTGGAGTTGACCACGAAATTATTTGGAATATCATAACAATTAGTCTTCCTGAAAATTTGAATCAGATTAAAGAAATTCTTGAAACTGAAAGGTAAGCAACACAAAACCCAACATTGCATCAGGAGAAAATGCGGGGTTCAGTGGTTTTTTGACATTTTTAATTATCTTTAAACTTTATAACGGCTGATTGGAACGCTGGGCAAAATTCCCGCACTTTTCCTATGCAAAGACCGTTGTACACAATGCTACGCATAACTCATTAAAATACTCATACAATGTTAGTTAATCTTAAATGTGGAGAATGTAAATTTGTATATTTTTTCGATATTGGTGAACCAGATATAGATAATAATGGTAAATTAGTGTTTGAAAAAAAGCCCATTTGTCCTCAATGTAATGTTGTGGATAAGGAA
>JBFXJF010000079.1:0-4760 GCA_050175155.1 Vulcanibacillus sp.
GATCAAAGTCCCAACAATACATACGTTTTATACCTAGTTTGATAAGGATATTATATAGCAAAAAACTTATACCTTAATTAAACTGGTATAAGCTAATAATACGAACAATGCATCACCGCATCGGCGTAGCAAGAAGTGGATTCATAGGAAGTACGCCTCGGTCGCCAGAAGCTAGATTACAAAGAAGTAATACATAGAAGTTTGATAGATTAATCAACGACACACCCTTTCGCTAACCGAGCCAGTCGTTGCATAAGCCTGCCAAGTCTGGCAAGGCATTAGCAACTCCTTGTAAGCTCAAGGGCGTCGGAGATACGAATACGTTAGGTGATATACCTGCTAAATAAAAACAAAAGACCCGATATCAGGTCGTTTATTGATTAGTAAATTCAATTAATTTTTGAAGAATATTTTTAAGATCATCTGGATGAAGATTTCTAACCTTGTTAAAGATTTGAGTTTCATCTAATGTAACCACTTTTGAAATCCTAGCAGTAGATGGATATTTTAAACCGCAATACTTATAATGTTTTATTGGAACATCATAAAGGTCATTTTTTCTGGGTGCAGTTTTTGTTACTTTGATTACAACAATTTCTGGTGATTCAGCAATAACTATAATAACAGGTCTATCTATATATTTTGAAGCATCTTCTTCAAGTGGAAAATGGGAATAACGAACTTCGCCAAGTTTCATAGTTTGCTTTTATTGTCAGATTTAATTGATGATTGAAAGTCAGATTCTTCGCGAAAAGGATCATCCTTAGTAATAACTGTTTGACCTTTTGCATTCTTTACAGTATTGGCTTTTGCAATTTGTTTAATTTTATCTAGGTTGATATTAAGTTTTTTTTCAAGTATAGCCATTTCATTATCCTCCAGATTATCATTCACTAACGTACACCTCCATGAGTTATTATTACAGTGTACGCTGGAAATAGGTTACTCATACATATTTACATTCTTATAATATCATAAAAAATGGTAGATTCAAATTGTAACAGAAAAAGGTTTTTTTTGAAATTATTATAGAAACATATTGATAAGCGGAATCAGAGAAGACAGGTACATCACCTAACACAATAACCCAGCTGCGTCGCATTCGCTCCTTGGTTGCTCGAAGCAGAAATACATAGAAGAAAATTCGAAGAAGTTTGATAGATTACTCAGGCGACACACCATTTCGCTAACTGAGTCGACAAAGCCCGAGCCTAAGAAAAGAGCTTTCTAAGGCTCGAACTTCACCTGTAAGCTCAAGGGCGTCGGAGATACGAATACGTTAGACGAAAGATTCGCTAAATACATTAATAATATATTTGATAATTGCGAAAATCTATTGAAGCATTTGTCTTACTAAAAAAATCAGCTCCCAAGATAGCATTAAAGCCATATGGGACCATTGTCATACCTAATTGAACTGTATACATCTCAAGGGAAATATTATCAATTATTAACTGCTTGACTTGTTGTTGAAAACATACTTCACTTTTTCCACCGACGCCATACATATAAACAGCTTTTCCTTGTGATGGGTCAATAGTTAATCCAATATTTTCTACGATGTCAGTGTCAAATATTGTTACTGCTGATCCTGTATCGATTAATACATTTTCGATCATCATTGATTCATCATTATATGTTAACTTTACATTTGTTATTGGAAGTCCATTTTTCACAATAAACTTCATTGTAAACCTCTGATACCAATGAAAGGTTGTTCGATGACTTCTATTTCAACGTTAGAAGTGTGGAAAATGTAATACTCGCCATAAGGATTATCAAGGTTGTGTTTTTTAAAGGCTTGCCAAGCATCTTTAGTTTCTTTAAAATCGGAAATAACAGACATTTCTTCTATATTACGTTTTTTATTTTTTGAACTAGTTGATAATGCTTCAATTAATACCCACCGTTCAGGAAATTGTTCGCGAATATATTGCCAGTTCATAATATTCCTCCTAGAGATTCGTTTTATTTTAATTTTACAATGATGTTCATAGATATTCAATGAGAGATTATTCAAAGATGGCGAATCAATCGTCTAACACAATATCACCGCATCGGCGTGTCAATGAAGTAGATTCAGAAGAAGTACGCCTCGGTCGCCAGAAGATAGATTCAAAGAAGTAGAATCAGCGACACACCATTTCGCTAACTGAGTCGACAAAGCCCGAGCCTAAGAAAAGAGCTTTGTAAGGCTCGAACTTTACCTGTAAGCTCAAGGGCGTCGGGGATACGAATACGTTATATGTAACTATTAGAGAAAATAAATACCACTTGAGATATATCTAAGTGGTAAAAAGGGCATTTTCTTTTCATTTAAATTACTTGTTATTATTTCTTGTAAATATCACCTCGAGAGCCAATTTTAATGACTAAAACCTTAAGGATGTGATCATCTATTGAATAAATAACGCGATAGAAACTTATACGTAAACGATAATTATTATAGTATCCTTGCAATTTTTAATATCTAATTCAGGATTTCTAGGATTCTCTGATAACATATTCAAATAGTCAAGAATTCGGATTCTTGTTTGATAGTTCAATTTCGTAATTCATGTTCAATATCCTTTAATTTGACTGTTTTTCCTTCTATAAATTCTTTGTTAGCTAGAACTATAGATTGAATATCATCTTCAGTCAAAGGTTCATCGTCATAAGGAATATGTTCATCTAAAGGATGATTTGTTAGTCTCTTTACTAAATCTAGAAAAAGAGGAACATCTTTATCAGGAAGTTTTTGAATAAGTGCTGTAAGCTCCTTTTTACTTATAGCCATAATAACACTCCTTGTTACTTTTATTTCTTATTATATAAATATTATATCATATGTGCCAATAATTATAACATCACATAAAATTAGTATATATGATTATCCTAAGGCACCGAATAACTACATATAACAAAGCATCACCGCATCGGCGTTGCTAGAAGTAGAATCATAGGAAGTACGCCTTGGTCGCCTGAAGCAACATTACATAGAAGTAATACATAGAAGTTTGATAGATTATTCAGCGACACACTCTTTCGCTAACCGAGCCAGTCGTTGCATTAGTCCGCCAAGTCGGCTGGACATAAGCAACTCCTTGTAAGCTTAAGGGCGTTGCGGATACGAATACGTTATATGAAACATACGAAGTATAAATATTTATAAATTTCTAGAATTTCATATATAATATAACTAGAAAAAATATTTAATTTTTTTTTTAAAATATAAAAAATAATTTAAAGCAAGAATATAATATAAAAATGATTTTTTAGGGGGACTGAAAAATGAGATTGACAGCAGCGGTTACACTTGAAGGTGATTGGTATGTTGGTCGTTGTCTTGAAGTTGAAGTGACTAGTCAAGGTAGAACAGTTGAAGAGGCTCTTTTTAATTTGAGAGAAGCTCTTGAACTATATTTTGAAGACGTTTCCCCAAAGGACATACCTTTATCACCAATAATTGCTCCATTAGATATTGAGATAAGTAGTTTATGACACCTTCCTTACCAATAGTATCAGGAAAAGAAATTGTTCAAGCATTACAAAAAAATGGGTTTGAAAAAGTTAGCCAAAAAGGAAGTCATTTTAAATTAAAAAGACTTGATGGAAGAATAGCTATTGTTCCAATGCATAATGATTTAGCAACTGGAACCTTGCGTTCTATTTTAAGACAAGCTGGATTAAGTGTTGAGGATTTATATAAAATACTATAATTATTATATTGTATGAGAGATAAACATTTAGACATCATGACTTAGCATTAGTTATGATGTTTTTTTATTGTGTTCACTGTATGCTTCATATAATAATGCATCCCCGCATCGACGTGACTGGATGTAGACTCATAGGAAGAACGCCTCGGTCGCTAGAAGCTAGATTCAAAGAATAATCAGAGACACACCCTTTCGATAAACGAGTCAGTCGTTGCATTAGTCCCCAAGTTTGGCTGGACATTAGCAACTCCTTGTAAAATCAAGGGTGTCGGTGGTACGAATCGTTATTTGAAACATTTGAAGATTATTTTAAAATTAAAAAGACAATATTTATCATAATCATATATAAATATAATAACAATCGTGTATAATTATAATTAAGTAAGGAGGTCATTTTATGAATACTAAAAAAGAAGTTCTTAAGATAATAGAAAATTTGCCAGATAGTGTTACTATAGAAGATATTATGTCTGAATTATATGTTCGTGCCAAAATTGAGGTGGGAGTTAAAGAGTTGGATTCTGGTAAAACAATTAACCATGAAAATGTAAAGGAACATATAGATAAGTGGCTAACATAAGATGGTCTAACCAAGCTGTAAAAGATTTAGAAGCAATAATTAATTATATATCTCAAGATTCTGAAGATTATGCTAAAATTTTTGTTAAAAAAATCATAAATATTATTGAAACTATACCTGAATTACCTTATTCAGGGCGAGAAGTACCGGAATATAAAAATGAATTAATACGAGAAAAATTTTTTAAAAATTATAGAATTATATATCGAATTAGAGATGATGTAATTGAAATAATTAGAATATTTCATTTTTCTCGTCTTTTTAATAAAAATTTAGATTAGATGACACCATGTAATTTTGAACTTTAAAGCATGGTGTTTTTTTGTATTTTAGCTAATCAGTAATGCTTCAGATAAACCAGCTAATAGTTGTCAAGTAAATAATTAAATATAGTATAATAACATAAAGAAAATCACACTCAAATAAACCTATCACTAATAGATTTCAAAAGATTATATAAATGTATATATTATCTTAAT
>JBFXJF010000080.1:0-4707 GCA_050175155.1 Vulcanibacillus sp.
GGGGGGGGACACCCCCCTTTCCCTATAACCCTTGACTACCCCCCGGTTAAGGTTAGGGGGTGGGGTTATTTTTTTATAAATAGGTTATTGACTTCGTAGGACACTTAATTTATTATCTAGGTAGGCAAGAAAGGAGAAAGAATGAAAGACGAAAAAATTAGCATAAGATTAGAAAAAAGACTACTAGCTGAATTAACTGACGAATATGTTAATAAAGAATTATATAACACAATCAGTTTTAGCGAGTATTTAAGGAGAAAACTAAAGAAAGGAGAACAAAAATGAAATTATTAAAAAGGTTAGGCGATGATTACATTGCCGTAAACGGAAAAACATACAAATCAAAACGATATTATATTGAACTAGACAATGGCTATAGAATCCAAATTAAACCAGCTTTTAAAGATAGTTATGTTAAACTAGACCTAGTAGCACAAGAAATAGAATAGATTCATGGCAATAACTGAATTAAACACAATGACAAGGCAGTTCATTGTTATTATTGAAAAAATGGACTACGAAACTGCACGTTTTATTGACCAAGACGAAATAACAAAAATGCTGGACGAAATTGCAATAAACTATTACTTCATATTACACGATAAAGACATTAACAACGATAAGGGGGAAATAGTAAGGCCACATTATCATTTAGTGTTTACAACAGCAAAACGTGTTAGACTAGGAACAATACTTAATCGCATATCAAAAATACTAAACATAGCAAAACTAGGTATCACAATTGACATAGCATTTAATTACAACTATCACATAAGATACTTGATGCATCTAGACGATAAGGAAAAATATGCATATGATCCAAACCTTATCACAACAAACGACGAGAAAGGTTTGGAATATGCACAACGTAGTAAAACCGATAAGATAGATACGGAAACCTTAATAGAAAGTTGCAATCAAACTAACTCGCGAATTGCCTTAATGCGATTAATAGGAATAGGAAACTACATAACATTTTATAGGGCTATTGATGACATATACAAAGAACTATACGAGAAAGACAACTAAATAAGTTGTCTTTTTTTGTCTAACACAAAAGCGCGGAGTATTGCTTATTATAATAATGAAAGGAGTTTAAGAAATGATTGCACAATTTTTTACCGCAGTTGGAGATAGCGTAACAGCAATGTTTGGAGTACTTAACAACGGCCTAACAAGTGTTATCAGCTTATTTTACGATACCACAACGGGCTTCACAACCGTAGGTCTATTACTCTTAATCGGTTTAGGTATCAGTTTAGTATGGTCGCTAATCTCTTTCGTTATGAGATTAGTCAAAGTTGCTGGACGCTAAGGTTTTTTGGCGGTTTTTTACCAAAAAAAATCGCTTTTATAAGGAACAATTATGATAAAAACATTGATAAATAGTACATTATTAACGATTTTAACCGCAACACCCGGGGTTGTCGGTGTTTCGAGCGCTTATTACCCGGAAACTGAAAACACTAACGTTTTAAACGAGCGATTAGGTTGGTATGATTATGGATTAGCAACTGAAAATTATAATGGTATTGATAAATACAATATAGATATTAATGGAGCTCCACATTTGCAGTTAATAGGTTATTATAAAATTAACGCATCACAATTAAACCAATTTTTACCAACTTTACAAACTTGGTATTTGCCATTAGGAGAGATAAATATTCACCTTGATACAACTACTAACAACGTTACGAGTTTTTTTAAAGTTAAAATGTATGATAGTCAAAGTATAAGCACATTTTATACTGACCAAAAACCATTTACGACTTTTGATTTGGCTATGATTAAAGAAGGTATGCCAATTCAACTGAAAGAGTGGAATACTAACAATTATGAACCTAGCGAAATCGTAGATTTGGAAATTACAGTTCAATTGAAATTAACTGAAAGTTTTTATACGCAAAACTATACAAGTGTAATAGGGAATAAAGATTTTTATGTATGGTTATTAATAAGACTAGCACAACAAAACATATATGATGACGCTTATGGCGAAGGCTATGACGACGGCTACGATAAAGGCTATGACGTAGGCTACAATGTAGGTTTAGACGAAGGTGGAGATGGCACAGCAGTTAATAACGTATTTGCACTGCTTGAAAAAGGTTGGAACGGTATGGCGAATATGTTAGAAATAGAAGTATTCCCGAACTTTACAATCGGCGGTTTATTGCTGATACCGTTATTATTTACAATCGGTCTATTTATCTTTAAGGTGCTAACATGACATTACCAAGTATATTAAATACTATGTTGCTATTTAGTAATAATGTAGCACAATGGTTATTTAAGCAACAAACACTGAGAATATTTATAGGTTTAATAGAACCGGTAGGAATAGATGCTATACCTTGGTTAGATTATCAAAGCGGGTTTTTAATTTTTCAAACAAGACCGATTGAATTGTTAAGTTATTTATTAGGAGCTTTATTTGTTTTACTTTTAATCAAAAAGGTGGTGCCATTAGCATGATTATCTTTATACAACTTGCAAAATGGTTTTGGGCGTTATTCCCCGCTTTAATCGGTATTATATCGCCAACGGGAGCATACAACACAACAAGCAACTTAGACTTACAAGCAAGTCAGTTAGTCGCTAATAGTGATTTACTCATTGATAGTAATAGCGATAATGTTCCCGATGAGTTTAAATATATAACATCTACTGATATATCATTAAATAATGGTATTGTAAGGTTTACACCTACTGATACTTATGGAGCCTTTGCCAAAGGTAATGACTATGGTGCTATTATTGGTAATACATACTATATTTTTGCTAGTGTTAAAAGTTTAAGCAATACGACTAGATTAGCTACTTATACGCCTCTAATAGACCTTTCCCATACCGGAAGTGGAAGTTTTGAATTACTTTCATATATAACGGTTAAAGATGGGACTAATAATGGAATTCTAGTTATGGACAGTGGTATATCTGATTGGACACCGATTGAAGTTGATTACATAGGGGCAATTAACTTAACAGCAGTTTTTGGAGATGATATACCAGACAAACAAGATTTAGATGATTTTATTTTAAGTGGTAATCGGTTTTATTTTACGGACGGTGCATATGATGACAACAATTGGTTTAATACTGGTTTTACCGGTGAGAGTAGGGACATTTTAGATATTTTAGGCTATTTTTTTTGGTTAGCAATACCGATTATTGGTATTTATTGGGTGTTTAGATTACTATTACAAATAATTTAAGGAAAGGAGTAGCAATATGAGCAATTTATATAATATATTTTATGACGCATACGCTGAATTGTTTTATCAAGCTGAGTGGCTAACTAATGATTTTATTAAGTCACTAGCAATTTTAACGATTTTTTTAACGATCATACTTGTCGTATGGGCGTTTTCAAAAATCTTTAAGATTATAACAAATAACATAGGAGGTTAATTTATGGTTATCATTTTAATTATTTTAGCAGTTTTATTAATTGCAACAATTTTAGTAGTTTTACATTTTAGAAAAACGAACAAGATTTTAAAGACGATTTTTAGGAACAGTTCTACATATACTTTTGGTGCTAAGGGTAAAGGCAAAGATTTGCTTTTTCAAAAGGTTATTAGCATTAGAAAAGACGAAGGCTATTATTCAAACATTTACTATGGCGGTTATTATCAAAACTTAAACTTAAACGCTATGAACGTTGAACCGAATACCATTAATGATTTTATTAACGGGGAACTACGTGGAATTAGAACATATCTAGTTGAGCAAAGAGACTTATATGTAAGTGATGCTGGTTTATATTTACCGAATTATGAGGACGCAAAGCTTAACAAAGAGTATAAATCAATGCCATTATTTATCGCAGTGCAACGTCATATATTGCTATCAAACACACACGTTAATTCGCAGGCTTATGGTAGAGTATGGAAAAAAATTAGAGAACAAGCGGACTTTTATTTTAAGGCGCTTAAAGTTGTTAAATTTATGCCATTTGCTTTATATGCAAAAGTTAGGATTTACGACAAAGAAACTTCCGCCGAGCAAGATTTGCGACCATTGAAAAGAAAATTATTCCAAAAGAACTCACAAAGTCAGTCGGATTATTCCGCAGAAAATGGTTTAATTGAGGAACGTTGGTATAGATTATCAAAGCGCAAAATTAAATACGATACCCGCGCATTTAAACGATTGTTTAAAATATTTGATTAAAGTTGTGCATTTTGTGCATACCCCTTTAAGGAACCCAAAAGGGGTATGCACCGCACTCAACACATACAAACTAGCGCGTTCTGCCCGCGAACGCACACAAGTTCCACCAATGGAGAAACTTGAGAACCACCATGGCGCGATAGCGCAATAGCGCGGCGCCCCAATGGTGACGGCGTGGAAGTTTTATCTTATAACCCCCCTACGGGGGGTTGACGGCAACCCCCATAAAGGGGGTTCAATTAACCCCACTAAAGGGGGTTAAAAGGTACGCCCCCTAGGATCCTTGGCGCGAGAACGCGCCCAAGGGGCCCACGGGGCGACGGCGACGCCTTAGCGGGGTAGATAGCCCCCGCCTACGTCCACAAGGGACTTCGCACTTCGTGTTTCGCCTAAGTAATATAGGGGGGGGACACCCCCCTTTCCCTATAACCCTTGACTACCCCCCGGTTAAGGTTAGGGGGTGGGGTTATTTTTTTATAAATAGGTTATTGACTTCGTAGGACACTTAATTTATTATCTAGGTAGGCA
>JBFXJF010000081.1:0-4702 GCA_050175155.1 Vulcanibacillus sp.
ACGCAAATTATTCATTCCTTTTGAAGGTGTACGCAAAAATATTCATTCCCTTTTGAAGGTGTACGCAAAAATATTCCTCTTATTCAAGGTGTACGCATTTGTATTAAGATTGGCGTGCTCTTTCATAATAGCACAATAGGTTTGATACAAATTGCACGTGTCAACCTTTTTTTTACAAAAAAATTTATATTAATCAATTTTCAATGCTTGCTAATCAGTCATGAGAAGCTGGTTTGGTTTCAAGGCGTTTTGTATATACTTTAAAGAATCTTATTATTTTGTTATTACTTTTTACAGAATTAAGAAATATTATTTACAATAAACATTGAACAGCGTATAATGACTTTGATAAATTGCTTATTAACTTCTTAAAGATTTTCGTAAAATTTTAATTAGGTTGTGAAAATGCTCATGCGAATGAAAAATTCAATAAAAAAATTAACATATGTGCGAAAAACAAGGGATTTACTTTACTTAAAGATATTCTATTTCATATTTGAAAGGGGGAACGTATTATGAGAAAAAAAGGGTTAAACTTGGTTTTTTTATTGATGATGGCAATCATGATTATTACATTGCCGGGATGCTCAAAAACAACACATAAGATTTATGAGAGCGTTTTTTTTGAGTACGTAATTATTGGCCGAACAAGTCGTTTTCCCAAGAATAAAGCAGATGAGGTTGTTGCAATAGTACGCTTGACTGAACTAGGACAAGAACAGGAAACGATTGATATTCCTCGAATGATTGATGGCAAAGAAGTTTGGTATATAGGGTTTCGAATTATTAGAGGAGGATTGATGACCGGAAACCGCCCTTATCCATTTTCCAGTCCGAATTTGAAAAAGATGTACATTCACGATAACATCACCTATATTGAGGAAGAAATTTTTACTTCAACCGCGGACGAGTGGGACATTATGCTTTGTTCGACAGATTACAACTTTGAAATAAGTTGGATTTCATATTTAATACGCGGGAAAACTTATATATATAAATGTTTGTACGACAAAGCAGTGGAAGAACTTCAGCAGTCAGGCATAAGTAATCCAGCGTATGGAGAAAGAATTCTTCCAGCAAATATAGCGTTCTTAAATAATTATTCCGATGAAATAAATGGTGGATATTATATGCTCGATAACATAGAAACGGGAAATAAAATCACACAACCGCTTAGCCCAGAGCGTGAAGGCTACGAGTTTGTTTGTTGGTTTACTGATGCGAATTGCTCCAATATTTGGAATTTTGATAATAAAAAAGAAATTGAAAGTGGTGAAGAATTTAGACTCTACGCCGGATGGCAACAAAAATAAACAGAGATAAAGTGAGGGATAGGATATGGAAAAGGGGGTTCAACAAACATGAGATATTCCATTACGACATTTTTATGTGTCGCAGCAGTTTTGATGGTGATATTATTTTTTCATCAGGACTAACAGTTCATGCGGCTCTTTCAGGCCACAGTTCTGGAGAAACTCGTGACGAATTACATCAGGATACAGTTGCTGTTACAGTGAACGAGGATGCGCCAGCGATTACTTTTCTTACGCATGGGCTGGGAGCAAGAACCAAACTAAATAACAAGAAGGGATAATTCAATATGAAAAAACTACCTAACAATGAACTGAACCCAAAAAGTTGGAGGAATCTTTGTCATTGCCGCTTGCTTGCTAATGCTTTTCAACACAAAGCCCATGACAGTATCAGCAGCAGAAATGTCAACAAATAGAGAAGTCTATCAAGGATATGTTGATGCACCACTTTCAAATTTTTATTCGGACAATCTGACAGTGTCAGACAGTCCCATGATAACGGTGATAACTCACGGTTTGAAGGATTCCGCTTCCGCTTGGAGTAATAATGAAGGAAGCACCAGTTCAGCAAGTCCTTTTGGATTTGCTTACGATTCTGATTCGATAATAAAGCAATTGCGCAACAAAAATGGAGCAAATGTTTTTTGGGAAAAGATGAAGAAGAGATAAAAACTTCAAGAACTAATATGGAAATAGAACAAGAAAAACTAAATGAAGTTCTTAAAACCTTAAAAGGAAATTACTATGATCTATATGCGAAGAAATTCTGAAAATACTACTAGATAGAATAACAGTGCTTGATAAGAACACGCTGGAATTCCAGTACAAATGCAACATAAACATAAAAGAAACCATCTAGAGAATAAGTGCTAGATTGTTTTTAATACAGCATTTATTGTTGTAGTAAATTTAATTTGAGAATATTTCACTAATTTACTTGAAAAAAAAACAAGTTATAATGAGCATAGAGCAAACTTTTTCAACTCAAATACAATAATAGGGGGATTAATAAATGTTTAAAAAAGTATTTTTATTTATTTTCTTATTGTTCCTGCTTTTCCTTGTAGGATGTAAAAAAGAAGAAATGGAATTTTATAATATAAATATTGATAATGTTTGCGTATATATAGATGAAGATAATTACTTACCAATTGAGAAAAATTCGATTGTTAACTATAGTGATTCTATAAAAATTCATAATGATATTAATTGGAAGTATGTCGTCAAAGGTGTAAATGATTTTGATAATCTCCCAATAATTGAATGCTTGTATCCAGATGCATTTAGATATAATATATATTTCAATGGTGAAATAATTAAATCTAGTAAAATTATAGAAAATGAATATCAGAAATTAAATTACAAGATAGAACATAAAATATTTGATTCCAATGTTGAATATTGTGTAAATAGTTCCGGTTCTTTTTCAATAGAAAACCAAGGTGACTATAAAATTGAATACTTTTTTATTTTTAGGCTAAATGGAGTTGAAATAGAATGCTCTGACAGTTTTGATTTTAAGGTAATATGAAAAAAAGGAGGTGCCATATGAAAAAATTTATTGAATCATTATTTGTTTTTGTATTTATATTATTATTTGCTTTTTTGTGTTTTAAAAATACTATTATAGTTAAAGCTGATTCTAATACTATTGAACAATTGTCAGAATTATATACTGAAAGTGATGAGTATTATAATAATAATACAACATATAATATATCTAATTATGTGTTAAATTGGGATGGATTTGATATCGGCCGAGGAAGTGGATATGGCCAAAGAATTGTACAATATAATAATTCTTATCGTTTTGATGATAATGATATAGCGAACATTATTCCAAAAGACTTGTTTTATACAATTGGCTCATATCATTATATTGGTAAGGAATATGGATTTTATATTAATACAGAATTGGTTTCCGGTGGATATTATTATAGAAGTTATGTAACTGTTTATGATATAAGTTATGAAATGATTGCAAATGGAATTAAAGGCAGAAGTTATGATATGAAATTAGGGGTTTTATCTGCTTCATACAAGCTGAAATGATGTAGGAAGAGAATGCTAAATGTATTTATTTATATTCTTAATTTGCATTAACTTTTCTATACTTTTAGATATAATTGTAAACAAAACATGCGATTTATTCGTAATAGATAATATGAACATTAAAAAAATCATTAATAAGTATGTTTTAAGTAATTGTATTCAATTAGTAATACTGCTTATTAGTATAGCGATAAGCATATATTATTCAAATATTAATTGGGAAATAATTGATCAACCGCTTTCCCTGATCACATTTGTATTATTAATAATCATGTTAATATCATTTATAGTATGCTTCATTAAAAAACAAAAAAAAGTTCATAATATTGAGATAAAGTATAACATGGTTTTGGGTGGTAGGGAAAGCGGAACAATATGGTTTAATGTTTTACCTCTTATCATTTTTGTTTCAATTGAAGGAATTAGATTATATTTTCTAGAATGGTTTGCAAATGATATTTATCATTATGTTTTTGTGATATTAATTATTTTTTGTAACTCTTTGTTTGTTTATTTGGCTACCATATATTTAAAAAAATGTAACAGAAATAACATTTACAAAGTCTCAATAATAATTATTTTATCAAATCTAGTAATGATGGTTATATTGTACATATTGAGTTTAGTATTATTTTAATATGGGTCATGCACTAAAGGTAATTATCATTAGATTAAACAGCATTTTTAGGTAGTACGTAGTATTGTACATTATTGTTGTTATATGTTTTTAAAGTTGCTTTAGAAGATTTTCCACCATTTAAAAAACAATAAATGTATATGGTAAAATGAAATTGACCAGTTTTTAAGAAAAACAGCGTTTTGAAATTGACCACCCCTTGTGTTAAACTATGCTCATAATCTATCAGATTGTGAGGTAAAAAAGGGTGGTAAAAGTGATAGAAAAAAACGAAATCATTATTAGATTTGAAAATGGTCAATCCAAGAGTGCGTAAATTTACTTAGGGGTGGGTTGTTGTATCAAAATAGGACAACAGACCCACATTAGATTTTCTTTATTACAATTTATACATACTAGTTATTCTTTTAAGGGGATATGTAAAGTATCTCCTTTTTCTATGCGATGGGGGTACGAACTTTTTTAGTAGGGGTACGAACTTTTTTAGTAGGGGTACGAACTTTTTTGATAGGGGTACGAATTGTATAAAATGGTTGCCCTAACACATATAGGAACGCCAACTTTAATACGATAGTAAACTTTGTTTGCTTTCATATCAAAGTTTTTTGCATAATATAGGTTTGTTTAAGAACAAATCATATGAAAAGGTTGCGAACGCTCAATAAATTGGTAATTCAATAGTGCTTAGAACACTTATGTA
>JBFXJF010000082.1:0-4696 GCA_050175155.1 Vulcanibacillus sp.
ATTTTTAAATTATAGTTCATATTTAATTCACCTTTAATGTTTTATTCTATTGGTTTTAAATTTTGTTCTAATTCAATTAGTAAATCATTTGCTTCAATTAAGTCTCCAGGGCTTATATAAACTTCTTTAATTATTGCATTAAATGAAGCTTGAATAGTGGTCTCCATTTTCATTGCTTCAGTTATAACAATGTTATCACCTTTTTTAACTTTATCACCCTTTTTGACAAGTAATTTTAATACCTTACCTGGCATTGATGCTCCAATATGATTTGGATTGTTTTTTTCAGCTTTTAAAACTTTATGAACCGCTACACTCGCATTATTATCAGTGATGACAACCTCTCTAGGGACTCCATTAAGTTCAAAGTAAATTGTTCTAGTTCCATCGGAATGCAGCTTGCCAATTTGTGTAAGTTTAATTATTAAAGTTTTTCCTTGTTCAATTTCTACAGCTATTTTTTCTCCCAAGCTCATACCGTAGAAAAATGTTGGAGTATCTAAAGCTAATACTCTGCTAAATTCTGCTAAATGCTCTTCAAATTCTAGAAAAACCTTAGGATACAATAAGTATGATAAAACATCATGTTGAGTTATATCTCTATTTAATTTTTCCTTTAGTTCCTTTTCTGTTTTTTCAAAGTCGGCTGGAAGCAATAATTCTCCTGGTCTGTAAGTAATAAACTCTCGTTCTTTTAATATAATTTTTTGTAATTTCTCTGGGAATCCACCATAGGGTTGCCCTAAATATCCCTGGAAAAATTCTACTACAGAGTTAGGAAATGCAAGCTGGTCGCCTTTAGACATTACTTCTTCTTCAGTAAGATTATTTTGTACCATAAACAACGCCATATCTCCAACAACTTTAGAAGAAGGAGTAACCTTAATTATATCGCCAAACATCTTATTAACTGTTGCATATGTCTCTTTTATTGCCTCAAATCTATCTCCAAGACCAACAGCTGAAGCTTGTTGCATGAGATTACTATACTGTCCACCTGGCATCTCATGCTTATATATTTCAGCACTACTAGCAATCATTTTACTTTCAAAGCCACTATAGAATCCTCTAACGTCTTCCCAATAGTTACTTAAAGTTTGCAGATTATCTTGGTTAAATTTTGAAATTCTATCATGCCCTTCTAATAGTGCAACTAAACCATTTAAGCTTGGTTGAGAAGTAAGCCCGGACATTGAACTGATTGCAGTATCAACTATATCTACGTTTGCTTCAATAGCTTTCATTAACGTAGCTTGACCATTTCCACTTGTATCATGAGTGTGAAGGTGTATGGGTATACCTACTTCATCTTTTAATGCCTTTATTAGTTTATATGATGCATATGGCTTTAGTAAGCCTGCCATATCTTTAATAGCAATAATATTTGCTCCTGCCTTCTCCAATTCCTTTGCTAGATTTACATAGTAATTAAGACTATATTTATCTCTTTTTGGGTCTAAAATATCACCAGCATAGCATATAGCGGCTTCAGCAATTTTTCCACTATCTCTAACAGTATTGATTGACAATTTCATGTTTTCCAACCAATTTAAACTATCAAAAATTCTAAATACGTCTATTCCAGCCTCTGCAGATTCCTTTATAAATGCTTTAATTACATTATCAGGATAATTTGTGTAACCTACAGCGTTTGCACCTCTTAGTAACATTTGAAACAGTATATTAGGAATTTTTTCCCTTAAAATCGTTAGACGTCTCCAAGGCGATTCTTTCAGAAAACGCATACTTGTATCAAACGTAGCACCACCCCACATTTCAATAGAAAATAACTCTGGAGCTAGTTTTCCAGTTGCTTCAGCAATTGTTACCATATCGTTAGTACGAACCCTAGTTGCAATTAAAGATTGATGTGCGTCTCTAAAGGTTGTATCCGTAATGAGAACGTTATTCTGTTCACCTATCCATTTACAAAAACCATCAACCCCTAATTGGTCTAATAGTTGTTTAGTACCCTTTGGGTAAGGATCATCAATATGAGTTATTGGTACTCTAGGCTTAATAAATACTGGTTTATCAGATTTTGCTAAATTTGGATATCCATTGACGGATATATCCCCAATATAAGTAAGTAATTTCGTCGCCCGATCCTGACGAATAGGAAAATTAAATAATTCAGGGTGGGTATCAATAAATGTTGTACTATAATTACCACTCAGAAAATCGGGGTGTTCAACTACATTCTTTAAAAATAAAATATTAGATTTTACACCTCTAATTCGAAATTCTTTTAAAGTTCTTACCATCTTAGCAGCTGCATCTTTTGGTGTTTTAGCATAAGCAGATACTTTAACAAGGAGTGAATCATAATGTGGTGTAATGGTTGCTCCTGGAAAAGCACTTCCAGCATCTAATCGAATTCCAAAACCACTAGCTGATCGGTATACATTAATTTTACCGTAATCAGGCATGAAATTATTTTCTGGATCCTCAGTTGTGACTCGACATTGGATTGCATGCCCATTTCGAACAATATCATTTTGAGAGTGGATTCCAATTTCCTCATGATTTAATGGATATCCTTCAGCTATTTTTATCTGAGTTTCAACAATATCTATACCAGTTATTAACTCAGTAATTGTATGTTCTACTTGAATACGTGGGTTAACCTCAATAAAATAAAAATTATTTGAGGATACTAAAAACTCGACAGTGCCCGCATTAATATAACCAACATTTCTCATTAATTTCAAGGCTGCTTCGGTTATTTTGTTTCGCAACTCTTCGGAAATAGAAAGAGAAGGAGCTACTTCAACAACTTTCTGGTGTCTTCTTTGAATAGAACAGTCCCTTTCAAATAGATGAACAATATTTCCATAATTATCACCAATTATTTGAACTTCAATGTGTTTGGGTTCTTCTAAATATTTTTCTATATAAACCTTAGAATCCCCAAATGCAGATTTGGCTTCAGAGCGTGCTCTTTCAATTGAATCCTCAAGTTCGTCTCTATTATTAACTATACGCATGCCACGACCTCCACCTCCGGAGGCTGCTTTGACTATAATAGGATAACCATGTTTTTTAGCAAAATAGATTGCTTCCTGTGTATGCTCTATTGGATCTTCAGTACCAGGTATAACTGGTATGTCACTTTGTATAGCTGTTTTACGTGCTTGAATTTTATCACCAAATATTTTGATATGTTCTGGCTTTGGTCCAATAAATTTAATTTCTTCTTCTCCACATCTTCTTGCAAAATCCTGATTTTCAGAAAGGAAACCATAACCAGGATGAATAGCATCTACATCATTTCGTTTAGCTAATTCAATTATACCCTCAATATCAAGGTAAGCCTCTATTGGTCCTTTACCTTCCCCAATCAAATAAGCTTCATCGGCTTTGAAACGGTGGAGGGAAACTTCATCTTCTTCCGAATAAATAGCAACAGTTCTAATACCTAATTCAGTGCAAGCTCGGAAAATTCTTGTTGCTATTTCTCCTCTGTTTGCAACTAATATTTTGTTAATTTTTCTAATTTCCATATTGTTTCACCTCGATTTTTATTTCATTAATATATCATATTAATAAGTAATTATTAAGAAATTTCTGAAAACTATATTTAATATAGTTTATCTTATTTCTATTAAAAAAAGAATAGGGCTTCTTATATAGATATAAAGGTATAATATACTATTAGTTAATGGAAATCATCTAATAATGTGCTATAATTAAAAATATTTTAGTTCTTATATAATTATAATATTACTAAATTAATGGAGGGATATAATGAATCAGCTTTTATCAGGCAAGAACATACTTATTATGGGTGTTGCAAACAAAAGAAGCATAGCCTTTTCTATTGCATTATCATTGTATAAGGCTGGAGCAAGATTAATATTTACGTATCAAAATGAAAAATTTGAGAAAAACATTCTTGATTTGACAGAAGATATGAAGGATTCATTATTTTTTCAATGTGATATAACTAAGGATGAAGATATTAAGTCATTATTTATAAATTTAAGGGAAGAAATTGATGTAATACATGGAGTAATACATAGCATTGCTTATGCAAAAGTTGATGAGTTACAAGGGAGGTATATTAATACTTCTCGTGATGGATATCTTATGGCACAAGAGATTAGCTCTTATTCACTTGTAGCAGTTGCTAGGGAAGCAGAAACATTAATGATTGATGGGGGAAGCATAATTACATTAACCTATCTTGGTGGAGAAAGAGTAGTTAAAAATTACAATGTTATGGGTGTGGCAAAAGCGGCACTAGAGAGCAGTGTTAAATATCTTGCTAATGATATGGGTATAAACAATATTCGTGTTAATGCGATTTCTGCTGGACCAATCAGAACTTTATCAGCAAAGGGCGTTAAGGATTTTAAAGACATACTTACTGAGATTGAAGAGAAATCTCCTTTAAGAAGAACTACTGATCCAAGTGAAGTAGGTGACACAGCTTTATTTTTAATTAGTAATTTATCAAGAGGAATAACTGGGGAAGTAATTCATGTAGATAGTGGTTATCATATATTAGGGGTAATGTAAATATTAACTTAAGATAATCTTAACATTTTGGAGAAAACTCCTTAAACATTTTTGTCTATACTAGTATTGTAGCCTATTAGGGGTATACAAAAATGTGAAGAAAGGAGGATTATTCCAGTGAACTTAAAACGAGTAATTTTTATAGGGACTGTAATTTGCGCGTTAGCAGTTGGTT
>JBFXJF010000083.1:0-4661 GCA_050175155.1 Vulcanibacillus sp.
CGCCACTTATGGCTCGGTAGCTCAGTTGGTAGAGCAATGGACTGAAAATCCATGTGTCGCCGGTTCGATCCCGGCCTGAGCCACCATCGGTAACGAAATATAGCACTCAAATGAGTGCTTTTTTTGTACTTTACGATCAATGGACATAAAATACGTGTATCGCGAGTTCAATTTTCCCCTATACGACCATTTAGATAGAAATAGAGCAATTTATTGGCCATATTTATTGCTGATTTTGACTAAGTCACAAAAAAGCAACGCGACATAAGGACATTTTCGCTCATTACTGAAATTAAACAAAGAGATATTTACTTACTATCTATTTCGTGGTACAATCATTTCAATGTAGTATTAGATTAAGGAGATATTAGAATGAGTAGAAACAAGTTTTCTGTTGAGAATTTTAACATTGTAAATTATATGAATTTTCTGCAAAAAAAATCAAAGAACGGAGCAAAGATTAAGAGATTGAAGCCGCAAGAAAGAGTAATATACTTGATTTCAGAGTTTGAAGCTGAAGTGAATAACGGCGGGTTTGATCAATTTTTCATAAATGAAACCTCTAATTATGCTTCTGAGACAATTGAGTGTTTAGCGGCAATTAATGCACAATACACAGCTAATTTATTAAGGAAAGCAATCGATATAATAGCTGGCGCGAAAACAGAAGATGATTTGCCATTAATTGAAAAGCAGTTGGACGAATTAGATGACAAATTCTATGAATACAATGACAATCTAGAAAAACTGCAGATTGAATATATTTTTTCGAACAAATTAGTTTAAGTAATCCCTCGATAAGACTGAAATTCCGTGTGCTCATCTCAATGAGCAAAATTAGAAGCAACAGTTGAAACATCTGGATTATTATTTGGGTTTCTTATCATGTGAAGAGTCTATTTGGGGGATAATAATGTTAAGTTCAAACAATACATACACTCTGAATGCGTAGAGAAAAAGTATCATTTTAGATCAGATTTCAGCTTTTATTCCTGGGGTTATGTTTATTATATTTTATTCTCAACTGGAAGTAATAACAAATGGTCAAACGATCTTTTTGTTCTTTTGTTTAGGTATAATTTCAATAGTTTATTACTTGCTTTCCGATGTCTTGTTCCTAGGTATAAGCCTTAGGATAAGAATATACAGAATTAAAATCTTCAGGAAGAGTACTATTAGCGGTATGGACCATATTTATTCACTAATTTATCGACGATTTCTTGAAGTAACAATTCATCCAATGATGGTACGATCGTTTTTATCACGGTCTCAAGTTATTGACAAGATGACTGAAACCTATATTTCGGAAAGCGAAAAAATGAATCAATAGACTATGAAAGTGGAGTCCATAAAATACGGAAATACCATTCATAACAAACTCTATTTTGTATAGAGTTTTTGAAAAAAACCTTTGTATCATCTGCCTGAAGCGACGTAAAGACCATTACGCAAATTAAATCGTTATAGAATATCGAATAGGAGAAAATTAAATGATATATGAAGATAAAAGTTACTATACACAAAAGGATTTTGATGTAATTAGTTTCCATGATTGTGCAATTCATTCGATGTATTTTAACGACGAAGAGAAGAAGTTTTTTTTAGATATTGATTTTATTACAGAATGGATAATTAATCCGGGAGAAGCGATTTCTTTCAAAGTTGCTCCTGCTACTTTGGTTTTTAACAATGTACTCGATATGAGAATTGATATTGATCTTTCTTGTTGTTCTAAATTAGAATTACCAAGCATAGATGGAGTTAGATATGTCGTTGAAAAAAACGATAATGGATATATATTTTCAAAATTTATAGTAGATTTGCATGAAGGGTGTATTGTGTTATACTCTGAATCCTACGAAATATATTTGAGAAAATCTCCGATACTTTCAAATATGACTTTACCTAATAAAGAAAGAGGCGTTCCTTCTTTTGATTTGATTAGATATGATGATTAAGAACTTAATAATAGAAATTGAAAAAAATAGAAACACCTCTTGATACACGAATCGACTGAGAATCCATGTGTCGAAGGTTCAATCTCGACCTGAGCCACCATCGGTAACGAAATATAGCACTCAAATGAGTGCTTTTTTTGTGCTTTTAAAAAATATTGCTTTTCATTTGATAGTACCATGACTTGAATTCTACTTGTTGATTTCTATTGTAAATGTGTGAAGATATATTACTCGAAAAGTATTTTATCTTCAAACTTAGAGTTATGCGTGAAGTTATTTACTGTTTTCTATGTGAGGCAGAATCAGAAAAAAAATGAAGTACGAAAAAGGATCAAAAGATAGAAGAAAGGCACTCGGTTGAGTGCCTTTTATAGCTTAATTAAGTGAAGTTGTGATTAAATATAATACATTTAGATGGATGGTGACAAGTTTCATAACGAAACTCACTTAATAAAGTACGATGTCACCAGTTTTTTCTACTAAAGTTATCATATGATTATCTAAATAATTTTGTATTTCCGATGTATCAAAATTGAGATCGGGAACTCCAATTTGTACACTGTTTGACTTAATGTCGATTTCCAACGAATACTGACTTGGTATTTCTATCATCCTATTTAAAATCATTTGGTATAACAAGTATAAGTCGCTAAAACTGTTATTAACAAGTTTATATTGAATATAGTTATTTTCTAAATAATCAATTAATTCAAGTGGTGAATCATTAGTGATACATAAATATTGTGAACCGTCTTCACGATAGTATCCAGCAAAGTTATTATTATAATGTGTATACACATATTTATAAGATTGATTTGGAAAATAGCTATCAATATACGGATTAATTGCCTCAATAGTTCTAAGATCTTCAATTTGATTTGTCAGAGTGTTTACTTCAGTTGTTGCTAGCAAAGACATAGTTCCTACACATATAAGAAGCAATGCGAAAAACACTGTGGTAGGAGAAAACTTAAATAAATGGAATTTTCGTTTTACAAGGACTTGGTTTAATCTCCAATAATATAACTTAAAATACAAAAAACCTAATACAAAAAACCCAGTAACAAGCAATATGTATTTTACTGATTCCATGATTTACCTCCTATAGTTTATGCTTTCTTTAAATTGGGTAATATAGGACCTTGAGAGGTATACTATAATACCATTTTGTTATTGTACTTTCATTATCGAATTTAATTGAGGTGATACTTTTTTAACCTTGTTAATATTAATGATTTGAGACTTGCTTTTAACAAGCCAGTTATCATTATTAAAGACGAGTCTACTAAATATAGTTTTGATCCTGGCATTATAAAACACATTAATTATCCCAGCGATTTAAATGTTTGGAAAATGGAAAGATTTGAAGCTGATTTACTTATGACAATTGTAACCATCTTTGAAGCTACGGAAAACAACTCTTACGAATCCTTTTTAGATTCACTAGACTTTAAGAGTGTTAAGCCAGCACATATTATGTATGGCAATGTAGATTTCAATGAATTTGTTTTTGAAACATTAAATTCATTAGAATATTCAGTAAGGAAATTAATTGAAAAAAGCAACAGTAAAGCCAGAATTGCTCAGGAGGAGAGAAATCGAGAACCGCTTAGAATTGCACTAAATAACTTAATAGAAAGTAATAGCGTTTTTTCAGCAGAAGATATTCAACATATTTTTAATCAAAATACTGAAATACAGAATCTAATGTCTTTTGATGTATTTTATACTTTTGCAACGCAATATCTTGAGGATAGAGATATATATTTACGCTGATGTTCTGAATTTTCGGTCTCCAAAACCCCTCATCCCTTTCACTATATATAGAGTAAAGAAGCCATTTTTGACTTCTTTTTTATTTGAAACATATATAAGAAAGCATATTATATTATAATAGCAAATTTACTTGATAAATATTTTATGTTATAATCTTCGTGTCAAATATATATATAGCGATAATTTATTCGTTTTTTGACGAGGTAGAGAAGGATGTATAAAACAATAAATGCTTTTATAAATATAAGTGGGGCAATAACTTCTTTTTTTGTTTTCTCATTTCATGAATTATTGAGTTTGATTTTAACACAAAACAATGATTATCATTATTTCTTATTACCTTGGTGGGGTTGGGGGAGTATTGGATTTGTTGTATTTGAAATTGTGTATATTCTAATATTCATCAAAAAAAATAGGCGTTATTAAGAGGCCTATTTTTGGGATATTATTGACTCGGCCTATGAAAATCATATTTATATTTTTTATAACTTTTTGGTAAATATACTTTTAACTTTTCCGCTTTATTGCTATTTTTGATATTTTGTAAAAACTCAATAAGTTTGAAAATTAAGGTTATTATGCTGAACAAATTTATAAAGTTGTACTAATTAGATTGTTACAAAACCCAATCAATCTAATGGAATTAATAAATATATGGTAGCATACTATGTTTTTTTAGATGGACGAGGTAATATATGGAATTTTCAGCAGCGCTTGGCAGAGAAGGTGGAAGAACAGTAATAGCTTATACAATTGTCTATTTTTTTGTGGTTTGTTCTACGTTAGCCCTTTTTATGTATACCAGCAATCTTTTTCTTTTTTTAATTTCTATTGTAATAGTGTCTCTTATTTACATAAGATATATGTATTATTTATTGAGTAAAAAACCTATGCTATATATTGAAGACAACTTTCTGTACTGCATAC
>JBFXJF010000084.1:0-4654 GCA_050175155.1 Vulcanibacillus sp.
TACAAGACATGGGTGTTATAATAGAATATCAGGATGGAACTATGATGATAGATTCTAGTAAAATGGAATTAAAGCCTATGATGAATAATAAAATAAGGGAGTTAAGGGCTTCATATTATTTAATGGGTGCACTGCTTGGCAAATTTGGTGAAGCGAAGATTGGGTTACCTGGTGGCTGTAATTTGGGTTTACGACCTATCGATCAACACATAAAAGGATTTAATTCTTTAGGTGCAGAAGTAATTAATGAACCAGATTATATACATCTTAAAGCCAGGAACTTGGAAGGAAATAAAATTTATTTAGATACAGTGAGTGTTGGAGCAACAATTAATATTATGTTGACTGCAGCTAGAGCTAATGGGATGACAATAATCGAAAATGCGGCTAAAGAACCAGAAATTGTAGATGTAGCTACCCTTCTTAATTCGATGGGAGTTAAAATAACGGGTGTAGGAACAGACGTTATTAAGATTCAAGGATCTAAAGATTTAAAAGAGTGTAGACATTCTATTATACCCGATAGAATTGAAGCTGGTACATATATGATTATTGCAGCTGCTACAACAGGTGATATTATTGTAGACAATGTAATTCCAAAACACTTAGAGTCATTAACCGCAAAATTAAAAGAAATTGGAGTTATTGTTGAAGAAAAAGATGATTCTATTCGTGTTATAGGGCAATCAATATACAATGCTGTGGATGTAAAAACATTACCTTACCCCGGTTTTCCTACTGATTTACAACAACCTTTTAGTATTCTTATGACGAAAGCTTATGGGACAAGTATGATAACTGAAACAATTTTTTCTTCCCGATTTAAACATATTGATGAATTAGCAAGAATGGGAGCAGATGCAAGAGTAGAAGGAAGAAGTACAATTTTTGAGGGTCCGAAAACACTACAAGGTACTATAGTAAAAGCAACCGATTTAAGGGGTGGAGCCGCTTTGGTTATTGCGGCATTAATAGCTGATGGAATTACTGAGATTAGAGATATTTATCATATTGATAGAGGTTATGAAAAATTAGAGAAAAAATTAATATCAATAGGTGCTAATATTTGGAGAGTAACGGAGTAATATTTAATTAAATCTATTTTTATTATAAATATAAGGGGGTTTTTTTATGGAGAGGAGTCTAACATTAGAATTAGTTCGCGTAACTGAAGCTGCTGCGTTAGCTGCAGCAAAATGGATGGGTAAAGGATTAAAAAACGAGGTTGATGATGCAGGAACTAGTGCGATGAGAAAGGTGTTTGATACAATTCCTATGCGTGGTACTGTCGTAATCGGTGAAGGGGAAATGGACGAGGCACCAATGCTATATATAGGTGAAAAACTTGGGACAGGTGAAGGGTACGAACTCGATGTGGCTGTTGACCCTATAGAAGGTACAAATATAGTAGCTAATGGGTTATGGAATGCGTTAGCTGTAGTTGCGATTGCAGATAGAGGTAATTTATTGCATGCACCCGATATGTATATGCAGAAGATAGCAGTAGGGAAAAAAGCTGCAGGGAAAATTGATATAAATGCAAGTGTAGAAGATAATTTAAGAAGTGTTGCAAAAGCATTAAATAAAGATATATCTGAAGTGACAGCAATCGTCTTAAATCGAGAACGTCATTTTAATTTAATTAATGAGATAAGACAGGCTGGAGCGAGAATAAAACTAATAAGTGATGGGGATGTTGCGGCAGCAATAAACACAGCCTTCAAAAATACAGGGGTAGATATTCTCTTTGGAACTGGGGGAGCACCAGAAGGGGTACTTGCGGCTGTTGCATTAAAATGTTTAGAAGGGGAAATTCAAGGAAAACTTTTACCA
The DNA here is from genome assembly GCA_050175155.1 of Vulcanibacillus sp. Taxonomy (GTDB): domain Bacteria; phylum Bacillota; class Bacilli; order Tepidibacillales; family Tepidibacillaceae; genus JBFXJF01. The sequence goes on from JBFXJF010000084.1 coordinate 1,834, forward strand.
CAAAATGATGAGGAAGTTAAAAGATGTGAAATGATGGGACTTGACATAAATAAAATATTGATGATGGATGACTTAGTCAAAGGCGAGGATGCAATATTTGCTGCAACAGGAGTAACTGATGGTGAATTGTTAAAAGGTGTAAGATATCATGGGCAAACGGCTACAACTCAATCATTAGTGATGCGTGCAAAAACTGGTACAGTTAGAGTTATTGATGGAACACATCGTTTAGAGAAAAAACCAAATCTATATCTTTAGAGGATATTAATTTTTGGTGGTTAATTTGCCAATATAATAAAGTAGGTGTAAAGATGAATTTAAGTATTTCAATATTAGAAACAAAAAAATTAACTGAGTTATACCAGTTAGCTAAACAATTTGAAATTCCATATTATAGTAAAATGAAAAAGAAAGAATTAATCTTTTCAATACTAAAGGCTCAAACAGAAAATGCTGGCCTTATGTTCTTAGAAGGGGTACTAGAAATTTTTTCAGATGGGTATGGCTTTTTAAGACCAATTAATTATTTACCAAGTAATGAGGATATATATATATCTGCTTCACAGATAAGAAAGTTTGATTTAAGAACAGGTGATCTTGTTTCAGGTAAAGCACGACCGCCAAAAGAAAATGAAAGATATTTTGGACTCCTACATGTTGAGGCGGTAAATGGTCTAGATCCTGAACTCGCATCTGAAAGATTACACTTTCCAGCACTCACTCCGATTTTTCCAACAGAAAAACTAAAATTAGAAACAACCAAAACCAATCTCGCTGCAAGAATTATGGATTTGCTTGTACCAGTGGGACTAGGACAAAGAGGATTAATTGTTGCCCCACCTAAAGCAGGTAAAACATTACTGTTAAAAGAAATAGCTAATTCAATAAGTACTAACTATCCAGATATCGAATTAATGATATTATTGATTGACGAACGGCCCGAAGAAGTTACAGATATGCAAAGGTCAGTTAATGCAGAAGTAATAAGTTCTACATTTGATGAATTGCCTGAGAATCATGTAAAAGTATCAGAATTAGTATTAGAAAGAGCACAACGATTAGTCGAGGCAAAAAAAGATGTTGTTATATTATTAGATAGCATTACGAGACTTGCAAGAGCTTATAATTTGGTAATTCCTCCAAGTGGAAGAACTTTATCTGGTGGGATAGATCCAGCGGCTTTACATAGGCCAAAACGTTTCTTTGGTGCAGCAAGGAATATTGAAGAAGGTGGTAGCTTAACAATATTGGCTACAGCATTAATTGATACAGGTTCGCGAATGGATGATATTATTTATGAAGAATTTAAAGGAACAGGAAATATGGAATTACATCTGGATCGTAGATTGTCTGAGAGAAGAATATTCCCAGCCATTGATATAAAACGCTCTGGAACGAGACGTGAAGAAACGTTACTTTCTAAAAACCATTTAGAGAAAATATGGGCTTTAAGAAAAATAATGACAGACCAAAATGATTTTACGGACTTTTTAATAAAGAGGCTTAAAGAAACAAAAACAAATGATGAATTTATTGATCAATTAGATAAAATAATAAATAATAAATAAGTTAAAGTTGAATTATATTATAACTCTTGTTGATAAAAAATATTAAATCATGTTATAATACGTCATGTAATTGTAATAGAACTCTGTTTCGTTTATGATTCAGGGCAGAAAGAGGTGAAGGTTGATGAGAAAGGGAATTCATCCTGATTATAAAATAACTACAGTAAAATGTGCATGTGGAAATACTTTCGAAACTGGTTCAGTTATAGAGAATCTACGTGTAGAAATATGTTCAGAATGTCATCCATTTTATACTGGCAAACAAAAACTAATTGATGCTGGTGGTCGAGTAGACAAATTTAATAAAAAATATAAATTATAAAGTACATGGCAAGCTAAGGCTTGCCTAATTTTGTTGACAAAGGCAACAAAATAATAGGCTGTTGAAAATGTTTTAGTTCAAGGCACGCTTAAATCGAGGAACGGAGCTTACATAGATGTAAGTGAGTACCAGAGGTTTAAGCAGTAACAAAGAAATTGGGCATTTTCATCTGCCTATGGCAAGCTAAGGCTTGCCTTTCTTTTTCTAATGAAAATTAGCAGAGGAGAGAATACATAAAATGATGTATTATAAACATGACGGTTGGATTGAGTTTATTTGTGGAAGTATGTTTTCGGGGAAAAGTGAAGAGTTAATTCGAAGAATAAAAAGGGCAAAATATGCAAAATTAAAAGTACAAACCTTTAAACCAGTAATTGATGATCGATATAGTGATATTGCCGTAGTCTCCCATAATGGCAATCAATATGATGCGGAAGCTGTACATAATTCAATGGATATTTTGGATAAAGTATATTCGGATACTGACGTTGTTGCAATTGATGAAATTCAATTTTTTGATGAAGGAATAGTTAATGTTTGTAGTGAGTTAGCTGATAGAGGAATTAGAGTTATATGTGCTGGATTAGATCTGGATTTCAGGGGAGAATCATTCGGTCCTTCTCCACAATTATTAGCTAAAGCGGAATTTATAACTAAATTACAGGCAATTTGTATTAAATGTGGAGGACCTGCTTCTAGAACACAGCGTTTAATTAATAATGAACCAGCTAATTATAACGATCCAATAATTAAAGTTGGTGCATCAGAGAGTTATGAAGCTCGTTGTAGACATTGCCATGAGGTACCTAATAAGGAATAAATAAACAAAATTTTTTATCCTCTTCTTGGGAAGTATATACTTGAGGAGGTGACGTAAAGTGAGTAAATTTAAAATTACTTTTATATTATTGTTAAGCGTTTTATTAATCGG
>JBFXJF010000085.1:0-4597 GCA_050175155.1 Vulcanibacillus sp.
AATAACCCATAGTTTACATAAATTGTTTGTCAAAAAACTATACTCTGATTTAGATGATTATATAAAATATTTAATAAAACGTATGGTTATTAAAGATATTATCATATAGTAAAAAAATGTTAAAAAACTGGTGAAAGCATCATTATCAACTTCCACCAGTTTTACACTTCCTTTCAAAGTATTAACTCAAAAAATCTCCTTCTGTTTATTTTGCCTCTCCCATTATTTACTTCTCTTCTCATAAATAATTCCAATCAAACTTGATCGTATCTTTCAGGACTATATGGACATCAAATGTTCATATATTAGGACTTCTGTATTCTTTTTTGTATCACTTTAATGGACTATTATTAGTGATTTACTAAAGGAACAAACAAATAAAGATATTAATACCAATGTAAACTAAATTTTTATTGTTACAATAAAAATTGCTTTCTTTAATACCAATAGTAAAACTAAATTGTGAGAAAGTAGATAACTTAATGATGAAGCTGAAATTTGTACATAAAAACAATTGAATTATAAACATTCAAAAGATTCAACTTATAAAGATAGAAAACAATATGCAAAGTTATACACTAAAAAAAATAGATAAATTAATTTCGGCTGATTAATCAGGATTTATAACGGCAGTATGACAGGCTGACAGGTAATTAAATGTTAAAAAAAGATGTGTAAGTATATGATTTCACCTTTCTTCACTCAATACTAATAAACCTCAAATCTTCAAAATCAATTCTATTGTTATCTCCCACATCTCTTTCCCATCTTTGATGTCTTTATCGAAATCAAAATACTCATTGATACAAACAAATATAGATATACTTTTATTATTAGACATATTTAAAACAATAAAAAGAATAACTTAAGGAGGTGGTGTCTATGATTGTGCTTATGAATAGTTAGGTAGTGTTAACGGTGTATAATTAATCAATTATTAATTAAATTTAGGAGGTAAACATGTCCAATAAGGATATGGAGGTAGAAATGGAAACACAACAAAATGAAAGTAGTACAAATGTAATTAGAAAAAAATACGATAAAGATGGTCATATTATAAATAATGACTCTCAAAATAGTATACGAATAGAATTAACTATAAATGACGATATAGATGAAGATGAATTTATAGATGAAGACGAAGATGAAGAGTTAGATATAGAGATTAAATCTATAAGATTTATACTATGGCATATTATATTAACTGATTTATCATCTGAAAAAACTATTATTAAGAATGTTTTAGGTAAAAAAGATTCTACAATAACTATAAAATCAAGTAATCAAGAGCATATTAAAGGATTATATTGGAAATATAAGACTAATGAATTGGGTGTTTATTGTTGTTTTATTCTTTCACTTGATAATAAAATACATTGTTTATCTAATGAGTATTTATGTGCGCAAAGATGCTTAATAGATTTTGTATTTGAAAACAGTTTTACTTTTGATGAATTGCAGGAAGACTTCTGTATTGAAGCAAAGTGGGACTATGATAGACTTGTAAATAATACATTTGATGATATTCTATTTCATAGATAATTTAAACTAATTTTTAAATAATGAACGGCGATATTAAATCTTTACAGGATAGTTAATGTTGCCGTTCTATTTTAATGTATAACATTTTACAATGCAGGAATATTCTGATGAATAATGTTAATCCATTTGATTTTAAGAATTTACCACCTAATAAATTTCCTGATTTAGATAATGAAAAGAACTGTATTTCTAAACAAAAGATTCTTGATGCAATGCTCAGTAATAAACAATTAAATAAAATATCTGATAATAACCAGAATATTGAAATAATAATAGAAAGTTTTTTACAAGACCTTGTAATCACTCCTGCTGCTTACAATATCCACAATGGAGTTCTATCTGCAATTATTGAGGTTAGTCAAATCAATAGCAGCTGCGAACTACCAACTGCCCAGATTCATAAAACATACAATCTTAATGCTCCTCAAAGTTCAATACTTAACTCTGACAAGAGTTTTGGGAGACTTCTTGTTAAAACATTGAGTAGTTATAATATTCAATTTATTAAAAAGAAGTTGAGCATTAACGGCAAAACTCCACAGGGAATAATACTTGAACAGGATAGCCTTGAATTAATCAAGAAGTTACTGAATCAACAATGAGATTCTGTAATTGATAATTATTATCCTATTGCTAACCTCCGCCGTTTTTATTTAGAACTAATCATAATCAACACAAAAGATTCGGCAGATTCTTTGAAGTTAAACAGAAACGGCAAACAGATTATTAATACTCATTAATAAACGGCAAACAGATTAATGCAGACATACAGAAACGGCAAATAGATTCAATAGATGCAAATAGAAATGGCAAACAGTCAATAGTATAATTTATCTACCGCTCCATAACAGCTTTTGAAGGAGCGGTAGATTTTTTAACTATTTGTAAGACCTTCTGGATTACACCAAAATAATCAACCCAGATTAAAATACCAAGACAATGAACCACTTATAAAGATTTACGATAAAGTTCAGGATAAATAATAATCTTTTTCATTAATAACATAAAATACTTTGTCTGATAGGTCTAAGCTGAGTCTGTTCCTGTGCCTTTTCTCCAGTATTTGCAGCACTTGAAGGTTATGAATCAGAATATTTACAGAAGTTTTTGTAAGAACAAAAATTGTTTTACTGGTGTTACCAGCTCTATCTCTGCCCAAATAAGCAATATTTCATCCTTTCTTGATATGATATTGTGGACAGTTACTTCAACATTAAAAAAAGAGGTGCTGGGTATCTTGGACTTCTCCCTTGATACCCGCACCAGCACAGCAGATTTTTTTTATTCTCCTTTATTCTCCCTCCAAAATTTAGTCTCTTTTCCTTAAACTTATACTACTGCTCTCCCTTAAAATGCACTTCTGGGGTCTCCCATTATCTGAATAATAGTCAAGAGATATATATTAACTAAAGAAACACTATTATAAAGATATTATATCAACATGAAGTTGCAATTATAAGAATAGTATAAAGAGTTTCTTAAAAATATGAGTTTTTAACAAGATAAAAGATGGAGGTGATAACTCGTAAAAGTTTTATTTAACTGATTCTAATAGGTGAAGCCAGCTTGAATATCCCCATGATACTTCGACTGGCTTTTTTGTTCTAATCGATAAAGTAAAAAGGAATTTAATATGTATTTAATTGAAGAATTTAATAAAGCATCTACAACCTTTGCTGAGAACAAAGGAGCAGAAACAAGAGAGTTTTTCGACACTATCTATGGCAATACAGCATCTGGTGGATACTGTGTTTTATGGACAAAAAGCGACAAAAAGTCATATTTCATAGATGTAAACAATAAAGATGGTATTATTCAAACAGTTGAAGAGTTAAAGCCAACTCATGATTGTTATTTTGCTGTAGGATTACAAAGAGTTATTCCAGAATCAGGAAGGGGTAAATCAGATTCTGTATGTGCAATCCCCGGTTTATGGTGTGATTTAGATATTGCTGGTGATGGTCATAAGAAGAAGGGACTGATACCGTCTTTTCAACATGCTATGGATTTTGTTTATGGCAGTCCTTTACAACCATCAATGATTGTATTCACTGGTGGAGGAGTTCATTGCTATTGGTTGTTCAACAAACCATGGGTATTTAATAATGATAATGAACGGCAGTGTGCATCAGAGTTGTCAAAACGATTCCAGCAGAGTCTGATTATGAAAGCTGATAATAAGGGCTGGAATATGGATAACACTTCTGATTTGACAAGATTACTTCGTGTTGCTGGAACATATAACTTTAAAACTGTTTCACCTGAAAAGGTTTATATCCTTGAAAAGAATGACAATCGATATACTCAAGATGATTTTCAAATCTTTATGACTCCTCAACCAGAAGGTTCTTCTACTCAGATTTACCAGCCCGATGATGTTCCTGTATTACCTTCTTTTTCTCAGGAAATTCACCTTGAGGAGAAAACAGATAGTGATAGTAATAACAGGCTGGTTGTAAATGAACTGATAAACCGTTGTGCATTTCTCAAACACTGCAAAGATGATCCTGCAACTCTTCCAGAACCTGAATGGCACAAGATGATATGTTTACTAAGCCGTGAATACGGTGGAGCAGCAATAGTGCATGAATTGAGTAAACCTTATCCAAAATATACTAAAGCTGAAACTGACCAGTATATTCTTAAAGCACTCTCAAACTCGAACACACCGATTACATGTGATGCTGTCAAACAAACATGGAACTGCAATCAAAACTGTAACGTTACTTCTCCTGTGCATTTAAAACAGCAGATTCTCAAAGACTTTGGACTATCAGCAGGCACTGAAAGTTCAAGTGTTGATGATGAGGAATTTAATGATTTAGATTTACTAAAAGAGAGAATCCCTGATGTCAAATTCCCATGGGATAGTTTTCCAGTAATGTTATCTGAATGTTTTAAAGACCTTGCAAAAGACATGTCCGTTCGACCTGAAATGGTTGCTGTAGCAGCATTAGGAATACTTAGTGCAGCTATTGGCGGTTCTGTTAAATCAGTTGAAGCTAAAAAAGGTTATAAAGCTCCTATTAACCTTTGGATTATCATTATTGCTGAA
>JBFXJF010000086.1:0-4486 GCA_050175155.1 Vulcanibacillus sp.
ATAAGTTCTTCTGTATCTAAATCATCATTCATATCAAAAGCTACTTTCTTATTCCAAAGTTTTGTTGGTATCTCCTTTTTCGACTGATGCATAATATTCTCCTTTTTTTCTTATGTTGTTTTAATTTTTCCCAAGTAATATATCCTTTACTCGAAAAATTAATCATTTTTAAGATTACATACTTTTTTAAAGGATTTAGTAAGGAAAGAGAGAAATAATGTATTACATCTATAGAAAGGATTGATATCTAGTGCAAAGAATAAGAAAATTTTCAGTAATATTATTATCCCTCCTTTGTATATTTAATATAATGGTACAACCATCAATTATAAAAGCAAGTAATGATACAGTTATAATTAAAGTTGATAATCTAAATGTTAGGTCTGGGCCTAGTTTAGATTACAGTATTTTAACTAATTTACATAAAGATGAAATATATTCTTTTAGTGAAGAAAAAAATGGTTGGTATAAAATAATTGTAGATAATAAAGAAGGCTGGGTTGCAGGATGGTTAGTTGAGCCAGTCTTAGAAGCTAACTATAGTTCTGTTGAAGCGAATTCAGCAAATATTAATGTAAGATCTGGACCAAGCACAAGCTTTTCAATTCTTGCACAAATCCAACCGGAAACCAGATATTTGCTTTTAGATGAAAAAGGCGAATGGCTAAAAATTCAATTAAGTACAAATAAAACCGGATGGGTTGCTAATTGGCTGGTTAACATTACTCAAGAAACTACATCATCAATAACAACACACTATGATAGTGCCAAAATTAATACAGATATATTAAATGTTCGCAATGGACCTTCTATAAATGATTCTATTATTGGAAAATTATATATGGGGGACCAAATTGAAATTATTGAGATAAAAGAAGGCTGGTACAAAATTAATTATGAAAAAAGTTATGGTTGGATTGCAAGCGAATTTACTAACAAAAAACCATCAGAAGATGAGACACAACCGTCCCAAATACTAAGCCAAAAAGTTGTTGTTCAACCAAGTACCCTCAATTTAAGAGAGGGACCAGGGTTAGAACATAATATAATTAACCATCTTAACAAAGGTGATGTACTAATTACCGATCAATCACAAAATGATTGGTTACATGTAACATTGGAAAATGACTCTAATATTAATGGTTGGGTTGCTAGTTGGCTAGTTATAGAAACCGACAAGGTTGTTTCTAATGAACCAACAGTAACTATTCTTAACCCAGGTACTAATTTGCGTGAAGGACCATCTACTTCATATCCCGTAGTAGCAATAGCTAATAATGGAGACCAGTTTCCAATCATAGCAACTGAAGGCGATTGGTATCAACTATTATTACCAAATGGGGAAAAAGCATATGTAGCAGGATGGATAGTATCTACAAAAGGTATTGAAAAAAATATTGATCATGGAATAAGTAAGCTTTTAGAAAATCGGGTTATTGTGATTGATGCTGGACATGGAGGAAAAGATTACGGAGCAACAGGAGTTAATTTTGATACGATAGAAAAAACCCTTAATCTATCAATCGCTCTAATTTTACAAGAAAAGCTAGAAGCATCTGGTGCTAAAGTTATTATGACAAGAACAACAGATACCTATATTTCTTTACAACAGCGTGTTGATACATCAATTTATAGTAATACAGATACATTTATAAGCATCCATCATAACACAAATACAGATTATTCTTTAAATGGTACTATCACTTATTACTACAACACCGATGATAAGAAACTTGCGAATATAATTCATAATGAATTAGTAAAACATATTTCCCTCAATGATTTAAAACCGAGATATGGTGATTATTTCGTCATTAGAGAAAACCCTAATCCATCAATTATAATTGAATCAGCATTTATTTCTAACTATCATGATGAATTAAAGGTAAATTCAACTAAATATTTAGAAAATGCTGCAGAGGGAATTTTCCAAGGAATAATAAAATATTTCAGTGCAGAATAAAAGTGGCGGGGGGATGTTTCGTTTGACACACTGAGTGTGTCAAACGAAACGTCCCCCCGCCATTATCCCTTACTCTGCTATTTCATAACCATTTAATTCAATAGTCACTGTTTCCATAATTACATCTTCAAGTGGCTTATCACGACCATCTGTTTGAACAGTGGCAATTGCATCTATAACTTCTTGACCTTCTATTGTCTTTCCAAATGCTGCATAAGAACCATCAAGATGAGGCGAATCCCGATGCATTAAGAAAAATTGGGAGCTTGCAGAATCAGGGATTTGAGTTCTTGCCATGGATATGACCCCCGCAGTATGCTTCAAGTTATTTTCAACACCATTTATTTTGAACTCGCCTTTAATCTGATTTTCTGAACCACCCATACCTGTTCCTTGAGGATCTCCACCTTGAAGCATAAAGCCTTTAATTACCCTATGGAATATAATTCCATTATAAAAACCTTCACTCACCAATTTAGCAAAATTGTTTACTGTAATTGGTGCAACCTCTGGATATAACTCGACTTTAATAATACCTTTGTTTGTAATGTTAAATGTAACTACTGGATTCATTTTAAAACCTCCTTATAATTTTTGGGACATTTAATTTACCACGAATGATACTTATAGATTGGGCATTTTATCACCAACTATACAGACTGTAGATAATGGGTTGTGAAAGTATTTGTAGTTTACAACGTGCTCACGATGTCCGTTACCTTTCTTTCAATGAGTAAAATACGGAAAAAAGGTAACTCCCAAAAGCCGCACTTATGTAAAGCTACAAAACTTTTAGGTATAATAATAGTGTGAGGCACGGAGCTTACTTAACGTAAGTGAGTACCGAAGATTTAAGCAGTAACGCAGAAATTGGACATTTTATCACCAACTATACAGACTGTAGAAAATGTTCTAGTTCAAGGCACGCTGAAATCGCAGGAACGGAGCTTACTTAACGTAAGTGAGTACCGAAGATTTAAGCAGTAACGCAGAAATTGGACATTTTATACAGTCTGTTTGCTGTCAATAATAATTGTAACAGGACCATAATTAACGAAATCTACTTCCATCATTTTGCCAAAAGCCCCTGTTTCAACTCTTACACCTTTTTCTCTAATCAGCCCATTTAAAGTCTCATACATCTTTTCGGCATGTTCTGGCTCTGCTGCACTTGTAAAATTAGGTCTACGACCTTTTTTAACATCTCCATATAAAGTAAATTGAGATATGGAAAGTACACTACCTCCTACATCTAGAAGAGATAAATTCATCTTCCCATTATCATCCTCGAAGACTCTTAGATTTACAATCTTATCTGCTAAATATCTTGCATCCGTTATATTATCTTCATGGGTAACACCAACTAAAATCATTAACCCACTATCAATGGCCCCAACAATTTTATTATTTGCAATAACTCTGGCATTTCTAGATCTTTGCAAAACAACCTTCAAATTGACAACCCCTTTACCAAGATATTATAAAGCCGAACTTTATTCAGGTGGAGTTTTTTAGCAAAAAATTCATTCTACTCCACCAAACATAGTGAGGTCTTATAATACCTTTAAAATAAGCTTCCCCAAAATGATGAATAGTAAATTCCAATATTATTTACTGCATTATTCTTCTAACTGAATATACGTCTTTTACCCTTTTAATTCTATCTACAACTGATTGCAAGTGTTCGGTATTATTTATTAATATTGTCATCATAATTGTTGCCATCTTATTTTTATTTGTTTTTCCTGAAACTGCCGTCATATTTGTCTTTGTTTCAGATACTGCTTGCAAAACTTCATTTAACAAGCCTCTGCGGTCAATTCCTATTACTTCGATATCAGCAGTATAAGATAATTGTTCAGCATTATCCCATTCAACGGAAATAATTCGTTCACCACTATCCTCAAGTATAACGTTTGGACAATCCCTTCGATGAATGGAAACACCCCTACCCCTTGTAATAAAACCTATAATTTCATCTCCAGGTACAGGATTACAACATCTCGAAAATCTGACAAGTAAATTATCTACTCCCTTTACTTTAATTCCACCAGCTAATTTATTCTTTTTTGTAACGGTTGGTTGACGAATATCAACCTCTTTAATTGATTGATTTTCATTAGCCTTTTTTGCTTTTTCTGTTAATCTAGTAACTATTTGGGCAGCAGTAATGCCACTATATCCAATAGCTGCATACATATCATCTTCCTCAGAAAAGTTAAATTTATTAATAATTTCTTTTAATAATTCTGTTGTCATAAATTCAGAAGGCTCATAACCCTGTCTTTGTAGTTCCCTTTCAACACTTTCTTTTCCCCTTATTATATTTTCACTTCTTTTTTCCTTCTTAAACCATGCCTTAATTTTCGATCTAGCATTAGAGGATTGAGCAATTTTTAACCAGTCTTGACCTGGTCCGTAGCTATGTTTAGATGTTAATATTTCAATAATATCCCCCGTTTTTAATCTATAATCTAAGGGTACAATCTTCCCATTTACTTTTGAACCAATACAACGATTCCC
>JBFXJF010000087.1:0-4319 GCA_050175155.1 Vulcanibacillus sp.
AGAGAAGCTTTACCCTCTCCTCAAACACGAAAATGTCCGTCTTGGCATAAACGTTTTGAAGTTCGGGATAGTTTTTCTTCAGTTCCTCTTTCAGCAGGGAAGTTATTTCATCTTGTTCTTTCTGCACTTGACCTCCATTTTAAACAATCTTACTATAAATGCACTCAATGTCAAGGAGTCATTATTTCCATTTCATCTATGTCTTCACAGTAGGATTAGAACACCCATAAACTCTTGTCCAAACCTTTTATGAGCTAAACCTTTTGTTAAAATTAACAAAATTATTGTTAGATAAATAACAATGGAACAGAAGTAGATTTTCCTCACTTCACTATTTCCATATAAACTTCATTTCTAACTTTATCTTTTACATTCTTATCTAGAACTGAATCAAGATACATTTCAATAATTTCATCTGTTTTCTGTTTGAGAGTTTCTAATTCTTGAAGAATTGATGCTAAATAATTAAGATCCATTGGTATTCTTATATCCTTCATCCCAATGTCAAGAAATATTTTCAAATATCTCGCCTCTTCTTCAGAAGAACAATCAACTGTGTTTTTACCGGAAATCAATTTCCATCCGAATAGGTCTTTTCGAACAAATACTTCCCCATTCTTATCTGGTAATTCAACTATTTTAAGCTTATTAATCGGGAGAACTAATATTTTTTCTTTATAAAACTCACCTATTTTTTTCATTTTAACTCTCATTTAGTTTGCGAATGATTGTGTCCTTAAGGATGCTTATGTCTACCCCACTTTTGTTTTTGTTCTTTTTCTTTTTGCTAATAGCTCGAAGAAAGCGGGAACTTACCATATCAATTAAAGCTTTATATATATCAATTTGCTCAGACGAATTAAGTCTTAATATTTTTTCCATTATTATTTTATCTAATTTTCTTCTATCTGATAAAACATTTTCTAATTCAAAATTATTAGAATCATCCGTGCCCAATTCAGTAAAAATAGTCTCTGCCTTTCTTTGTCCAAGTTCTTTAAAAAACACTTCCTCCAATTCATTTTTATAAATCATTAATTTATCTATATTTATAATAGGTAGGTTATTAATATCAGGCCCATATAAAGTTAAAACCCCTTGCCCCATACTACTTCTTCCATATATTTCAATAAAAAGATAAAAAAGCGTTGAATTCATATAACTAGCAAGAAGTTTCGCCTCTTTCTTTTCACAAATAACCTGCCAAAATACATTTCCTGCAACTACTTTAGCTTCACTAAATATTACTCCAAACCGATTATTAAAAAATTGAGGAAATAAAATATAACTTTCGTGTATATCACCTAAATTGTACCATAAAGTTCTATTAGCTACACTTTTCCTAGCATTTATACCCGCTTTTTCACCCCAATTAATATAATTCGCAACATTGCTGTTTTTCAGTTCTTTCTTTGTTTTATTAACAAATAATAATTTCGAATCATATTTGTTATTTAGTATAGGTGATTTGATATTTCTATATAAATGTACCGTATTTTTTAGATATTCTTCTTCTATTTTCCACTTCTTTATTATACTATCTTCTAAAAAGAAATAGTCATTACAACCCGTCTTAATTCCATAAATAATCTTAAATTTATTAGATAAAGGAAAAAATAATCCCGATCTATTTTTGATTAGTTTAAAATAGATTTGAGGAGATCTAAGATATATGCTCCATCTTGATCCCAAATATTTTTTGCTTTCAAAAGTTCCATCTATCAATAATTGTTTTTGAATTCTCGTTGTGATTTGTATCTCATGATTTTCGTAATATTCATCATGTCGCAAAATTATTCTTTTCAATAAATTGATTCTTTTAATTCTTTCAATTTGTTTCTCCCACATGTCCTCAGCTGGAGGAATAAACTCTTCAAGTTTTTTCCTTAATGATACAAACCTAACAACGTTTCCGTTTCTTTCTTTGATACTTTGACATTTTTGTAAAACAATTATACATGTATTAATATCCGCATCAGGAAACCATTTTTCAACTTTTGATTCAATAATTGCTACAATTTTATAATTATTTAGGAAAAATTCCTGCAATCCAACACCATACCCGGCATCCAACCAAGAATTTGAAACAATAAAACTGAAATATCCATCTTCTTTTAAAAATTTAGTACCATGAATAAAGAAATAAACATGGAGTCCTGCTTGTCCTGATATTTCTGCGATATTATTATTTGAAACATTCTTCACCGCATTACTAATAAGTTGTTCTTTGTCAACCCCAATTTTTTGAATTTCTTCTTGCCTTGTATATGGAGGATTGCCTACAATTATGTCAAAAAATCTTGGGAAAGTCACATCTCTTTCATCAAGTCCTAAAGTTCTTGCTCGCAATTTTCTCCATCTTTCAGGAAGAACAAATCCTCCTTCCGGTTGAGTCATAACTGAGAAAAAATCTTGATTAATAATGCAAGGATAGTTTTTTTCAACTCCCAAATCATTTATTGCCAAATTGATTGTTGACAGGTGTGCAGGAAACTTTGCAATATCAATTCCCCATAAAGTATCTAAAATATCCTCATGTTTTGCTCGTAAGTTCATCAATTTCTTATGCTGATACGATCTTACCAGAAAAGTTCCGGCCCCACATGAAGGATCAAGGATTTTATCGCTTTCATGTTGAATACAAAATGAAAGCATAAGATCAACTACATCAGAACTTGTGAAGTATTGTCCTAAACTATGTCTTTCCTTTTCGGGTATTAAATTTTCAAATATTCTACCGATAATATCATAACCGATAGATGAAAAATCATATCTGCGTAATATTTTAATCAGTTCTTTTATCTCTTTTACCACCTCTACATTATTGGGGAAAGCTATAAAATCTATAAAATCTGTTGAAAAAATCGTCTCGTAATCAATTTTTAGTACGTTATTGAAATATGCTTGTAAAAAGCTCTGCAACACATCACCTTTAGTGAGTCCATCTGGAATTTCAAGAGGATTTAATTCATTTATTCTTTTGGCCTGTAATAAATTATAAAATAATATTTTGTTTACCAAGAGATAAGCTGTTTGTCGTGCCGCCTTTTCAAAGTCCTCAGGATTCCAGCTAAAACTCCACATTTGCTCTTTAAACCACTTGGTAATGTCCTTTGCAAAAATAGGATTTTTATGAGATTCTTCTTCAATAATAGTTTTATAGTATTTAGATAAAATCCTGATTTTTTCATGTAATCTGTAAACTAAAAAATCATCTATAGCTATTTTCTTTTCAGCTTTTTCCCCTTTATTAACTGAATACAGATCATGTATGAAGCAAGCTAATTCTCTCTTTATTGTTTCACTGAACCTTGTAGATTCTATATCATCTAAATTTTCTATTTCAGAAAGTACATATTTATCTACAATTTGTTCTTCTTCAAGCATTAATCTATTTACCTTCTCAGTATTGTACCAGATAAGACTTTTAAAATTTGTGAGACAAAAATATTTTGCTTTTCTTTGGGTTGCTTTTTTTCTTGCAGGTTCTTTTAATTCAATTTCATCAAAAACATCATAATAGGGTGGTTTAGCCTCAATGACACACAAAACATTTTGACTTCGTCTTGATTCATAAATCACAATATCCGGCATTTTTCTATCAGTTCCAGCTGTTTCTACATCTGGAAGACCTAAATCAATTCCACCATCTTCAATAATTTGCCGCATCCAATGTTGAAGGACTCCAACACCAGAGCGCTCCGTTTTATGTGAGGTATTATCAAAAGGACTCGGTACTCTAGTTTTCTTATATTTCTCACTAATCTTCTTTTTCATTCAATACCTCTTTAACAATTCTTCGAGCTATTTCAAAAGCTGCAGCAATTCGTATTATCTTAACTTCGCCCATCCCTTTATAAGAAAAAAACTTTGATAATGGTTGATTTGTCATACCTTTAAAAGACCCGAACTTGGATAATATTTCATTTGCTATCATTTCTGCACTTTTTTCCTTACTTCCAGTTGAAATAAGAATTGATAGAAGTTCAGCATCGCTCAGCGATTCTGGACCACATTCTCTTAATTTACCACCTGGATGATGCCATAAAGTATTTACATTAATGCTCGCTTTCTTCATATATTTATTCCTTAATCTCCTAAATAAATTATAATACAAATCATAAAAATATTCAATATACTCTCGTTTTGTTTAGTTCAGTAGACTTATAACTCCGACCAGATTCTGCCTGTCTTTGATTTTACTTTCAGTATCTCTTTAAATCCTTCTATATCGGTCATCGTCTCTTTTATAATCTCTTCGTACTTTTCAACACTCTCTTCTTTCACTTCAAATACAAGTTCGTCGTGAATAGTCAGAA
>JBFXJF010000088.1:0-4060 GCA_050175155.1 Vulcanibacillus sp.
GTAATCTAGCAATAAAAAAATATTGGCCATCAATAATGAGAATGATTTGGCAAAACAAAGAAAAATATGATTCTTATTTTATAGAAGATTGGTATATCTCTGGTGATTCTGCTTATATGGATGAGGATGGTTATTTTTGGTTTCAAGGACGTACCGATGATGTAATTAATTCGGCTGGGGAAATGATTGGACCCTTCGAAATTGAGTGTAAGCTTATTGAACACCCTGCCGTGGAAGAAGCTGGGGTTATAGGTAAACCTGATCCAATAAGGGGGCAAATAATTAAGGCTTTTGTTACATTAAGGCATGGATATAAACCTTCTTTAGAGTTAAAAGAGGAACTTTCACGTTTTGTTAAAACTGGATTGGCTGCAAATTCAGCTCCACGCGAAATTGAATTTATTGATAACCTACCAAAAACTAAAAGCGGAAAAATTATGCGCTCAGTTTTAAAAGATATATAGTCATCATTAGCGAAGCCTTTGCGTTAGCAAGAGCAGAGCGTTAGATGATTATATATCTTAGATGTCCTTTTCTTTCAACTCAGGATAAATATATTTCAAGAAAAATAAATAAGAAATAATTAATACTATCCCAGTCAAAAGAAATGGTAAGGAAAAGTTTTTCGAAGCTAAAATGAAAGCTGCAATATATGAAGCTATAGCAGAACCAACACTTCTCGAAACTGATCGCATTCCCGCAAACAGATTCCTCTCCTCTTCTTTTATAGCCTGCATCGATTGACTATCAATTAAATTTGATAGCATCGTAAAACTTCCCCCGCGAATCAGAAACAAAAAAATAAATAATGTTACTGGTATAGTAAAAAATAATAATACGGATAATGCAATATTTACTAAATAAACAAAAAAGTATAGCTTCTTTAGTTCCATGCGTTCTATTAACATCGGAAGAAAAAAAGACCCTAAAAATAAAAATATACCGGTAACTGCCAACAAAGATGATACTTCAATATCACTCCAATTGAAGCGAAATTTAATAATTATGTTATAGTACGGGTTTAAAAAAGAAAAAGCCATTCCTATAAAAAAAGTATAAATTGAGAATAGCCATAATGTTCGACTAGAGAATCTATTAATAAAATTTTTAATATTAAAAGAATTCATTGGTTTTACCCAGGATATATTTTCCTTTGGAAGCAGGAATCCACGCACAATAGCGATTATAAGTATTAAAAAAGCTGCTAATAAAATCGAACTTTGATAAATGGTTGTTCTACCACCTATAACCTTCGGAAGAACACCACCTAATAAAATACCAATGCCAGTAAATAATGTAAAAGTAGAAAACAATAAACTAAAAACCAACGTCTCCTCTTTTCTTGATATGCAATAGGAGTATAACAATTGGATTTCAGATGTAATAAGTAAGGTAATTCCTATAGATGCAATTATTTGAGATACAAAGAACGTAAAATAATCAACTCCAATACCAATTCCTGCATAACCGACAGCCAGTAAGCCAATTCCTAATATTAGTAATTTTTTGCGTCCATATCGATTTGCAGATAATGCTGCCGGTATGGAGAATATTCCCATTACAAGAGCTCCGATAGATAATATCTCACCTATTTCCACTTCAGTCAAACCTATTTCTAATAGATGTAAATTAAACACAAGACTATAAATCCCTATAGCAATACCCAACAATGATTCACTAAGAATAAAATAGCGAGATCCTTTTGAAATATTTATTATCTCTCGTAAGTAAATCAACATTTTAACTCTGCCCCCATTGAAATTACAACTAAATGTAATTTACTCTATGCAGTAACTATTTACAA
Source organism: Vulcanibacillus sp. (assembly GCA_050175155.1). GTDB lineage: Bacteria > Bacillota > Bacilli > Tepidibacillales > Tepidibacillaceae > JBFXJF01. The sequence goes on from JBFXJF010000088.1 coordinate 1,805, forward strand.
GAGTTTTTTAATTATAATTCTTATCTAATTTTATTATAATAGTGGTGCTTCTAGTAATAAGGAGAGATTGTTTCTATATATTATTGGAAATTGACTTACTGGTAGGGGATTCATTCCCAATCCAACTTCAATAGTAAATCCAGGTCTTCTGTAATCTTGGATAAACCAATCCTTATACCCTGCTGCACTATATGCTCCTTTTTCTGATATGTAGCCAGTTAACACTGAAAACCTATTGGCGATTTTTTGCGCATCGGTTGGTTCAAGACCATTATATCCCCAATAAATAACTCGCCCTTGAGAATGGAACGCCAACACCATTCTAAAATTATGGCTTCTTGTAAAATCATAAATACTTTTTACTTCTGGCCCTGTTAATGGTTTTACTCCTCCATATTTCATTGGAGATGGAACCTGAGGACTTCTAGCATTTTCCTCCTCCCAGTCTGCTGGCCACTGATGATTTAAGTCGACACCATTGATATTAGCTGACCAATTTCTAAAATCTCTGGAACCACTATTAATTTTAAGAACCGATTGATAGAAAGGATTATCTGGAGTTATCCCATTTATTACTAAGTCAATGCCATCTGGATTAACCATAGGCACTAACCATATTGATACATTATTAAATAAATAATTCACATCATATCCATTAAGCATTGTTTTCTGTTCATAAGCGTTTGCATAATCTTCTATAAACCTCATTAATAATTGACCTGTTAAATATTCATTCGCATGCCAATCGGCACTATAAAAAATTTCCTTATCCCCTTTACCAAGTCTAACTGCATAGATCGACTTCCCCATTACCGATTTACCTATCTCTTCATATTGAATAAATAAATATCTTTTTTTTAAGACTGCAATATCTTCGACTAAGTCATTATAGGCATACTCCTGATTTGTTTGTACAATACCAGAGGATATAGGACGTGGTATATATACTATCTGACCAGGATAAAGTATATTAGGATTTACAATTTGCTGATTAGCATTTACCAACTGATTAACTGTTACCCCAAATTGTTCAGCGATGTAATAAAAGGAATCACCTCTTCGAATTATGTATTCACTAACTATGCCTTCTGGTACTTCAAGGATTTGACCAGGGTATATATATTCACCAATTTCAATTTGAGGATTAGCCAAATATATTGCATTTAAAGTTACTCCATAACTATTAGCGATTTTATATAAAGTATCTCCAACCTTGACAACATATCTCAATTTTCTTCCCCCTTCATAAAAACAATATGCAAAAAAGTTAAGAAGAATGTTTGCTAATTTACCGATTTCCCTTTTAAACTTATATATTTTTTTATAAGATGGATTATAAAGTAGATTTATAACACCATTACTAATGTCATTATTGGAGGAATATTATGCGCAATTCAGATCGTTTCCTTTTAGCTTACAATTTAATAGAGAAAGCTTTAAAGCAGTATTCGCCAAATGAACATTTCACATCTTTTCCTAAATTAATCTTTAACGCAAAAGGGTCGAATGCCGTTGTAAGAAAATATTATGATGATTTAAAAGAATTCGCAGAATTAAGAAATGCTATAGTACATGATTCGTTTGATACAATTCACGCAATAGCTGAACCACATGATAAAATTGTCGAAAAGATAGAAAATATTATGCAGGAAATTTCTGCTCCTAAGAAAGCAATTCCTTTTTTCGAAAGTGATGTAACTGTTTTTCAATCAAATAATTCATTAAAGGATATTTTAATTGCTATTAACAAATTTTCTTATTCAAAATTTCCTGTATATGAGAATAAAATCTACATAGGTTTACTAACTAAAACTAACATTATTGATTGGTTAGCGAAAAAAGTTGACAGCCTAGACCGTTTATCTTTTTCTGAAATTTTAATCAAAGATATACTTTCACAGCAAAAAAAACCCAAGAATTATATGTTTATTAATAAGAACATTACTATTTATGATATTAGAGAGATCTTTTATAAATCCACATTCAAGGATCAAAAAATTGAGGCTTTACTAATTTCTGATAATGGTTCTGAGAATGGGAAATTATTAGGAATTATAACACCAGCAGATTTAATAAAAATACCTTAATAATTAATTAATAGGGACTATATATTCTTTTATCATAAATTGATATACCTTCATATCCTCTCATTTATGTTCTCTTATTTTACACTCTGTTATTGCATCCTATATACTCACGTTACATCCTAAACTTTTTTTGATAAATTATACTTTACAAGCACTTTCAAATTAATAA
>JBFXJF010000089.1:0-4037 GCA_050175155.1 Vulcanibacillus sp.
TGCCGTTGTTGCTGCTGGTGTTTGTTGCCGGGGTATTGCCGTGGCAGATGATCGGTTGGTTTTACCTGCTGCTGACACTCGAACATCTATCACAAGAGTTAAGCCGTTTGCTGGTTGCCTGCGGCAAAGTAACGCTGACTAATATAGTACTTTTTTTTCGCAGCGGGGCATGGGTATTTGCCGTTGCAGCAATATATTGGCAGAATCCTGATATTGATGAGCTATGGCCTATTTGGGTGGGATGGTCGTGCGGCGTAGCGATCAGTATACTAATTGCTGTGTACTCTGTACGTCGGTTTACAGGACAATTACCACAAAACAATCCTATTGATTGGCAATGGATACGCAAGGGGCTAAAAACTGCCGGTCAATTTTTGGTTGGCACACTGGCGTTACGCGGCTTATTTACCTTTGATCGCTATTTTTTAGATTTATACGCAGGAAAATCAGCCGTTGGCGTGTACAGCTTTTACATGAGCTTAGCAAATGCAATGTTGGCATTTGCTGATGCTGGGATTGTATCAAAGATGTATCCTAGAATTGTTGCTGCGTACAGAACAAGGCGATATGATGATTATAGAAAAAATATTATACAATTTGGAATAGGTATTATATCATTATATATAATTTTATCCCTGATATTAATAATTACAATAAAATCAATACTTTGCTTTATCAATAAAGATACATATACCAATAATGTCAATATTATGTGGACTTTAATAGCAGCAGCGTGGGCTTACAGCATTGGATTAGTGCCACATTATGCACTTTACGCGCGAGGCAAGGATAGAATTATTACACTAATAAATGTTTTTTCTATTGTGATATTTGGTATATGCGCGCTCACACTCACCCCTCACTACGGAAGCTACGGTGTAGCCGCTTCATTTCTAATAAGTGTAACTTTTCTAGGTGGGTTAAAACTTTTTGGATTACATCACCTCAAAATAAGCTAAATTGTATGTCGCCATGAATAAAGACCATACTTTTTCAAATTTCAAAAAAAATTCAGTTTCAATAATAATTGTAATTAGCCCCATATCATCTCTATATCTAGGACATCTGATCAGGATGATAAATACAAGCACTGACAGTATTATTGTTTTTGAAATATATAATAGACAGTTAATAAAAACCAGCAACGGATACCAATATAGAGGTTTTATTTATAATAATGCTCTGGAAAGGTTGTATAAATATTACCTTGCAAGCATGGAAATAAAGAATATTATTTCTAGTTACTGCAGCACAGTAGTTTATTTTGCGCATCCAATGCATTTGGTAACCAACTTTGTCGCAAGGCTTTGCAATAAACATAATAATACTATATGCATAATACCAGACGGTGTTTTGAATTATTATGATTGCAAACCAATATTTTATTCAAAAGAAATCATAGTAAAAAAAATAATTTCACCACTGCTTTTACTCGGAAACTTCAAGTTCAATGACAATTTCATGTGTTTTGGTATGTATAACTACGAAAAAATATACGCATTAAGTCTAAATTATTTAAATGCACCGCCTAATTTAAAAAGAGAACTGTTAACGCTACCACGTCAAACACATATACCACCTGAACCGAAAGGAGTTATTATCGGTCAGCCAATAAACAGCAGACCAGAGCATGAGTACAAAATTATTATACAAAACATGCTAAAATTATTAAAATCATACAATATAAACCAAGTGCTATACAAATCACACCCTAGAGAGGTATTGTCGCATAGCTTTAAAGACTTCATATATAGTCTCAACATCAATATATGCGACGACACCGAAGTTATAGAAATGACTTGCTACAAATACACTCACTTCATTTCTACCACTTCTAGCGCATTAGCAAATATTAAAATAATAAACAAACAAGCTACATGCATTTCATTATTTGACAAAAACAACAAAATAGATTTAAAAACAGCTAATAATTTAAAAACTTATTTTAAATCATTGGGCGTCATTATACATGAAGATTTCCACTAAAATAGCAATAGCAGCGCAATTTTATATTGCATTAGGCTACATAGCATTATTTACTTCATTATGTTACCTCAACACTACAGCAACATATATTACTGAGCAAGATGTCGTTAGCAAATGGAATAACTCATTATTGCTTTTTATTCCATTTTTATTAATATATATATTCTCTTTGAAAACAACATCACTGCTCATCGCATCAAACAAGCCAAAAATTGAATTTTTGTCCAACCAAGAATTATATTTTTTATTGCTAACTACATTTATCATAGTCTTATTAGGCTACATAAACATAATAATTAGTGGCAATATACCATTTTTATCTGCCGGATACATATCTAGGTTCGACTATCTTCAAGGAACAAAGCTTTGGTTTTATCTGAAAATATTTGGCGCCGCATTTATTATTGTGCCGATTACACTGGGTTTTGTTTCACTTCATAATCATATCAGAAAAAGAAAATATTTTTTAATACTTACAAATGCGACTTTTATACTTTATATACTTTATTTAATACTAATAGGCCAGAAATTTGGAGGCATTACTGCTGGATTATATTACTTTTTTTTCCCACGAATAGTACATTCTTGTCTTACAAAAAATATCAAGATTAAATTTAAACACTTTGCGTATGCGCTGATCTGCGTAATAACTATATTTTCTTTAATTGCATATCATTACGCAAAGCTACCAGTAGCAGACGAGTTTGGCGGCCCATTTTCTTTTATATTTTACAGACTACTAGCACTTCAAGGCCATACCTTTTGGGGCGCAGCTTCCAAGCCTGAACTTTTTCCCATCCACCTATGGTGGGACGGCATGCCCAACATGATGAAGCTTCTTGGTCCCAGCGGCATAGAAGATGATATTGCTCGAGGGGTTAGGTTTACAGCTGGATACCAGGGCATACTATTGTTGATTTTCCCTAATTTTATTGCATACATCATCCATGCATTATTATGCTTGTTTTTTTCGTTTTTTGTAGCTTTTTGGATAGTTAATATTTACAAGATAGAGTATTTAATACTCGCATATGTTAATGTTTATTTAGTATCTTTTTTTTCTCACGGCAGCTTAATGTATTTAGCAGGGCCAAAAACATTGTTTTTAATATTGTTGTTTATTTGTTTAGCTTTTATTTTGCGACGCGGCGCAATATCTAGGTTGCATATGTAATAGTAAGCGTATGAAATATTATTTGGTGACCACATGAGTAAAACAGCATTGGTGATATTAACACTTAACCCATCTGCTTATATTAAAAGCATAATTAATGCACTTGAACACTTAGCCACTAAAACTGATAGCATATTAGTTATAGATTCTGATTCTGATGATGGCAGTTTATTTTATTCTGAAATTTTAAGTTTCGATGTTCATAAAATTAGCAGGCAGTATTTTAATCACGGCGCTACCCGACAACTAGCCCTCACTCTTTGTCCCGATGCTGACATTCTTATCTACATGACTCAAGATGCTTTTCTTGCCACTCCTAATGCAATCAAAAACATTCTTGCTCCGTTTGAAGATGAAAAAGTAGGGGCGGTGTGCGGGCGCCAACTGCCTCACACCGACGCCACCCCCATTGCCGCGCATGCGCGACTGTTCAACTATCCCGCTGTTTCGTCTGTTAAAGAGAAAACAGATATCCCTCGTATCGGAATCAAGGCAGCTTTCCTATCCAATTCCTTTGCAGCCTATCGTCGTACGGCCCTTATGGACGTTGGTGGGTTCCCTTCTGATGTGATTTTAAGTGAAGACACCTACGTTGCGGCAAAGATGTTACAGGCAGGTTGGAAGCTCGCTTATGCCGCAGAAGCCACTTGCTATCACTCCCATAACTACAGCATGAAAGAAGAATTTGAACGCTACTTTGATATTGGTGTGTTTCACTCTCGTGAAAAATGGTTTATTGAGTCGCTGGGGAAGGCAGAAGGCGAAGGGAAGAGATTTGTATTGTCAGAGCAGAAGTATCTCCTAAAACACGCGACATGGCTTATACCTTCCGCAATACTACGTACCGGACTTAAACTCATCGGCTACAAACTTGGTC
>JBFXJF010000090.1:0-4029 GCA_050175155.1 Vulcanibacillus sp.
TATTTTTGTTATTTCTATTGTTATCAATTATTTTTGTTCTATCTTTTTTTACCTTACTTTCATTGATCCCAACCAATTCAAAATCAATAGTATGCTCAATCATATTAACCTTTACAACTTTAACCTTAACAGCATCCCCAATCCTATAAATCTTCCCTGTCCTTTCACCTATTAGTGCATACTGTTTATCATGATAATAATAGTAATCATCAGTTAGATAACTAACATGTATTAATCCCTCAACGAGATTATCCAGTTCAACAAACATTCCAAAAGATGTTACACTGCTAATCATTCCTTCAAATTCCTCACCAATCTTATCAAGCATATATTCAGCTCTTTTTAGTTCTTCTGTTTCTCTCTCCGCATCAACTGCCAACCTTTCTCTATCTGAAGAATGTTCAGCTACGGTTGACATAATACTTTTTAAAAAACCTAGCCTTTCACTTGATAAATTGCCTTTTTCTAAAACTTCACTAATTATTCTATGAATTTGTAAATCAGGATAACGTCTTATTGGTGATGTGAAATGCGAATAATATTCTACAGATAATCCAAAGTGGCCTAATGGCTCTGCGTCATATCTCGCTTGTTTCATTGATCTTAATAGTACTGTACTAATAATTGTCTGTTCAGGTGTACCTTCAATTTCTTCAAGCAACGCTTGTAAAGCTCTTGGATGAATCTTATTTCCTAATCCCCTAACAACATATCCAAAATTAGTAACGAATTCAGCAAATGAAAATAATTTTTCCTGATCAGGATCTTCATGAATACGATATAAGAATGGTACTTGTAACCAATAAAAATGTTCAGCAACAGTTTCATTAGCCATTAACATAAATTCTTCAATTAATTGTTCAGATATAGAACGTTCACGCTTAATTATATCTATCGGTTTTCCATTATCATCAACAATTATTTTTGCTTCATCAAAATCAAAATCAATTGCGCCACGATTCATTCTTTTTTTTCTAAGCAATAAAGCTAAATCTTTCATTAGCTTAAAATCATCAATTAAATCTCCATATCTCTCAATTAGTTCAGGTGTCTCATCTTCCAATATCTTTCTTACATTTGAATAAGTCATTCTTTCATTTGTCTTAATAATGCTTTTAAAGATATTATGTTTTACAACCTCACCGCGTGAATTTATCTCCATTTCACATGACAAGGTTAATCTATCTACATTAGGATTTAAAGAACATATTCCGTTTGAAAGGCGTTGTGGTAACATGGGAATTACTCTATCAACTAAATAGACGCTTGTCCCACGGCCATAAGCTTCTCTATCCAAATCTGTACTCTCTTTAACATAATGAGAAACATCAGCAATATGTACGCCTAATAAATAGTTATCGTTTTCTAACTTTTCTATTGATACTGCATCATCTAAATCTTTAGCGTCTTCACCATCTATTGTTACAATCTTTTTACTCCTTAAATCTCGCCTTTTACTAATTTCATTATCATCAATATCATCAATTATTGCATCTGCTTCATCTAACACTTCCTTAGTAAAACTTTCGGGAAGAGCAAATTTTCTAATTATTGATAAAATATCTACCCCTGGATCATCCTTATGACCTAATATTTCAATAACCTCTCCCTCAGGGCTCATTCTTCCTTCAGGATATTTATCTATTCTTACAATAACTTTATGTCCTTCTACTGCCCCATTTATTTTTGGCTTTGGAATAAAAATGTCTCTAGAAATTCTTTTATCATCAGCAATTACAAAACCATACTGTTCTCCTCCACTAAATATTCCTACAATTTCTGTATTTGCTCTTTTTAAAATGCGAATTATTTCCCCATCGGGTCGGGCACCTGAAGACTTGTTGTTTAAACGAACCAAAACATGATCCCCATTCATTGCACCATTGATGTCATTGGCTTGTATATAAACATCTGATTCTCCACTTTCTTCAGGGATAACAAAACCAAACCCTTTCGGATGACCTTGAAGCTTTCCTCTTACTAAATTCATTTTTTCAGGAATTCCATAATTATTTGCTCTTGTCCTTATTACTTCTCCTGACTCTTCTAATTCGTTCATCAATTTAACAAATTCTTTGAATTGTTCAGCGTTCGTTATTTCAAAGGTTTTTTCTAACTCTTTTATATTTGAAGGTTTATAAATTTTTTCACGCATAAAGTCTAAAACATCTTTTTTATCTATACTCATAACAATTCCAACTTTCTATTATACATTTAATATTTACTCTTTCATGTACTAGTGTACTTCTAAATCGCTTATTCATTTCCCTTCTTGATTTTTTATAACAATGAAAAAAACAGCAAGTTATACTTACTGTTTAATATTTTATCCATTATTCAAATAAAAATAATCAATCTGGTTAAATTAATATTGAACTAGGTATGCAACCAACATAGATAATAATATAAAACTTACTGCCAAAACGACAGTTAATTTTTCTAATAATGCATCTATACCACGTGCTTTTTGTTTACCAAATAATTGTTCTGCTCCACCGGCAATGCTACCAGCCAAACCAGCGCTTTTACCAGACTGTAATAATACAGCTGCAATTAAGCCTAGTGATACAATAACTAATAATACTTTCAAGAAAATTATCACTTATACTACACCTCCCCATAGGGTTTAACATTGATAATTTATCACAAATAAATATAAAGTTCAAGTTATTATTTTATTAAGCTGAACTTTATTTAAATAAAAGTAAAAGCTACGAAAATAAAGTGGAAAGTCATTGTGAGTGAATTTTATAGTAGTAAATTCTACATAGAATGACACCTTGCTTATTTTTTTAACTGACGTAATACAGTTTGCAAGATACCACCATTTAGATAATATTCAATATCTACAATGCTGTCTAAACGAAGAATCGTTTCAAATTCAAAAGATGTACCGTCATTTCTCGTACCTTCAACTTTAATAATTTGTCCAGGTTTAATATTATTATTTAATCCAATAATATTGAATTTTTCGCTTCCTTCTATATCTAAATTTCTCCAATTAAGTCCTTCTTTAAATTGCAAAGGAAGTACTCCCATACCTACAAGATTACTGCGGTGAATTCTTTCAAAGCTTTCAGCTATTACTGCTTTTACACCTAATAAGCGGGTACCTTTTGCCGCCCAATCTCTTGAACTCCCCGTACCGTATTCTTTCCCTGCCAAAACAATTAATGGTGTATTATCCGCATTATATCTCATCGCTGCATCATATATAGACATTACTTCATTTGTTGGTAAATATTTGGTCATACCCCCAACTATATCGGGAACTATTTGATTACGAATACGAATATTAGCAAATGTTCCACGCATCATTACTTCATGATTGCCCCGTCGTGAACCATAAGAATTAAAATCATTTGGCTTAACTTTATGTTCAGTTAAATATCTTCCCGCTGGGCTATTAATTTCTATATTACCAGCTGGAGATATATGATCAGTTGTTACTGAGTCACCTAGTAATGCCAAAACTCTTGCACCTTTAATGTCTTCAAAATCCTTAATATCAGAACTTAATCCTTCAAAAAATGGTGGATTTTGAATATACGTGGAATCATCATCCCATTCATATATTTCTCCAACTGGAGCATCAATTTTATTCCATAACTCATTCGCCTCAAATACATTACTATATTGTTCTTTAAAAATTTTTGAATTGAGTGATTTATTTATTACCTCTTCAATCTCAACGTTAGTAGGCCACAAATCCCTTAAAAATACTGATTGATTATTTGTACCAAATCCAATCGGTTCATTTTCGAAATCCATATCTATTCTACCTGCCAAGGCATATATAACCACTAAAGGTGGTGATGCTAAATAATTAGCCTTAACTTGTGAATGCACACGACCTTCAAAATTTCGATTACCTGATAAAACAGAAGCTACAGTTAAGTTATTCTCCTCAATTGCTTTACTTACTTTTTCAGATAATGGACCACTATTACCAATACAAGTCGCACACCCATAACCAACAACATTAAATCCTAATTCCTCCAGATACTCTAAAAGATTAGCATTTTTTAA
>JBFXJF010000091.1:0-3994 GCA_050175155.1 Vulcanibacillus sp.
TTTAAACCCCAAGTAAAAACTCGATTTAATGAACTAATGGCGGCTGAATGATAATGATCAAATGCCGTTTTTACGATTGTTTCACCAACTGAAAGATTAAAATTAGCTGTGATATCAATTGGTAAAGATGAATTTGTTAAAGTTCCGTCCCCAAGTTGACCATGGGCATTATATCCCCAAGCAAAGACTCTTCCTAAAGAAGAAATCGCTGATGATGAGTATTTCCCTAATTCTATAAAAACAATAGTTTCGCCCACTTCTAACCCAAAATTAGCTGTGATATCCGTTGGCAAGAGTTTTCTAGTGGTTGTATTGTCACCTAATTGACCATAAATGTTTTCCCCCCACATCAAAACTCTGCCGTTTGATGTAATACAACTAGACATCAATGCGCCGGCAGCGATATCAAAGATTGTTTCCGAAGGACCTAAATTTAAAAATTCCGTGATTTCAATCGGTGTATTAACACTTACAATACCATCATTACCTAATTGACCTTCCATGTTCCAGCCCCAAGCATATAGTTGACCAGTAGTCGTTAACCCTAAAGTATGAGCTTCTCCCGAAACGATCTTTTCAAATTCTAAATCTAAATCATATGCATATGGATTACCTACTACCGGTAAAATTTCGGCATTCACTTTCTGTGTAAACGAAAAACCAATAAATACTCCCAGTAAGCAAACAACAGCTAAATAAATTTTTTTCATTATCTTCACCTCGAATATTATTAAATAATCTTTTTAACAATAAATATTACAAAATACTAAACAATTAAAAACCAGGATATCCCCATACAACAGCGTTCAAATCGATATTCCAATTCAAATCCCAAGTTACAGGTTTAGAAGGTGCTTGGCAATAAATGACTAAGAAAGGAATATTATCAAAAGCCGCATAACCGACATACGTAACACTTTCAGGAATGAAGAAAGTTTCCAAAGCTACTGCGTTTCTAAAGGCATAAATGCCGATATAACTCAAAGTATTGACATTAGCAAAGATAACTTCTGTCAAACTAACACAATCATGGAAAGTATCTCCGTTAATCGACGTTACTCCGCTAGGGATATAAATTGACTCAAGCTTCTGACAGTTGTAAAATGCACCAGCATCTAAAAATTGTAAACTGTCTGGTAATTCAATCGTAGTTAAATTATGGTTATTAGAAAAAGCAAATGTACCAATTGTTTCTAAGATGCTTCCTTCAGCAAATTCTACTTCTTCTAATAAATAATTGTTGTTAAAAGCTGCGGACTTGATTTCAATTAATGATGCTGGAAGATATAGCTGTCTAATTGAGGTATTGCTAAGGGCATAAACATCAATTATTTCAAGACTGGAAGTCGGTGAAATATTAACTTCTGTCAAGGAATAGGCATTATTAAAAGCAAATTGACCGATAACAGTCACAGAATCAGGAATCGTTATTGTTTCTAGGGCTGGACTGGAATAAAAGGCATAATCACCGATTGAATCAAGATTTAAAGCTTGTGATAAATCCACATCTACTAATCTTTCACAATAAGCGAAAGTTCCTGTGCTTATTTCGGTAATACCTACCGGTAAAGTAAATTGTTTTAAATTACTACAATATTCAAAAGCATAATTATCAATTAAAATTAGACTACTTAGTTCTGGAATAATCACTTCCTCGAGATTAGAGTTATTATAAAAGGCAAAAACGCCAATAACTTCTAAAGTCTCCGGTAAAGTTACACTGATTAGTTTCTTGTTATTGATGAATGCCGATTGTCCAATAACTTTAACGGTGTAATCGTTAGAATCAAAACTTACTACTTCAGGAATGGTAATGTCAGTTTCTAAAGTGTTTACATAATCAAAAACGATTGCTGAATTATCACCTCTTAAGATATAACCAATATTATCAAGATATTCCGCTCCTTTAACACCAGAAGTTACATTATTATTTTCTTTATTCCAATCCGTATGCCAACCAGTTTGATTAATACTTTCATTTAAATAAATCATTACATCATTACTACCATATTGAAAAGCGTCATTCCCCACATAAGCTAAGCTTGCAGGCAAATAAATGTGACTGAGATTTGGCATATCGCTAAAAGCTAAATTGCCAATCGAAATCACTCCTTCTGGGATAATGAGACTTGCGATATTGAAAGTACTTTGAAAAGCATTATTGCCAATGGTGGTTAAAGTGCTCGGTAAAATTATTCTTTGTAAGTAATTGCCATTGGCAAAACCAAAGTCAGGAATATTAGTTATTCCTTCTTTTAAGATAATGGTTGAACCAAAATATTCAAAACTAGTCTTCAATGAAGCAGAATTAAATAAATAACTTAAGACCGGATAACCGACTTCAAAATTGCAATTTTGAAATTCGACTTCTTGATGATTGGTTTCATATATTGAGTTAACAACCCTTCCTGGTGTATTAACGTCAAGTAAAGAATTAAAATTACTATCTTTAAAGTAAAAAACATTGTAATCGGTGCTGGAAGTAAATAGTGCACTCGAATCTACGCCTAAATGTGTATTTGGTAAAATGTTAAAAGTTGAGTTTATTACTTGGACATAAGAATAATTTAAATATTGAAAATCAAGATTGAGCGGTGCATTAAGAGTCGAATTATGAATATACAAATCAAATTTTTCACCGCTCATAAAGATGGCATCATTTAATCCGTTAATAACCGAATCATTGATATTGATGTTCAAAGACTCACAATAACTAAAATGAAAACCGAAACTAAAAAATCCACCGACAATTATATTATCAATTAAGATCTTCATATTATGGACACCATAGATTTGAATTGCACTATTGGTCGGTCGATATTCATTTTCTCTTAAGGAAAGAAATTCAATATTCATAAACTTAACTTCACCGTTACTAGGATAAACATTATAATCAGAACTTAGATCTGTAATTTCCTTAACGAAAAAGACTGAATTTACCGAATAAGTACCAATACTATAACCATTACCGTTAATTGTAACTCCTCGTTTGATTTCGATAAGACCATAAACTTCAATATCATTCATAAAGATGATTTCTTCGATTGAAGAATCATTAAGTGCATTCTTTAGTTCAATTTCATTACTGACATATTTAATCGATGATTCTTGCCAACGAGCATAAACTGTCAAATTAGCAGCTAATCGAGTTGTATTAAATAGTTGTTCGCTATTATTATCAATTCCTTTAAACCAGCCCTTGAATGTATAACCACTCCTGGAAGGAGTTGGTAGAGTGGTGCTATCACCATAATTAAAACTTAAGGATTCACATAAACTTCCGCCTTGTGAATCAAATGTTAATTGATAAGTTAAAGTTTCATACGCTCCATAAATTACTAAATTAGAGGTAACGTCTAGATAATTACCTGTCCAACTGACGAATTCGTACCCAGGTATTTCCGGTGGTGTCGGGGCTACGGCATCATACCCTTCAGGTATAAGTTGAGCCGAGATGATATTACCTTCTAAATCGACAAATTGAACTAAATAATTCTTCAAGAATTGTCCGAGATTATCACTTGTATCGTCACTATAAGTGATAATCAATTCACCTTGGTCATTAATCGTAATTGCTTTAACGGTTAATCCACCGATAGTATCAACTTCTAAAAGGTCCGTCCAACTACTTTCATCAGTGTAACGCCACTGCAATTTATTTTCATAGACTCTTAACTCAATGTTTTTTACTTCATTAATAGCTGAAGTAGTAGTCACTTGACCAGTGGTAGTACCACTACAACCTGAAAGTATAAACGTAAATAACAATAAAACAAACAATAGTTTTTTCATCTTAATTTTTCCTTTCCAAATAAAATAAAACGATAAGTAAACTTATCGTCTGTCTTTCTAACCTTATAGCATCAGAAAACAGACATCCTGTTTTTTCATGAGACACTCGTTAGCAAGGTTCATAGTAATCAAGTTGTGGTATTTATATTTTAAGTTTACTCTCATTAAAGATAATTTACAAGTGCAGCAAAGATGTTTTTTA
>JBFXJF010000092.1:0-3948 GCA_050175155.1 Vulcanibacillus sp.
GACAAAGCCGAGCCGTTGCAGCATGTTTGCCCTTCGTTTTTCTGAAAATAGATAAATAAAGGGCAGAAAAGGAAGCATGAGGAGAAAAACGGATAAACTAAGAGCGTTGTAAAAAAATTTCATGTTAAGTATCCTATCAAATCAAACAAATTTTGCTTAAACTACGGTCTTTTTTAATAATGATATTATTTCTTCAATATTACTCTCTGCATATTTAGAGGGAATTCTTAGAACTTTATAACCAAGCTCCTCAAAATAGCGATCGCGGCTGTAATCGTAGCTTTTTGTTTGATTGTGCTGATACCCGTCAATCTCAACGCATAATAATTTATCCTCTTGTTTTAAAATAAAATCAGCACGATAACGCCCTATTGGTACTTGATAATCAAAATCAAACTCAGCAGATTTCAGAGCATAATAAAACAGCTCTTCAGATCGACTTTCAAAATAGCAATTACCAGCAGATTTTTCTGTTTTTAAACAGTAATCAAGAAGTTTTTTATGAATACCATTTGTTTTACTACAATAATTTGCATCTCCAAAAATAACTAATGCGTTGCGTGCTCTTGTAATAGCAACATTAAGAAGGTCTATAGATTTATCGAGCCATTCTTGCGATTTTTCATTTATCCCTTCGGATAACACTGGAGAATAAATAATTATATCCCGTTCATCACCTTGGAAACTATGCACAGTACTTGCGAGAATTTTGTCATTAGGATTGCCGGTAATCATTTTTTTACGAGATAATAAATTTAAAATTAGATTTTTTTGATTTCGAAAAGGCGTGATTATCCCGATTCCTATATTATTATTTAACCCTTTTTGATTAAGCTCTTCAATAAAATTAATAATTGCGTATGCTTCGCTTGGGTTTGCGTGATCTTTGTAATTACCCGCTACGTGCTTCCATGCAATTCCGCTATTTAAAGGGGAAATATCTTTATAGATATAACTTTTAGGAAATAGTTTTGAATCGTAAAACTCATAATTGGAAAATTGTATTATATCTCTGTGGCAGCGGTAATGCTCTTTTAAGATAAAGGGATTTTGACCAGTAGATTCCTGAAAGGCTTTTGCAGCTAAATCATACGCGCTTCTTTTGTTATAATGGTAATCAATCAAGGTTTCTCCAAGTTCGCAGCTATCAGCAAACTTTTGAACAAAATTATTTTTAAGATGGCTTATGTGTCTTAGCTGATTAGGATCACCAATAACAATTGCATATTTAGCTCTAAATAGTAGCGGAATAACAGAGGCTATATCATTCTGAGATGCCTCATCAATAATAACAAAATCAAATAGAGCTGGTGTATTTGGAATGTTGTATCTTGTAGAGAGGTTGGTAGTAACAAAAATGCCCATAAAAGGCATCAACAAATTAAATAGATTATTTAATATTGAGTCTTTCCAGTTACCGTAATAATCAAAAATCGTCTGTCTGAATTGGGGTTTATTAGCAGATATTTTTTTATAAAGATAGTTGTTAAATAAGGCTGTTGACTTTTCAACAAGCTCTTTTTGTTTTTCTGCTATTTCTAACTCAAGATCATAGCTGCTTATATTTAACTCGATTTGGGATTTAAGTTTTTTTGATTTATTATCAAGTTCAGCCAATTTTTTTAATAGTTTTAATACGCTCTGAGAATTTTTTAAAAGAGCTTTATAGGTATTAAAATCTCTAATGTTTTCTTTAATATTAGAGATTGGCTCTGAGCAAATAAGAGATTCTTTAAAGTATTTATCTACTTTGTTGAAAAAATCATCGTAATATTCAAAAGTTGTCTTAGGAGATATATTATCAATTTCAGCTTTAATTGTTTGTATATGGGAGTATATATCACGGTAATCGCTAATATAATTTAATATGTTAAGTACTTCTTTAGAAATTATATAGCTATCTGTAATAAAGTCAGAATAATTGTTGTATTGAGCTTTAGGAAAATCGTACTCTATAAGCTCAGAAAACTTTTTAAGCCCTTCTTCAATCCAAATGAATTTTTCAAGTTTTAAATTTTCTAATAAATCGAATTTTTCTTTTTCAAGTTCTTCAACATCGTATTCTTGAGATTTTATATATTTTAGTTTTGTAATGCACTCTGGTATCAGTATAACTATTTTTAATACTTCATATAATTTATCTAAACTCAGATCAGATACTTTATTTAATAAATAGCTACTAATAAAATCAGGTTGTTTATCTAAAAAGTCTTTAAAAAGATAATAGCTTTTAAATTTAAAAGAGATAATATCTCTTAATAAGATTAACAAAGAGTTACGTATTTCGTGTCCATCTTCAATAAAATCAAAGTAATTTTCATATTCAATCTGCTCAGAGTTATATTGTATTAATCCTGAAAATTTCTTAATTTCTTCTTGAATCCATATAAATTTTTTCAGCTCAAAATTATCTAATAAATCAATTTTCTCTTTTTCAGCTTCTGAAAGATGATATTTCTGAGATTTTAAAGCTCTTAGATGGGTTATACATTCAGGTATATGGTAAATATTTGTTAAAAGCTCGTATAATACATTTAAATTAATATGGGCTCTTTTACGTAAACAATAATTATTAATAATCTCGGGTTGATTGGATAAAAAATCTTGAAAACTATGATAGTAGCTCCATTTAACAGCCACGATATCTTTTAATAGGTTCAATAATTTTTTAGGGACTTGATAGCCATCTTCAATAAAAGCAGAGTAGTTTTCATATTCAATTTTTTCAGAGTTATATTTTATTAATCCTGAAAAATTCTTAATTCCTGACTCAATCCAGAGAAACTTCTCAAGTTTTAAATGAGCTGTAAGCTCAAGGTATTCTGTTTCAGCTTGTGAAAAATTATATTTGTGAGAGTTTAACTTTTTTAACTGCTCTACGCACTCTGGTATGTGTATAAGAAGGCTCAATACTTCATACAACTTCTCTAAGCTCAGGTCAGATGCCTTACGTAAACAATAATTATTAATAACATCAGGTTGATTGGATAGAAACTCTTGAAAACTATTATAGTAACCCCATTTAGCAACTGCTATATCTTTTAATAAGCTCAATAACCTTTTAGGAATTTGATAGCCATCGTCAATAAAAGCAGAGTAATTTTCATATTCAATCTGCTCAGAGTTATATTGTATTAATCCTGAAAATTTCTTAATTTCTTCTTGAATCCATATAAATTTTTTCAGCTTAAAATTATCTAATAAATCAATTTTCTCTTTTTCAGCTTCTGAAACATGATATTTCTGAGATTGTAAAGCTCTTAGATGGGTTATACATTCAGGTATATGGTAAATATTTGTTAAAAGCTCGTATAATACATTTAAATTAATATGGGCTGTTTTACGTAAACAATAATTATTAATAACATCAGTTTGATTGGATAGAAACTCTTGAAAACTATTATAGTAACCCCATTTAACAGCCACGATATTTTTTAATAGGTTCAATAATTTTTTAGGAATTTGATAGCCATCTTCAATAAAAGCAGAGTAGCTTTCATATTCAATTTTTTCAGAGTTATATTTTATTAATCCTGAAAAATTCTTAATTCCTGACTCAATCCAGAGAAACTTCTCAAGTTTTAAATGAGCTGTAAGCTCAAGGTATTCTGTTTCAGCTTGTGAAAAATTATATTTGTGAGAGTTTAACTTTTTTAACTGCTCTACGCACTCTGGTATGTGTATAAGAAGGCTCAATACTTCATACAACTTCTCTAAGCTCAGGTCAGATGCCTTACGTAAACAATAATTATTAATAACATCAGGTTGATTGGATAGAAACTCTTGAAAACTATTATAGTAACCCCATTTAGCAACTGCTATATCTTTTAATAGGTTCAATAATTTTTTAGGAATTTGATAACCATCTTCAATAAAAGCAGAGTAGCTTTCATATTCAATTTTTTCAGAGTTATATTTTATTAATCCTGAAAAATTCTTAATTCCTGA
>JBFXJF010000093.1:0-3866 GCA_050175155.1 Vulcanibacillus sp.
TCAATTGAAAAGACGAATCAATGCCTAAATTCAGCCTTTGATTCGCCTGTGATCTTGTAGTGAATAGTTCGTTCATTTATATTTTAAATACTTAATTTATAGTAATACTGCAAAAGTCAGGTTATATGTCTTGTCATTATGGAGTTTTACTCTATTTCCAACGGAGTTTTACTCATTTTTGGATGGAGTTGCTTTTGGATAGAGAAAAGAGCAAGATTTTAAAAATCTTGCTCTAAAAAACTTAAAAACATAATGATTATAATGTTACAACTGTAATTATAGTGTTACAACTGTATTTTTAAAATAACAAACTATGAATTGACGCTAATATTACTTTTTTCGGTTTTGAGTCTACCTATTATTTACGTCTTAAAATGTGCTCATTTTTTCACAATTTATGACAATAGTAAAAGTAGTGATATACAATTCTAGTTAATAAATATTTCTCCTGTATATAAAATCACTTTCTGCAAACTCATTTGTTTTAATTAAATCACTTACTGTCTTATCTTCATCCATTTCAATAGCACATTCTTCTTCATGGCAAATTGTAGATATCAATATCCTATCTTCAACATAAAAACATATATCTTCAGGCAGATCAGGATAACTAAAACTATATAAGTCTCTATTAATGTTAATTAACTCATATAGAACTTCTTCTGTAAACTCTATCTCATAAACCAATATCAATCTATCTGAAACTGTATGTGGATACTTGAAATCAAAATATTTTTTTATTACATTTTTCATAGTTGTGGGTATTTTTTTTCTATTAGATTGACATATTCCAAAAATGATGGATTTAAATCATATTCATCTAAACTAACAATTGGTTTTCCAAAATGATATTTCGTTATGTTTACTTTATCTAATTTTATTGAAAAATCAGTAATAAAGAACGTTATTCTCTTGCATTTCGTATATAAATATTTTATTAGTGAACTATATTTATTGTCTTTTATGTCTCCTAAAATAAAAACCATTTTACACACCTCCTAGAAGTAAATATACCAGCAATGAGCTTTGCCAATATGATTTCCGACATGATAATGATCATAATAACCGAAACCAGTATGGTGAGCTAAATGAAATAGCGGTTCTACACCGGCACCAGCTTCAGTCGCTGCAGCTCTTGCTTCCCAACTAAACCTGCAAATCACATTTCGTCCAGCAGCTAATTCGTTAACTGCTTCCTGATATGTTAGCGACCTTCCAATATTGATTATATGCTGTTCATAATTTATACTAATCTAATAATGTATTTCTAATAAATTAAACGTTACAGTCAATATATGTATTTGTAATCTTGTCAATATAATTACATTTACTATCAAATGACTTTGTAAAAAAAGAATGAATAGTTAGTTCTAAAAACCGCCTATGAATATATTTAAATAATTCCACTTTTTTGTTTTGTTCTTTTTTGTATATTGCTAGCTTATATAATCTCATTCCTGGGCTTCTCCCAAGGAATACTATGTCTATGAATAAGTAAATAACAATAGATATAGTGCCAATCAGAAAAAACACAAGAAGGATACTATTGTGAAACACATTTTTAAGATAAGGAAAAAGAATTCCAAAAATTATCTCTGGAAACATACAAATAAACGAATCAAAAATTATACTTTTTTTGTATTTCTTAATTATATCGTCACTAGTATTATTTTTAGTCATCACTGCCCACTCCTAAGAAGTCCATTATAATTCCTATTATATCTACATCCAAAGAAGCTCCACCAGATCCTACCCCCGGTGCTCCTCCTGAAAAACCGAGTGAAATTCCCCCACCCCAAGAACTAACATCTAGTAGATTATACGGATCATAGGATATATAGAAAACGGAGAAAGAGTGGCTAACAGAAGTTTCGCCATTAGAAGTACTTATATTTGTACCCAATAGACCTCTTTGAACATTAACCGCATCAAATTGATTGCATACACCATATAAATCGCACGTTGTACCATCCTGAACATACTGCCCATTAACTCCCTCGCCTAAAAATTCAAATCCAAATGCATATGGGTCAGGTGATGCATAATATGTTATCGATATGTTTTCACCCGACTTTCTTTCGAGTGGAGTTAATGCTATCGTGGTTCCTAAGAATAATACAACAACAGCAAAAACAAGAATATGCAAAAGGAATTCTCCTTCAGGATCAACATACATTACTGGATTGTTTTCGCAGTATGCATACGCATTGTGGCTCAGCGCATTACCTACTGAACCAAAAAAACCATCCGCACTAATAAATCTACCAACTTCAGGATCATAATACCTAGATTGTAAGTAATAGAGACCAGTGTCTTCATCGAAATAATAACTACGATATCTAAATGGGTTAATGTCTCCGATTGTTTGATTTGGAGTCTGATATATAATATTACCCCAAGCATCATATTTGTATTTTACCACACTACTACCGTTTATATCAACTAACTCAATAACATCTCCTTGCAAATTTGTGATATAAAAATACTCAGACCCATTATAATTCATACTTATGTATCATATATAGACATGCTTGTTGTTGTACTTATCAAAGATGGGTCTATTTTTACTGGATAAGCAGCATCTTGAAGCCATTCATCTGATGGCGTTATTGTAATCTCGTATGTTATGTTGCCCGTCTGAATAATTGTATATTCGATATCGCTTGAAACATTAAAATCGTTGTCATACATTATCAAATCTGAAAACTCAAACACTGTTTCTCCGTTGTTATTGATAAATTCGATTTTACCTTCTTCAGTCTCTACTAATTCTAAGTTCTTCAGTTTGTATTCAAAGACAGCAGAATAATCATGAATATATGCTTCAAGGATAATATCTTCTTTTATATTTGTGCTAGATAATGTATACTCCAAATTCACATTAGTTATTACATTCTCATATATAATTGATGAGTTTATATTTACCAATTCTTTGATGTTATTAGGCGATAAATTTGAATCCTCGTATGATATTGGAGATGTATTTATACCCAACATATTCCAATCAATTGAGTAGTCTCCCATATCAAGTTTAATACTTTTATTATAGTCGATTGTTTTTGGAAACTTGATTTTGAACTTATTTGCCATGTTCTCATACAAATCCTCATTTGTATTGTATACCATACGATTATCAATGTCTTTCCATTCTCCATTATCATCATAATGGACCGCCGCATCATAGATTGCAACCTCATATGTTCCATCAATTTTTCTGAAATATTTCTCTGTTTCGGTTCTCATAGTTGTGTCTTCTACACTAACTGGAATTAAGGCTGGATCTATGTTTTCGCTTTCGTAATAGTTTTCAGTTTCTTCTAAATCACTTGTTTCATTATAGGAATTATCTAGAGCATAGACCATCTGAGTATTCTGTGGTATAACACTACCCGCAACCATAAATACACATAGTAAAACTGTAACAGTTTTTCTAAACATTTTAATTCTCTCCCCTATATCATAATATATAAAAAGCGAACAAATTTTACATGTTCGCAATTTTAACTAAGTATATTCAGTTCAAAAGAATTTGCGTTTTTATAAACAAATATATTTACTATATCATTTTATTTTAAAATCAAATGTTTTAAAACGGCGGATATGACATATATTACAATTACTTCTTAATTGAAAGTGATTGTGTTTGAACGATATGGATAATGATTGAAATTTGAGTTAGTCTACTATATAAAAAAAGCTCCCAACATCAGAGTAGTATGGTTATTATACCATATCTCCAACTTTTGATTATTTTATTATATCATATTGTTTCTGTATTCTACAGGACTCATTTTATGTTTTGTTATTAAACGAGTATTGTTGTAATAATCTATATATTCATCTATAGCTTTTATTAATGCTTTTGG
>JBFXJF010000094.1:0-3840 GCA_050175155.1 Vulcanibacillus sp.
ATGTGATTTTACGCACCCTTATAAAACAAGCTTAACAAAATGACATTTCGATTATAGTCCTTTAAAAATAGCAATATCATCAACATAATAATTAAATTAGGTACCCATAATGCATTCATCAGTAAAAGCTTAAACGAAATTATTATAAATTATACCATTGTTTAATAATTGGAATATGTGTTTCAGCTATTTTTACCCGCATAATTTCATTTTTTGAAAAGAATTTCAATTCTTTAGATTTTGAACTTGTGTCTAATACAGGAAAATCTAATAAATTGATAAAATACACAGCAGTGATTACGCGTAGAGTGTTCCCATCTGGATATTGAGCTATTCTTGAATGATCATCATATATTTTATAAAATTGTATCAGATTTTGATCAAGTAATAGTCCGGTTTCTTCAAAAACCTCGCGAATTGCACATGAAATCAAATCTTCATTTGAGGTAGAAAAATTAAACTCATATTTAGTATGCTGTGTATTGATTTTATGATATTTAATAATAAATATTAAATTTTATTCAGTCCTATATATTTGGTTCACTCAAGAGAGAGTTATTAAGTTTCGTTAATTAGTATCGATTTATTCTTCTTTTCTTGTTATAATCCAACGGTTAAATATCCCCAATTTATACTTACTGTCAAAAAATCCAAATGTAGCAATTATAGATGCAGCGATGAAAGTTAAAATAATATCATGCATTGTATCTCTAATGGCATATAAACCCTCATAAGGTTCTAATGTAAGTGAGTTTTTAGTACGTAGCATATTGCTTGTTGGAACAAATGAATCAACAGCATATTCGAATATTTCCCAAACGACTTCAACAGTTATGGTAAAACTCAAAACGAATATAGCAATAAAAAGAGGATTAATGTCAATTTTTTTGTTCGGATTATTTACAGCCGCTTTAATTATAGAAAAAGCTACAATTGCAACAAGTAGTCCTGAAGCCGTGTGAAGAAGGCTATCCCACCAGCTTATGTGCACAAAAAATTCGGCAATTTCTCCCAGCAACAATGCAGCAATGATAAAAATTAAAAATATACTTTCCATGAAGTTTGGAATTTGCAATTTAAATTTTTTTTCTGCATATGAAGGGCTAAATGACAAAACAAGCAATATGAGTGATTGCATCGCCACAAAAATATTCCTACTAATTGCATCATCTTCTGTATTGATGAATACACCCAACACACTAATAACTAATAGAAAACTAATAAAAATTCTAAAAAATAAATAAATGCTGCTTAATTTCACACGCTTTAACATAGCGCCTCCTTGCATAAACCATGAATGTTATCATACTAATTGTAAAAAATTTTTTATTTAACTTCAATGACAAACAACTATTCATTAAAATCAGAGGTAGTGTCAAGAAGAGAAAAGTGTAATTTTTTAAAATTAAATTGATTTCTCACCGCTCGGGTTAATCGATGATTATTAATGTAAAAAAAGTAATAAATTTCCCATCCTGAGTTTCCTAAAATTTGCTACGCTTCTTTTAATGTGCCTTCAAGTCGATATCAATACCACATTATAGAACTAAACCAATAATTTTTATTTGCCTTTGAGTTACCTGTAATTGTTAATTAAAATAAATTCACCACTAGAAAAAACTTTTTTCAACAGTTTTTTTGTTACTTTTAATACATTTGTAATGAGTGATTTTTTTTCAATTTATGTCATTTACCTTTAATCTTCAATTCTTCGTTTAGTTTGCTTTGAATGTCATTATCTTCAATTAAAATATCATTTAAAATTTTAAATCCCTTGATGCTATCAAAGATTTCTTCATCTATTTTGATGTTTTTAGGAAACCTTTGAGCCTTATTGCGCATCGAAAAAATATAGTTATCCATAATTACATCTTGCAACTTATTATCTAAAACAAATGTTGGTTCATCGCTTAAGAGATGTGTCCCAAAATAAGCGTCATTGTTTGTTTTTAAGCCGAATAATTCAATAACAGTTCTGTATATGTCCATGTGTCCCCTTACTAAATTTTGTTTTCCTTTTATCAAACCCTCTTTGATAATTACCCCATTCTTAGAAATTTCTTTTTCTCCGGGTACATATAAAAAGCAAACTAGCTGTTGTAATAGCCGCCTTTCTTCTAGATATGAAAGTTGTCTTTGAAACAATTTCGACACGTCGCCATTTTTTATTCCACAACCATGATCGCCATAAAATAAAAATACAGTGTTACTATCAATAATATCATTTCCATTATCATCGATAAAAAACCTTTTCACAACATCATCGTAGTAATCTGAAAATCTTAAATATTTTTTTGTTATTTCTTTTAGTCCACATGTCTCAATATAAGTTTTGTTCTTGTCGGGATAAAACTCAAACGGCGTATGTGGCATCATAGTGATAGGAAATAAAAATGTTGATTTAGTTACCGAATGTATTCTATTTCTTACTGTATCTGCAAGTTGATAATCACTTACCCAAGGAGAAATGTGATATTTACCGCTGCTATACTCATACGAAAACATATCAATTAATCCCTCACGTTTACTTACTTTTTTATCCGGGAAATCTTCTATTCCAAAAAAATTTTGAAATCCAATAATATTAGGATAAGCAAATTCTCTATTATAAAATCGCTTGTAATCACCGTGCACAGCCTCTGTATGATATCCCTTCTGGTTAAAGTGTTTTGGAAGAGATGCAATATCTATGTTACCCCTATATTCTTTTTTTGAGTTGTCGAACTTTGACCAGTACAGCGAATTACATCCTGTGGCATAAAGACCCGTTAATGTCGTTACTTCAGCATCTGAGCTAACTCCCATACCAACACTAGAATAAAATTCAGTGAAGTCAACACACTCTTCAAGTAAAGCCCTAACAAATGGAAATTCATTTTTTAACACCGAGATATCGAGTAAAAACCTACTCATGGATTCCATTTGAACTAAAACTAGGTTTTTACCACCCAAAATCCCAGTTAGTGATTGGTTACCATTTAAAAGTGATTTATCTACACTGATACTTTTCGCCACCTTAGAAATGGTAAGTTCATTGCTATAAACTTTTTTATTAATAAAATTCTCATAGTTTAACTTATTCTTATTGAATCGATTGTATTCATAAGTAAGTTCAGTAAAATTTTTTTTCTTAGTATCAACCAACAACTCTTCTACCGACGTTAATTTAAATAGACTTTTTAAGTAAAATGGATAAACTCCAAAGTTTTGTATTCCATAAGTAGATTTCACTGCTTTTATTGTTAGATCTTTAAAATACATCCTTTCATAAATAATCCACGCTAACAATATCATTACTAAAGAAAAGAAAATTGCTATTATAACTGATGATAAATTTATCGGAATTACTATTAGTTCTAGATTTGATTTACCAAAGAAAACTATCGCTGTGAAAAAAATAAAGAAAGGCATAAATAAAATAATTCGATAGTAGTTGAATAATTCTTTAATTATTTCTTTACCAAGACCTTTTGATATCCCTTTAATTGGATTTTTAAACATATCTAAACTGTCTTTTGTAAATGCATTACCAAAATATAAATTAAATACATTTAGCAAAAACAACATGAGATTAAGAGCGCCTGTTAGAATAAGCAGTATTAAGGAAAACCAATAAAGATTCTTAGTAAAAAGCAATAAAATAAAAGCTACTAAGTTCAGTGTAAACAAGTTACCCAAAATCGCGTTAAACTCGCCTTTAAATGTATGTTTAAAAGGTACGATATACTTATTTGAGACTTGATGCGAAATAATTATTGTATTAAATAAGTTTAATAATAAATATAAAAGATATAGTAAAACAATTTCTTGAGTCATGAAAATCCCTCGTTTAAAATGATT
>JBFXJF010000095.1:0-3800 GCA_050175155.1 Vulcanibacillus sp.
AGAAGTTCCTCCATTTGTAAAAACCAAAAAGCCGACATATACATGAATGTTCTCATCAACATTTACATGACCAAACAAAAATGATTGTTCTGAAACATTTGATGCAATCGAAGCTTCAAAATGAAAGGCTTTGGTAATCGTAATCGAATCAAATGGATAAACAATAATATCATCTTCAGCTTTTACAACATTCATTGAAAACATCAAAAACAGCAATACAACAATTAATAAACTTTTTTTCATAGTTTCCTCCCTGACTCTATTATATTTATAATTTGTTTAAAGTCAATATTTGTTTAGGGGACCTTGTAAAACAGGCCAAATAATGATAAAATAGACAAAGATTTATCGAGATGTAGCGCAGTTCGGTAGCGCGCTTGGTTCGGGACCAAGAGGCCATGGGTTCAAATCCCATCATCTCGACCATTTAGAGCAATCTTTTTTGCAAAATTTAGTTGTAAATAAAGAATCTTTAAACGATTATATCAAATTTTAAACGATTAAGTGATGCTTCTATCCAATATGAAATAAGGCCTTTGATTTCATAGACAAATGAATTAAAATACCGCTTCATTGAGGAGTAACACGGATTACTAACACTTAGTAAAAGAATGGACATTCAAGAACAAGTTAGGCCTTTGCTTAGATATTGCTAACATATAAAAAGGTATTTTAAAAAGATGAATTCCAAAAGATCATTATTCCGATGACTATTTGCCATCAAAATGAGTGTTGATTATTACAAATACAATAAGGAACTAAAAACGTAGAAGAATATATTGAAGTTATTGATTTAAGTAAGTTAGAAATGATAATTTAGTGAAGTGATTTGTGAATTCCTTTAGATTAGCTATTTTTTCTACCTCAAGAGATGATTTAGTTTTCCCAAAAATTATGTATATTTCATGAATTTTATAAGAGAGAGGTAAGTAATGAAAAACGCTATTTATTTGTTGTTTATATTTTTTTTAGGGGGAACTTTGATATCGTGTTCTTCTAGTGATACAGAAACTATTGATACAGAAACTAGTGATACAGAAAATTACTTGGAAGATTTTGAATATGAATTAGTTAATAATCAGATACATATAACAAGATTTATAAATCAAAATATTGACGAAGTCATTATTCCATCTTCCATCAATGATAAACCTGTCACAAACATTGGAAATTATGCCTTTTCAGGAGCTAGACACCTCACCAGTATTGTTATACCTGATGGTGTGACCAACATTGGAGAAGGTGCTTTTTCTGAAGCAAGCAGTTTAACCAGCATTGTGATACCGGACAGTGTGACCAACATTGGAGAAGGTGCCTTTTCTGGGGCAAGCAGTTTAACTAGCCTTGTTATACCTGACGGTGTGACTATCATTCGTAGATTTACCTTTTCTGGAGCCAGCAATTTAAAAAATATTGTGATACCTGATAGTGTGATTAGCATTGGAGAATATGCCTTTGAAGGAGCTAGTAGTTTAACAAGTATTGTGATACCAGATAGTGTGACCACCATTAAAGAGGGTGCGTTTTCTGGAGCCAGCAATTTATCTTCAATGACTTTACCATTTTTACAACAAGAACGGTATTTATCAAAAGATGCATATATTTTTGGTTATATTTTTGGACAAGAAAGTTATCCCGGAAGTTATTGTGTAAATCTTCGCGAAAGTAGTTATGATTCTGAATATGAAGCCTATTTACCTAACAAATTGACGGAGATTATTATCACCAAAGCAACATACATTGGAGATTTTGCCTTTTATGGAGCTAGCAACCTTACTAATATTGTTATACCTGATGGTGTAATGGGTATTGGAGATTATGCCTTTTCAAAAGCTAGCAACCTCACTAGTATTGTTATACCTGAAGGTGTAATGGATATTGGAGATTATGCCTTTTATGGAGCAAACAACCTCACTAGTATTGTTATACCCAATGGTGTGACCAGCATTGGAAAGAATGCTTTTGAAGGAACTAGCAGTTTAACCAGCATTGTTATATCAAGCACCGTGACTAACATTGGAGATAATGCCTTATCTGGAGCTAGCAGTTTATCTTCTATAACTTTGCCATCTGTAGGGAATTTCAAATATATATTTGGATCGTCATCTTATTCAGGTAGTTATTTAGCAAATGGTTATTATTTACCTAGTGGGTTAAAAGAAGTAATCATTACAAACACAACAAGCATAGAGGATTTCGCCTTTTCTGAAGCAAGTAGTTTAACGAACATTGTTATTCCAAATAATGTGACCAGCATAGGGAATTATGCCTTTTATGGAGCCAGCAACCTCACTAGTATTGTTATACCTGATGGTGTGACCAGCATTGGAGAAGGTGCCTTTTCTGAAGCAAGCAGTTTAACGAGCATTGTGATACCAGAAAGTTTAACGAGTATTGGAGAATATGCTTTTTATGGAGCAAGCAGTTTAGCAAGCATCGTAATCCCTAATGGTGTAACCTCTATTGAAGATAACTCCTTTGAAGGAGCCAGTAGCCTAACAAGTATCGTGATTCCGAATGGTGTTACTAGCATTGGTCATTATGCCTTTTCAGGGACCACTAATCTTGCTAGTATTGTTATACCTGATAGTGTAACATTCATAGGATCTGGAGCTTTTAAAGAAGCTAGCAATCTAACCAGTATTGTTATACCTAATGGTGTTACCAGCATTAGTGATTATGCTTTTTATGGGGCATTCAGTTTAACAAGCATCGTGATTCCCAACAGTGTCACTAGAATCGGAGATTATGCCTTTACTGTTGCCTGCAGTTTAACAAGTGTGGTGATTCCGAATAGTGTCACCAGTATTGGAGATTACGCCTTTAATGGAGCCAGTAACCTTATAAGCATCGTGATTCCCAATAGTGTTACTAGAATCGGAGCTTATGCTTTTTCGGAATCCAGCGGCCTAACCATATACGCAGAAGCATTATCAAGACCAATTGAGTGGAAGTCAACTTGGAATTATAACGATATACCAGTCGTTTGGGGATACAAAGCAGATTAATAGCTCTATTTAAAGAAGTAAAAAAAGCTTATAAATTCTTTAAAAATCCTATAAAAAACTGCCTGTATATAGGTCATTTCGAACAGGTGTTTTGATAATTAAATGTATTATATAAAAACTTATTAGTTAAACCAAAATTTAGAGGTGATTTAATTTCTCCTTATTTATTAACTATAACAAAAAAAGTAGACTGCGTTAATCTTTTTAACTTGTCTACTTTTACTATACCAGTTCATTTTGTATTGAGCCTTTTTAATGAAGAAAGGGTTTCACCTTTTTCT
Organism: Vulcanibacillus sp.; assembly: GCA_050175155.1. Classification (GTDB taxonomy): domain Bacteria; phylum Bacillota; class Bacilli; order Tepidibacillales; family Tepidibacillaceae; genus JBFXJF01. Next base: position 3,290 of record JBFXJF010000095.1, read on the forward strand.
AAAAAACGAGATACATGAAATGGTTTTGGAATGCCCTATTAATCGATTTGTTTCACTAAGATGGAGTTACCTCTACACGATTAACATTTGTTTACATACAAAATAGTATATACTCAAACAAGAGAAAGACAAGTTCATTAAAATAACAGGCCAAATACATCAAAAATAAACCGACAAACGCATCAAAAATGCTGACAAAAATTTATTTTTAAAATAGTGTGGTGTTAGTCATGTTTAAGCATAAACCTAGACCGTTAATCAATCTAGGGTAAAACTTGCAAATAAGCTTGACCAATCAACTATTATTATAAAAAAACAATTAAATAGAAAGCAGTGAACAAGATGAAAACAAAATATACAAACATCAATTCCCAAGTCATTGATCAATGGGTTGAAGAAGGGTGGAAATGGGGCATTCCCATAACACATGAACAGTTTGAAGAAGCAAAACAGGGAAAATGGGAAGTTTTCCTAACGCCAACAAAACCAATGCCTAAAGATTGGTTTTTTG
>JBFXJF010000096.1:0-3784 GCA_050175155.1 Vulcanibacillus sp.
GAATTGAAGATATAGCTAGTATGTATAATTACAATATTATATTGTGTAACTCTGATAGAAATATTGATAAGGAATTAAACTTAATCAATACTCTATTTGAAAAACAGGTTGATGGTTTATTGTTTATGGGAGGAGAAGTAACTGATTCCCATCTTAATACTTTTCAAACTTCTTGCGTGCCAGTTGTATTGGCAACGACTAAAGATAAAAATAGGATTTTTCCTTCGGTTGATATTAATCATTTTTTGGCAGCGAAAGATGCTGTTAAGGCGTTTATTGATTCTGGGCACAGTAGGATAGGATTTATTTCAGGGCCCTTAAGTGATCCACTATCTGGACATGAGAGGTTTTTGGGCTATAAAGAGGCTCTTAAGGGAGCTGGAATCTCATTTAATGAGGATTATGTAAGAATTGGTAATTATTATTATGAGTCAGGTATGGAAGCAATGAAGTTTTTTTTAAAGCTAAATGAAATACCAACAGCAATCCTAGCCTCAAGTGATGAAATGGCAGTTGGTGCCATTCATGTAATTCAAGAGCAAGATTTAAACGTTCCGAACGATATTGAAGTGAGAGGCTTCGATGATACAGCGATTTCATCAATGGTACGTCCTTTGTTATCTACAGTATCTCAGCCTCAATATGATATTGGAGCAGTTGCAATGAGATTTTTAACTAAACATATGAAAAACGAACTCATTGAAGATCAAATTGTTGTACTTCAACATAAATTGATAAATAGACAATCTACAAAAAAAATGTAGAAAAAGAATATATTACATGTAGCGGGAGAGTCGTATGAAAAAATTTGATATTATGACACCAATAGGAATGATTTTAGGAATAGTTTTAATTGCATTAGCAATAATATTAACTGGTGGACTAGTTGGTGCAAAAATATTCATCAGTATTTCTTCTATAATAACGGTATTCGGTGGATTAATTGCATCACTATTGGTTAATTACTCATCTGATGAGTTTAAACTATCATTTGATTCGATTAAAGATACCTTCTATCAGGACAAAAAAGATATTTCTAAGTTAGTAGACCTATTTATAGAATTATCTACGATTGCGAGAAGAGAAGGACTATTGGCATTGGATAATAAAGTGGAGGAATTAGATGACGCTTTTATCAGAAAAGGAATTCTTTTAACAGTTGATGGATTAGAAGCTGAACAGATAAGGGAGATTCTTTCAGCAGAGATTGTGGCATATGAAGAAAGAAAAAACACTGGTATAGGTGTTATTGAAAAAGCGGGAGAATTAGCACCAGCTTGGGGAATGATTGGTACGCTTATTGGTCTAATTTTAATGTTATTAAATTTAAGCGATGCTGCTGCAATTGGTCCAACAATGGCGTTAGCATTAATTACGACATTTTATGGCTCAGTACTAGCTAATTTATTTTTCATACCTTTAGCGGGAAAAATTCAGATTCGTACAGATTTCGAGGTCTATGTAAAGCAAATAATGATTGAAGGCATATTAGGAGTACAATCTGGTCAAAATCCAAAATTACTACAAGAAAAATTAGATGTTTTTGTTGATAAGGAGAAGAAGGAGTCAGAAAATAAAGAGCTTGCCTCAAATACTGAAGAGGTGGCTTACTAATGGGTCTTAAAAAAGAGAAAAAGGTTAAAAAGGGCTCGCCAGCATGGATGGCAACTTTTTCGGACCTAATGACATTACTATTAGTTTTTTTCATTTTACTATTTTCTTTTTCTGAAATAGATGCCAACAAGTTTAGAATGATAGCTAACTCTTTTAAAGGAGTTTTTGATGAGAGTTCTGAATTTATTTTAGATAACCCTCCTACAAGTCCTATCGAATTGGACTTTCCTCCAGTTGACATGGAAAAAAGCTTGGATACAGGGGAAAAGGATGAAAATCAGAAACAGTTAGATGAGTTATTAGCCGAGGTTAAGAGTTATTTAGAGGAACATGACCTAGAAGGAGTAATAACTGCTACAAGGGAAGAACGTGGTGTTGAACTAGTTTTACAAGAGGATGTATTATTTGATTCGGGACAAGCTGTTGTAAAACAGCAAGCCAAACCTTTTTTAGATACTGTTGCTGATCTCTTAATAACCATACCGAATTTAGTTGAAATAGAAGGGCATACTGATAGTCAGAGAATTATTCAACCTTCAATATATGTTTCGAATTGGAATTTATCTGGGGATAGAGCAGCAAATGTGGCGAATTATTTTATAAAGGAGCACTTAATACCAGCTGATAGATTTAAAATATCAGGATTTGCCGACACTATGCCATTAGACACTAATATTACAGCTGAGGGAAGAATGAAAAACCGTCGAGTAGTTATAGTTATTTTAGATAAAAATTATGACGATTATAAAGCTGAGAGTGTTGAAAATATTTTAAGTAATAATTAAAAAAAGTATATATTAGAAAGAAACTGCTCAAAAACACATATTGTATTTTGTAGTAGTTTTTTTGATTAATTCAAGGAGGTTCATATGAGGATAGGCATTATTGGAGCAATGGATGAGGAGATCGAAAGCTATAAGATAAGAATAGAAGATATTAGTCAGATAAAAATTGCGAACATTATTTTTTATCAAGGGTTAATGAGTGGACGGGAAATTGTGCTTTGCAAATCGGGGGTAGGGAAAGTAAATTCCGCCGTTTGCACACAAATTTTAGTAGATAAATTTAATATTGATAAGATAATATTTACTGGTGTTGCAGGCGCTTTAGATCCGGATTTGAATATTGGTGATATTGTAATATCCACGATAGCGCAACAATATGATATTGATGCTAGTCCTTTAGGTTTTGAAAAGGGGTGTATTCCTTATTCAGAAAAATCTATTTTTGAAGCAGATAATGAATTAATAAATATAGCTCTTAAAGCTAGTGAAGAAGTAAGTGATGCAACTATTATCTCTGGGAAAATATTATCGGGAGATCAATTTATAGCTGACGTTGATATGGCAAAAGAGTTATATGAGAGATTTGGAGGATTATGTACTGAGATGGAAGGTGCAGCCGTAGCACAAGTCTGTGACATGAATAATATACCTTATGTTATTGTGCGTTCCATGTCAGATAAAGCTGATCATTCTGCCAGTGTTAATTTTAGTGAATTTGCCAAATTTGCAGCTGATCGAAGTTATTTAATAGTAGATAAGATGTTAAGAGATATCTAATTTTGCGGGTATTTAAGTTATTGAAATTCATGGTGCATGTAAAAGGGGAAAGACCAAGATGTTATAAATGGTCATTCCCCTTTTATATTACTTTACTTGTATAATTTCTGAACGTTGTGATTCACCTATTTGATTGACAGCTGTGATATAGTAATACAATTCTTCTTGTTGTTCACCAAAATTATGTGTAAATACTGTATCTTGAGTATTAGTCACTAAAGTAAATGGTCCACTTATATCATTACCAAAGTAAATATTGTATGTTGTAACGAATTCTTGTGAATCATTTTGGAACCAAGTTAGAGTTACATAGTTAGTAGACCCAACATGAATAGAACTAAAATTACTTGGTGCACTTGGAATTGTTAAAGGAACATTATTGTTTTCCGAGTCATTATTACTTCCATTATCGAAAGGGTTAATATCCATATTCCCAATATACTCGGATTGAACTGATTCTATTCCATTAATATCTACTGCCACGATGTAGTAGATACATTTACCAGCTCTATCTTCAAAATACATTCTTCCTGGTTCTAAGTCTTTTTGCGTAACTGTACCAACATATTTAAAGCCTACATTTAGAAGAGCAAATCTATATATTCTAT
>JBFXJF010000097.1:0-3700 GCA_050175155.1 Vulcanibacillus sp.
ATAACGTATTCGTATCTCCGACGCCCTTGAGCTTACAGGTGAAGGCTGAGCCTTACAAAGCTCCTTTGTTAGGCTCGGGCTTTGCCGGCTCGGTTAGCGAAAGGGTGTGTCGCTGAATCTACTTCTTCGAATCAAACATCTGCGACCGAGGCGTTCTTCCTATGAATTTACTTCTTAGCTACGCCGATGCGGTGATATTATGTTATCTGAAGGGAGTGTCGACGTCGAAACACTTTCACATATTATTCTTCGGAATTATATTCATCTAAATCTCTTGCATCAATAAAAACTCTACTAAACTTCTTAACGATCTCTTGGTCATTACTTATTAGTAAAGTTAATGAAGAATCCCAACATACAATCTCGAGTTCGGCTTTTGAATGCTGCGTCGCTACTCCCCCTGGAATCCAAAAATTTGGATTCCCATCAGCAAAGGGATGTTCTATTAAATTATTAATATCTATTGTTACTGATTTATCAAATCCACTCAGTATTCCCCAAATAAATTGAATGCCCTCGTATTTATTTGTGAACGCAGTAAGCTGTTCTCCTGTAATCCAATAAATATTTTCTCTGTCCCAATAGCTATCGGACACTTTATATTGTTCCATAAAGTCTAAAAAGTCTTCTGGTATCCAATTAAGTTCAAGGTCGGTAAGAAGCCAATTATATTGAATTTGTTTATTATTAATTGAATTAAAAATTGGTTTCAAAAATGTGTAAAACTCAACCTGTGATGAGTTTACTAAAATTGAATTCATTCTTAACGCTCCTTTCAGATAACGTATTCGTATCTCCGACGCCCTTGAGCTTACAAGGTGAAGGTCGAACCTTAGAAAGCTCTTTTCTTAGGTTCGGGCTTTGCCGACTCGGTTAGCGAAAGGGTGTGTCGCTGATTCTGCCTCTATGAATCTACTTCCGCGACCGAGGCGTTCTTCATATGAATTTACTTCCTGCTACGCCGATGCGGTGATGCTTTGTTAGACGAAGGACTTGCCTTCTTTGAATTACAAAACATAAGTACCTTTCTCTAATTCTCTTCTGAATATCACCAATTTCATTCGCTCACAATGTATATTTTTTCTTATCAACACGATATCTTTTCTTGTTAGACATAAACTTTGAAAATCATTTACTCCTCTAAATTTAGTTTCTAACTCTGATAAAATACTAACCGCTGTTCCCGTAATTGATACGATATTCTCATCAACAAAAAATTGAAATACTGATTTTTTATTTATGTTTAATAGTAACCACTTAAGTCTTTCAAAAATTACTTTATCGTCATTATCCTTATTGAGTTCATCTAATGTTTTGCTTATATCCTCTAAATATGATTGAAAATAATCTACAGTATTCTTTACTCTAATAATATGGTCAAGCTTTAGACCCCGTTGTTCTCGACGCCTAATAAAGACATCAATTAAAATTAAAGTTATAAAAATACCTATTAATTCTGTCATCAAATTAAGTATTATATTTCTAAAGTCACCTTCACTCAGAAGAATTAAGAAAGCAATACAAATGACAATCAATAAAATTAGTGACAAAGAAACATAAAATTCTAATTTCCATTTTTCAAATCTTTTTTTCACCATATAACCTCATTCTTTCTAATCAATGTTTGCAAGTCTTTCGTCTAACGTATTCGTATCCCCGACGCCCTTGAGCTTACAAGGTAAAGGCCGAGCCTTACATAGCTCTTATGTTAGGCTCGGGCTTTGCCGACTCGGTTAGCGAAAGGGTGTGTTGCCTGATTAATCTATCAAACTACTTCGAATTATCTTCTATGTATTTCCGCTTCGGGCAACCAAGGAGCGTATGCGACGCAGTGGGGATATTGTGTTATAGGAAGTTAAAAAATTTAACTATTTCGCATGTAATTCGAAAGTTTCTACTTTATCATTCCAATTGATTGTAACTGTATATATAGTATCTTTTTTCGGACTTGGTCCACTTCCACCACTAGTTCCCAAATTTATATATCCATCCTTACTTAAATTAAATTCACTTGCCCTAGCAGAACCAGTACTATCTTCAACTACATAATCAATAGATGTAGTAATATCCTCAACATTACCTTTATAATGCAGTTTTCCAGTTTCTATCTTCTTAATATCATAATCAATAAAATTTCCGTTTTCATCTTCCCACCAATGAGAATAAAATTCAACTAACATTTCACCTTCCCAATATTCACTACTACCGGTATAAATAATTGTTTCACCTTCATTTAATTTTTCAAAAACAATTGAATCTAATTTATTAATCAAATCTGATTCAAACTTGGTATCCTCTGATATGGTATATACTAATAATGCATTTTTTGCTTCAAACGTTTTATAACTTAATATGTCATTATCAAATAATTCAAGAATTTGTTCTCTTCGAATAAATAATTCCTCTTCAGCAATTTCTCTTCCTTTGAAATCACTAAAAATATAAACTAATAATAATTCATTATTTTCCATAGTTAATATATTTGGATTAGAGTAGTACAGTTTGAAATTTTCAATACTAAGATTGTTAACTTCCTTTAATTCCATGTCGTTATTTGTTAAAGTATTTAGTACTTCTTGATAAGTAAATAAAAAATCGTCTACATTTGTTAATTCTTCATTTTGAGTACAACCAACTATTAATAAAGGTAATAAGCAAATAACAAAAATAAATTTATATTTCATTATTAATCCCCTTTAAAAACTTTATTTTTACATAATATGCTCTAAATTTTTTTAATTTCCTATAACGATTCGTATCCCCGACGCCCTTGAGCTTACAGGTGAAGTTCGAGCCTTACAAAGCTCTTTTGTTAGGCTCGGGCTTTGCCGGCTCGGTTAGCGAAAGGGTGTGTCGCTGATTATGCTTCTTGATTCTACTTCTAGCGACCGAGGCGTACTTCCTATGAATCTACTTCCCCGTTACGCCGATGCGGTGATATTGTGTTAACTGATGTCGGACCCCCCATGGCTAACCTTAACCACTGTTTTCTTTTGTTAATTTGCTTCTATTTCTAAAATTAAATCCCTAAAATACACTCCAATCTCAATCATTCGCTCATCACTCAATTCAATTACTTCTTCGCTATGTTGGATATACTCTGTCTTACCTAATTCAGCATAATTTGGAGCAGGAGTAAATTGTTTATCGATAATTTCATTTGTTGAAAGGTCAATTTTAAAATATACATGAGGTCCGTCAAGTGCACCCGTAACAGATCCAGTAGCTTTAGTCATGCTGAATATTAAAATATTCTCGTTAGTATTTATTGAAACACTACCTTCATTTGAAGTGCTAAATTCATCAAATATCTTCAACCCAGCTATATACATAGACCTATCCTTATAATTGTAGGAAAAAAAATCTGCAATTTCACCGTCGACTAATTCATAATCACTTTTTCTTAAAGTTCTATCCTCAAAGGAAGATTCCGAATTCTCTTCATTAACTTCATTATCTCTTTCTACATCAACTGGTTTTTCTTCTTTTGCTAACTCATTAAGAATACTGGCTATTTGAGCATTAATTTCATCTGCTGATATATCAGAATTCCCTACCACAGGTTGCTTATTGCTACAACCGGTAATAAAGACAATTGTGCAAATCAATAAGATAAAAAACAATAATAGGTTTTTATGCATCTTTGATTATCCCCCTATAAAAGTAATTACATGGTATTACTTCCGCGTTTTTCCTCGTC
>JBFXJF010000098.1:0-3647 GCA_050175155.1 Vulcanibacillus sp.
GCTAGTTTAGAAGGTTATGCTACAGTTGAACAGATAGAAATACTTAAAGCTGAATATAAAGGTAGTTCCAAAAGTATAAGTGAAGCGACAAGTGTTAGTATAACAACAGATGATACAATTTCAAGAAGTAATTTAAAAGTAGGATCTAATATTGTTACATTAAAAGGAACAGTATATCTTAAATCAACTTTATCGCCTGATGATATTTACACAAAAACAATAACTAAAGAGATAACTATTAATGTTGAAGAAAAAGACGACCCATATGTAAATGTATATGCAAATACTAATCCAGATAGTGTTCAATTTAATAATGCTGATATACCCGTTACTATCAATGTCAGCTCTCAATTAATTAATTATACAACTTCAAGTAATATAGATAGATGGGTAATATATGCTAAAGAAAGCACAAGCACATATTATCAATCAAAAACAATAGCAGGAAGCTCCTTAACCTCTGATACAAGCTTTAATTTTGTAATTCCTGCAAGTAAAGTTTTAGATGAGAATTACACAGAGGAATATAAAGTCACAGCAAAAGTATACTTAAAAGATGGAACATCTTTTGAAGCTTTAACCTATACTTCCACATACATATATACCTCATCTGATGGTCAAGGTACAGCTGATATATATTGCAATGATACAGTTATGGCAGGTGATGAATTATTTGTTGTAGGAGTGGTTACTGGTCTTGAAGGAACTATATCTTATGATTGGGAAACACAAAATGCTTATAATGTAAATCTTTTTAATAATCAATATGGCTCAATATGGTACCCTGTTTCAGCGATTGGCACAAATAATATTCACCTGATTGCTTCAAGCAATCAAGGTGGCTATGCCTTTGGCTTTAAATCAGTAACAGTTACTGAACCTATCCCAGAAGCTAAGATATCTTACACAGGCACATTAAAGGAAAACAGAAAGGTTACAATTTCAGGTGAGAAAAGCATAAGTCCTAAGTATTACCCTATAAATTGGTCGATAGCTGATTGGACAATAACACCAATAACAAGTGGTGTAACAATGGATGATATTAAATTAACTGATTCTAATATTGATGGTAAAAAAAGCTTTGATGTACTATTTAAAAAACCAGGTACTTACCAGGTTTCTTTAAATATTATTAATGGAGCAGGCTACTTTGATTATGTTGAAATAATTTATACAGTAATAGCAGATGAAGTACCTGTTGTTGATTTTACATCTGTATTAACTGAATATCGAGATTATGATAATTATAATCATGCTACAATTAAATTAACAAATAAATCTTATTCTAATGACAATGATCTATTAAATAGAATGATAGTTTATTATAAATATGATAGTGATAATGACGGAAGCTTTGCCGATGAAATTAATACAGTAATTTACAATAATATTTATTTAGATAGTTATCAATTTGAAGTATCTGAAATAGGCAAATATTTAATAAACATCAGGGTTATTGAAAGCTTTGGACAAGCTACTATTGAAGAATTTATATTAGGTACTGATTATAAAAGAGCCGATACCTCTATTAAGCCTAATACAGAAAAAATAGTAAATGTAAACAATTTAGCCCCTATAGCAGATTTAACCTTACAACAAAGTGACGAAGTAAATCTGATTATTGATTTAGGAGATACAGATTATTCTTTTGATACAATAGAAAGTCATATTAATTCAACACTATATCCTACATTAAAAGATAGTAATATTAATGTTAATTATCTAATCAAGGATGAAGAAATATCAAGCTATTCCAGAATCTATAATGATGTTTTTAGCACAACAGCTTTTATCTCTTTACCTGATAAATCTATCGTAGCTTGGGGAAATAATTCTAAAGGAAATGCAGGTACTGGTGATAGTAACTATCTAGCCTCTTTTGAAAATTCTACTTTTGATTTTACAGAGTACCCTGTTAAAAAAATAAGTGCAGGTAATAGCAATACATTAGCTTTACTTGAAAATGGAAGAATCTTATGGAGTGGAAATGATGCGAATTCTAATGTTTTTAAATATGTAACAGGTGGAGAGACGGGTACTACTTATTTAGAGAATGTAAAGGATATATTTGTATTAGTCTATAATGATCCATATAATCCTTATCATGCTTCATACTATGCACTACTTGAAAATGGTAGAGTTGTTTCCTGGGGTAATAACAGATATGGCAGATTAGGAAATGGAACAGCAACTGATGCACCCACTCCCGTCTATGTAGCAGGTGGAGAAACAGGTACTACTTATCTAGGAAATGTAAAGCAGATTGTTGGTAGATCGTCAGTAGGAATGAGTGTACTACTTGAAAATGGTAGAGTTGTTTCATGGGGTAGAGGCTTCCTTGGGGATGGAACAACAAGCTCTTATACTCCTGTTTATGTCAGAGGTGGAGAAACAGGGACTACATATTTAGGAAATGTAGAAAAACTATATTCTAGCTTTGGAAGTGGAGATTTAACTACTTTTGCACTGTTAACAAATGGTAGAGTTGCTTCTTGGGGAGCTTATCTGATAGGAAATGGATCTACTAATACAATAGCTTATACTCCTGTTTATGTAAGAGGTGGAGAAACAGGCACTACTTATTTAGGAAATATTAAAGATATAAAGGTTGCTGGTAGTTCAGCCTATGCCCTACTTGAAAATGGCAGAGTTGCTTCATGGGGAAGCAATTATTATGGTCAGTTAGGAAACACAAGCTATATCCTTACAGCATATGCTCCTATCTATGTATCAGGTGGAGAAACAGGTACTATATATTTAGAAAATGTTAAAGAAATTTATTCAGAACAAGAAAGCACTTTTGTACTACTTGAAAATGGAAGAGTTGTTTCATGGGGTGGGGATAATTGGTCAGGTCAATTAGGAAATGGTATGAATTATGGTTATCCTTATTCATATTCCTTTATTCCTAGATATGTTAAAGGTGGAGAGACGGGTAATACATATTTAGAGAATGTTTTTAGTATAGGTATTTCAAATAGAGGTACTTTTTTTCTAACAGAAGAAGCTGTATTATATTGCGGAATTCTAATGGATAATAATAATGTACCTGAATATGTTCCTGTTGATAGCTCAATAACTGAATTTGAAGCAGTTGGTAGAACACCAATAGAATTAAATGTTGGGCTTCAAAACTCTAATTTTTTAAAAAATACGAATAATTTTTACGTCTATATTAATGATTCTACAATAGAAGATTATTATGACAGCAATAAAAAATTAAATATTCTAAGTTCTTTACAGCTTAATAATGTAGGTTTTATCGGACTTGGTACGGATATAAATATAAATGAGTTTAATAGTTTAATATCTTTAAACAACGGTAATGGTCTATACAAAGATAATTCAGATTTAACCATTGCATTTAATGAGATAACTGATTATATATATGATTTAATAATTGATAAAAGAAATAAAATATCATTAGATAATTATATTACTACAGATGAAAATATCTCTTTTGATACTTATTATTCAGATCCTGAGAATGATCCTATTAATCAGGAGATATGGAGATTTAATCATGTTGATCCGTATTATTATGAGAATAGTATAGGAATATTTCCTGATAGCAATGTCGGGCTTTCAATACCTATTACTAATTTTACCTATGTAGGTAAATATGAAATAACCTATAAGGCTCAAGA
>JBFXJF010000099.1:0-3540 GCA_050175155.1 Vulcanibacillus sp.
ATATAGTTCTTTAGAAGATTCTTCATATACTGGTTCAAACCATAGGTCTAATACACCTGCTTCTTTTAAATATGTTTCTGTTCTAGTGTTTGCTAAAAAAGAACATCCTTTTCTAGTAACTTCTATCGTTAATTCATCATCACTTATATCAGCAATTCTACAAGCAGCTACTCTATACTGTTTACAATTTTCTTTTAATTTATATCCAATAATTTTCTTCTCCATATCTTTAATTTTTAGTACGTATTTTTCAAATTGTTCAAAGGTTAGTTCAATGTAATTTTCTAGTAATTTACTACTAGCATTCCAAAATACTAAACTATCTGATTTAGGAGCATAATAATAATCAGTACAGTTAAGAAAAGCATCACAAGTACTTTTCATTTTATCTCTTTCCCATTTTGCTAACTCTTTACTTCCTCGAATACACCATTTAACATACCTGTCAAAGAACTCTTGAAAGGTTAGTTCTGGTAATTCATGTTCTATAAAGAATGATTCTTGAAAATCCTCTGTTTGTCTTAAAGTATCTTCATAAAAATACAAATACGGACTCGATAAATTTTTTATGGTTGTATCTCCACTAAACCATGTATAATTATTACTAAACAATGTTTGCTGTACAATCCTAGACTGTTCAGGTGTTACTTTCATTTTAAAAGGTTTTATTTCCATAATATTGTTAATTTAAATTAATTTCAATGCTTCTTGTAATGCTGCTTCTAAAGCAAGTTCATAAATTTTATATTTACTAAATATATTATTAACCAATTCTCCATCGTTAACATCTTGATATTTTCCTGTTATAGTAAAACAAAATGATTGGGAATGAGGTCTATGTTTAATGTTAATATGAATATTATGAACTTCTCTTAACCATTTTTGAAGAAAGGTTTGTGTACAATCAAAAGCTAAAGGTGTTAATCCTAAAGAATTTTTACATCCTTTTTCTTTAGCTAGTTTAGCAGTTTCAAATGTAATATATTGTTCTTCCATAATTTAAAAGTTTATTGTAAATTTAAATTTTTATTTAATTTACAGTAATACCTAGTCACTATACTATCTGGAGTTCTATCTAATTCTTTAGCTAATGTTCTAAAAGCTTTTCTAATATTTTCAGTACCAGTATAATTTTTATTAAAGGTCTCTATTACCTTTTTATCTTCTTCTTCTGTCCATCTTTTCATATATTTAATATTTAATGTAATTTAAAAGTTTATTGTTAATTGTGATTTATCTTCTATCTCATATATTTGTTCTCTTGCTTTAGATATATAATAAGAATAATCTATATTGTAACCTTTAAAATCTTTTACTTCAAACTTCTTATTAAAGTAAGTTACTTTCCAATCCTTTTGTCTTTTACCTATAGTTTTAGGTGCTTCAACATGTTCTACACTACCATTCTCATATACTTTCATTAAATAACTACCTTTATTTGAGATAAAATATCTAACTGTTTTGGATAGTTTCTTTTTAACTAATTCTCCATTCTCCAAATAGTGTAATTCATAATGAGAATATCCTTTTTTATCTGACTTCTTTGCTTTTACTCCTGCACAGAAATCAAATATATTTCTATGATTATAGATAGTATCCTCTATAGAAATTCCTTTTACAAAATAGTTATATATTGCTAATGGAATAATACTATGAGATTTATCCTTATGTAGAGGAATATTCTCAAATTCAAAAGAACCTTTGCATTTAGTTTTACCATTTGTATATATTCCCAGGTAATTATTGACATCCTTTGATATAATCTTCTGATAATCTGCAAACTCTAATTCTAACTTTGTTACTTCTTCCCACCATTTACAAATGTTATAGTAAGTTTCTTCATATTCTCTAGGTATTAACATTTCAAAACCATCTGTATTAACAACTAGTAATTTACTATTAGGAATACTTAGTAATAACTTCTCAAATAGCATTGTTAATGAAAGTTGTCCATTAATACATATTGCTAGTGTAAACTGCCTATCTTTTAAATATGAATAGTCATCATTACTTAATCCGTATGTACTGTTTAATAAAATCTTTAATATATAGTTTCTTGGATCAGATTTAGGTATAGTTATTCTTTCATTATAAAAACTCTCATATAAATTACAGAATGTTTCTTGAGGAATATGCTTTGGATGTAACTTATTTCTAATTGCTAAATTTGGATAAAAGGATTTTACATCTGCTGACTTTATTATATATTTATCATCTGATTCAACTATTCTGTTCTTTATGGAGCCATGTAATCCTCCTAAAGCATAGTTAAGCATTATACCAGATTCTTCTATTTCAAATTCAAATTTATCTTTTTCTGCAAGTATTAACTTCTCAAATTCTTTCTTTACTAAATTATATTTTTCTGTTTGAAATGCTGTATAAGGAAATATTATATCTTTTATAGTAACTAAAGGTCTTTCTGTACGCATAGCCTTCAAATCATTTAAAGGTATATTCATTGCTTTACTTAAATACTTAGCAAATAACCTTTTAGATAAATCAGGTTCCGTACAATTCATTAAATTAATATCTTCTCTAGCAGTTAATTCTCTTCTTAGTTCTATTTCATATAAATATCTTATGTACAATTCTTTTGTAGCAATAACATCATTTAGATTATAGGACAATACCATTTCCTCCCAATTATTTCCTTCTCCTTGAGATGGTAAATCTTCTATATTAGTTAGATCAAGCATAAACTCACACCACTTTAATCCAGTTCTTTTGGCTTTAGTAGATAATGATAATGCTTTAAACAAATCTAAATGTGGTATTTTTAACTTCCATTCTGGAACATCAGGTCTTCTATCATTATTAGAAGTTATTATCTCTGCATAATTTCTTATTTCTTCAACTGTAACATCAGGATTTCTAAAGATAAATTCTAATACTTGTGCATCAAAATGTAAGCAATTATATCCTATTAATCCTGTAACTTCTTCTTGTAAAAACTTTATTAATTGTATTCTTTCATCTTTAGATTTAGATATTACGAATTGTCTAGTTTCATCTCTATCTCTATGCATAAAGGTAGCAGTGAAAATATCTTCTAGAGTTTCCAAATCATAAAACCAAATCTCTTTTTTTATCATATTTAATTAATTACTAATAAAAAAATAAACCCTATATAACACTAACTATCTAACTTAGTGTTATTTAGTTTATGTGCTATATAGGGTTAGTTAATTTGTTACCTACTCATAGTAGAAAATCCACTATCAGTAGCAATTCCTTCAGAAGTATGCTCTGCTGCAATATCAAATACTGAGCTTGGGCCTACTTCTTTAGCAGTTTGAATAATTTCTACACCTTTTAGTTCAGATAATTTGCTATAAACAAATTGTCTGCCATAGGTTGCATCTGGTTCACCCTCTCTTACTGACATCAAATAGGTTTTACCTAATTCAATACCAATGTTTTCAGCAACTGTACCACTAAGTACATTTCTGTTTGGGCATTTTCCTGCAATCACATTAAGGATCACTGGATTTTTACCATTCTTGTCAGCTTCACCCTTGGTGAATGCATTTACTGATG
>JBFXJF010000100.1:0-3435 GCA_050175155.1 Vulcanibacillus sp.
TTTTTTTGTTGTACATGACTAAAAAAACTGTGTGTTCTATGATTAATTACCATATTATCACACCATTCAAGGTTTGTAAATATTCTTAATTGATAATATTTTACATTATTATTATACCATTTCCAAGTGATTTGTCGATAAAATATTCTAAAATGTGAATATTTGTCTTTTTTACTTGTAAATTTCGGTTGAAAAAAGCTCTAAATATTAAAAAAACACCTCGAAAGGTGTTTTTTTTGTTAAAAATCATGAATTTTGGCGGTCAATTCTCCAATTTCTAAAATAAATAACCGCATATAAGAATACTACTGAAAAATTAAGAATATATGCAATAATTACATAATTTATATTTCCGCTTAGTATTTTATAAGTAATTCCTAGAGCGTATCCGGTTAAGATTAACGATACTGAAAATATGCTTATACCTTTTGTCGTTCTTGCTTTGTATGCCTTTATGCATGCAATCGGCCAAGAAAATCCAAAACAAATCATCATGCCTACTTCAAATAACTGTGCTATCACGAAAGGTTCTCTCTCTTTTCTTTTATTTTTATCTTGTATAATTCTTCTGTTGCAAAATGCAATTTAGTTACAACGTTTTCCTTATATATAGGGTATAAATAATATGTATCATTTAATGTCGATAAATCTATACAATCATGTCCCTTTCCCAGGTAGTCATATTCGATATGTAGTGAATATAGTGAAAGAGGATCTTTATGAAGTTCAAAATGTTCTCCGTCAAAATCACCTTCAACATGAAAACCATTCATATCATGTTTCAGTGTAGCCGTTCCAAGTCGAATATAACCTTTTGAGTTAGGTAGTGAATCGACATAGACTTCATCTTCAAAATAGTAACTCCCATCTTCAATTTCCTTTTTAACTTCTGCTCGCTCATATTCATACCAATCTGGAATATGCGTAAACTTGGATTCCCCATTAGTGTTGCTAATTCTTCCAAGTTCATCCATTTCATATTCAACTTGGCAAGAATTACATTTAAGTTTTGAACCCTTGGATGTCATGGATGATTCACTTCCACAATGTGGGCACTTATAAAGAACGCGATGTAACCCTTCTGCACGTTCCTTCATAGTAATATGTTGATTTGTAGCTAGTTGATATTTATACTCATCATACTGAAAAGCAGCTTGAATCCGATCATTGATTTCATGACTAGATAAAATGGTTACTTCCTCTTGGGTAACAATTTGGGTAATATCGGCTTCTAGTTTTACCCTTCTCTTTTTTAAATTCCATACCGGTTGAGATAAATAATCTCCATGCATATTAAGTACAACAATCGGAACTTTCATCAACTTGCATAGCTTACCGAGTGACTCGGGGAGAATTGCTGTTGTACCCGCAAGAGTATATCTAGCTTCAGGATAAATGGCACACACATATTTATTTGTATACAGCGAATGCTTGATTTGTTTTACAAGCGTAGTATCATTGGTAAACTTTCTTTTACAAATCCCGCCAACACTTCTTAATAACCATTCTCTACCAATAAATCCATCAATTGCTACAACATAATTGGCCGGGTGAGGAAATATTGCTGCTGTGGTGACGGAGAAATCGACAAACGCGTGATGAGTTGCAAGTAATATGTAAGGCGGTTTCAACCCCTTCATATTTACTTTATTTACTTTAAGTTTATGTCCCCATACTGTTGGGAATGAAATCAACCATGTTACGGGACGTAAATACCATTTTTGCTTTTGAGGTTTTTGTAGCATATCAAACCTTATTTCGTTTGTATCTTTCACTGTCCTATCTCCTTTGGTAATTAGATTTCATCATTATATCATATTTGAAAAAAGATTACTTCAGGGTTATGATTAATTCTTAAGAATCGGTGTATTCTGATAATTCACTTGTTTTGGATGGAAATATAAAGAAGATGAGTAGTCCGATTAAAATCAGCCCAGCATCGATAACGTAAAGCCATTGATACCCGATGACCTTAATTAAAGATCCAAAGATAAAGTTCCCGATACCAATGAACAATGAAAAAGTAAGCGTCATAAACAAAATAGCGGAAGTAATATTTTCAACTTTTACAATTTTAATAACATACTTGATATTAGTATAAATGATTGTTCCCCATGATAACCCACGAAGCATGGTAATCGCAAGCATCAGTCCAAGAGGAAGATATAATGCATAGGTAAAAATACGGATGAAAAACAGTAAAGATGCAATCATAATCAAAGTTCTTTCTTGATATAATGAACCTTTAATCGTTAGAAAACGCAATGTTATCACTTCAACTGACACAAATCCAGCGTATAACAAGCCATACATTGATAGACTTAAGTTAAGTTCATTCGTTAAGAATATACCAAAATACGAGTCGGCGATCCTAACAGCTCCAATAACTAACGTATAAAAGATTAAATACTTATAGAAATTAGCGTTTCTGAATAGTGCTTTTAAATCTCTTTTCTTCTTCTTTTCCTGAATAATATCTCGCTCAATTGGTTTAATCCAAAAAGCCACCAATGCTGTTAATGCGAAAAATGTTCCGCTAATGATAAATGGCAAAGTATAGCCAATATACTGTATAATAAACCCTGCGATTGCGGAGGCGATTACATAAGCTATGGATGCATAGATACGAATTGAAGAATATTCTATTTTATGTATATTCGTATAGGTCGAAGTGTATCCGTCTTGGATTGAAATAAAGGGCGAACAGAAAAAGGCAATCAGTCCAATAAGTAGAGCATATAACTCTAGTCCAGAGATTTGTGTAAGTAAAATTATAAACAAACCTTCAAGAAGGGTCATGATTTTTAGAACTAATCGGCTTATCTTGGTGTCTTTGACAATAAAGTTCCAAATTGGATTGACGAGAATGGTAATAATCGGCGTGATTGCAAGGATAATCCCTACCTGATTTTCTTGCATTCCTTTATAAATAAAATACATCGTCATGAACGGGTAAAAAAAAGCGTCTCCAAAGTAACGCAGAAAGTAAAATATCTTAAATTTTACTGTTTCAGACATCCATTTCACCTCTTTCATTCACGATAAAATAATTATACATTCTCTACATCATAAAAAGCAATGACATGCGAAGCTTTCAATAAAAAAATCAATGCGTACAAATAAATTATCAAAAAGCGAGCAATCCAACTTGTTGAATGAAAAATTTTCATTTCAACCCATTAGATTATAGTCGATAATATTAAAAAAAACAAAGAAAAAAATAATGAAAATATTTACATAAAAAAAGTAAGAATTTCTTAAAAATTTTACAACTATTGTTTTATCGCTTAATTATGCTATTCTCGATTATTTTGAAGAAAATTCTAACAAAATTAATTTACTTAATACTCTTGACAAATTAATCAAAGCCTTATATTATCTTAACTAATCTCGATGAAAAATGGCGCATCAGTAATGATGTTTTATTTATGTCAT
>JBFXJF010000101.1:0-3427 GCA_050175155.1 Vulcanibacillus sp.
GGTCTTCCACAAGCTAAAGACTCTAATAATACATTTGACATACCCTCGGGGTAATAAGTAGGATGAATTGTACAATGAGAAATCTTATGATATTCTCTAACGTCTTCTACTCTGCCGGGATAAATAATTACACCTTTTTCAATATATTTATTAAGCAATTCTTTATATTCATCATAGACTTCCCCAAGTACGAGAAACTCAACATTTTTATGATTCTTCTTAATTTCTTCTGCTGCGCCTAAATACTCATATATTCCTTTTTCCTTCATGATTCGGGCAATAAACAAAAATCGTATAACTTCATCATTTGGATAAGGCAATAATTTAAAATGATTTAAATTCACTCCAGAACCAGGAATTATTTTATAATCACCTTTAATTATACTTTTTTGTTTAAACAACTCGAAATTAGCTTGATTTTGAAAGAAAACACTTCTAGCTTTTTTCATACTAATTTTATATAAAAACATTGTAATTTTATTTACTAGACTCTTTGTTTCAACAGCTGTTCCTAATCCAGTTATATTAGCAATATAAGGAATCTTTCTAAATCTAGCAATTAACCCCGCATAGACATTTGGTTTGATTGTAAAAGTTAGGATTATATCGGGTTTAATTTTCTTAATCAATCTATTAAAAGTCAGAATTAATTTTATATCTTTAAAAACGCTAGTTGTTCTTGCGTCAAAATCTACGTTTTCAAAAACACACCCCATTGCCACGAATCGATCAGCTTTTTCACCATATTTCATCACCAAAAAAACTTCATTATCTTTTAATAAAGTTTCAATTAATTCTCTTCTGAAATTGTATGTCGAATTATGCTCATTGGATATAACTAATATTTTGCTCATAAATAATTTTCCTCAAGTACTATTTTTTAATCACTATTTTAATAAAATCATCAGTTGTTCTAAATATGAAAAAACCTACTTGTTTTAAACTGGATTCCAATGAAATATCATCCGACACACCTTTAGCGCTATCCGGATCGAATACTGACCTTAAAGTATGTAATAAAATAATGAAATCATTTACCAAACTATAATTTGTAATATAGTAAATATCAAACTTTAACTTATCGGTAAAGGAAGTTGTGTAGGTTCCCATTGTTTGTGCGTATCCGGTTATACCGGCCTTAACATTTGAACGATAGGAAAATTCTGGGTTTTTTTCGATAAACTCTTCTACCTCTTCTACCCTTAAAGCTCTTGGTCCCACAATGCTCATATCTCCCTTTAAAACATTTAAAACTTGAGGCAACTCATCAATTCTTGTTTTCCTGATGAATCTACCAATAGGAGTGGTTCTAGGGTCATTTTTGGAAGCTTGTACAGGCCCAGTATTCTCTTCAGCATTAGGTATCATAGATCTAAATTTATATAACAAGAATTTTTTGTTATTTTTAGTTATTCTTTCTTGTCTAAAGAAAATCGGTCCTTTATCGTAAAGTTTAATTATTAAAGCTATTATTATTAACAGTGGTCCAAATACCAATATAGCAAGAAGAGAAATGAAAATATCAAAAGTTCTTTTCAAAAATCTTTCTTCTAAGGATAGATCTAATCCATTTATGTTGTATAGTAATGTATCCCCAGCTTGCGCTACATTTGCATCCTTAATAGATAATTCATATAATTTTGGGACCAAAAAAAACCTTTTCTTAATTTTAAAACAGTAAGAGATAATTTTATTCTTCTTTTCAGCGCCAAGATTTTCAGTTAAATACACGTAATCCACACCATCAACATAATTAAAAACTCTGTCAGTCAAACTATCATCAAAATCATCATAGACCAAATATTTTAGTACATTAAATTTATTATCGTCAAAAATAATTTTTTTACCTAAATTGTCTACTTCTTCCTTAGGACCAAATATTAAACAGGTCTTAACGTTAATTTTTTTAAGAATTAAATAGGCGATTCCTTTGAAAAAAGCTAAGAAAATAAATTGAAAAAATAACATCAAACCTAAAGGTGCTTTAGGTAAAGAATAGGTATAGAATATAAAAGAATATAAAATCAATGTAATAAATACAATACCAAGGCTAATTGCTATTCTAAACATTGAACTGATAAAACCTCTTTTGGTAATAGATACCCTATAAATTCTAAAAGTGACAAGGACACCTGTTCCCAAAATAATACAAGTGATTAAAAAATCTCTGGTAATAATCCCGCCATGAAATAATTCTAATAATGTATGGCTCGAGATTAACATAACGGATGCAACATAAACACCAACAACAATCGAAATATCAAATAATATTTCTATAAATTGGATAAATTTTCCATCCCATTCAATTTTATACTCTCTCATAACTAAAAAACCTCCGCCTAAACAATCACAACATATAATTGTAAATTAAAGCAAAAACTTGACCCGCAAACCAAACGAATCAAGTTATTATCATGATTCGGATTTTAAGAATTAGCTTTTTGACTCTTATTGTTTTTAACTCTAAAATCAATAACAAAAGCCGCTCCAACTCCGATAATACCACCAAGCACTAAACCAACTAACCCAAATAAGATAAGGTTTGCCCCACCGGTGTATTGAGGAGGAACCACAGACTTAACCAAACCTCTTGAAACAAAAAGGTTATATTCCGTTAATAAAGTATTTGTATCTTCCACAATATTTGATATAACTTCAACGGATGAGGTAATTGATTCTTCCACTTTTAAGATTTCTTCTGCTTGTTTAGTAGGAGTAACTGAAAAGTTAGGATCATCACCGTTTAATCGATCTATTCTTAAATTATAAAAAGCAATATCTTGAGTATATTTGGCAATATCTGCTTGTGTATTTACTAGGTTTTCGTAAAGGGAATTAAGATATGGTTCAACCATAACTTGGTCTTCTGATGACATTCCCGGAATTATTATCGTTGATGTACCACCTGTATAATTAGTAATCAATAATTGTAGCTTAGTTTCTATATCTTCTTTCTCAGCTAAATCAAATTCTAGAATTTCAACTCTATATTCATAAATAGTAATCAACAAGTCAGAATCTTTAGACAACAAATAATTGTTAATCCTAGATTCCATATTATTTAACTCAATTGTTTCTAATAGATTAAGTCTAACTAAAATATCGTTAAAGGAAACTCCCAACTGTGTAGATACAAAATCACTAGCTTCTGGCATAACATTATAAACAGCGTTTCTAATCAATTCAGTTTGAGCTAACAGCACCTCATGTGATTCTATATAATCAAAAGTACTTAAGTCTTCATTAGAATAGTCCAACAGTACGTTTCTATCAACATATTTTCTTTCAAAGTTTTCTCTAAAAGTATCGATTAAAAGAGTAATTATATTTATTCCTTTTTCTTCAGAAATCCCTAAATTTTTATAATCTAGTGAAAATTTAAAAGAAGTTGGAAAATATGAAAAGCTGATGTTTTGCAAAAAAGCTT
>JBFXJF010000102.1:0-3406 GCA_050175155.1 Vulcanibacillus sp.
GGCATATCATCTTTAATACTAACATTAGCTATCTCTGCCATTATTCTTGCCGTAGTTGTTAGTTTTGCCATTTGCTTATCTGGAATACATTGTAATTGTTTTTTTATTTGTAAAGATGGAATTATACTAGAAAGATTAGCATTCCCACATCTTTCACCAAAGCCTATATATGTCCCCTGAACGTGATCTGCTCCCGCTTCAACGGCCATAATTGAATTAGCTACAGCCATACCACTATCGTTATGTGTATGAATACCTATTGAAATGGGAAATCTTTCACTAACCATTTTTGTTATTTCGTAAACTTCATTAGGAAAAGTCCCACCATTTGTATCACAAAGTACCAAACTATCCGCCCCTCCCTCAAATGCAGCTTGAAGGGTTTCTAGTGCATACTCCATATTCCCTTTATATCCATCGAAAAAATGTTCAGCATCATATATTACTTCTTTATTTAAAGCTTTAAAATAAGATATTGTTTCTCTAATCATTTCTAAATTTTCTTTTAAAGTTGTCTTTATAATATCAGTAACATGAAAATCCCATGTCTTCCCAAATATTGTTACAACATCAGTATTAGCTTTAACCAACGACTTAATATTTCCATCCTCTTTAACAGTAATTCCTCTTCTTCTAGTACTACCAAATGCAGTTAATTTAGCATTTTTTAAACTCAGCTTTTTAACATCATCAAAGAATTCTAGGTCTTTAGGATTTGAACCTGGATTACCAGCTTCAATATAACTAACACCAAGCTCGTCAAGCAATTTAACAATCTTTAATTTATCCTTAACTGAAAAGGAGATACCTTCAGCTTGTGCACCATCCCTTAAGGTTGAATCAAAAATAGCAATTTTATTTTGCATTCTGACCTTTCTCCCCTTTTTTGATTTCATCACAAGCATTTAGTAATTTATTAATAGCATTTAAATATGCTTTAATGCTCGCCTCAATAACATCAGTACTTATTCCGCGTCCTGTAAAAAGATTATTATCTTTTTTCAATTTTACGATAACTTCACCTTGAGCATCTTTTCCACCAGTAACAGCTCTTAAATCGTAAGTATCCAAAACAAAAGAAATTCCAACTAATTTCTCTATAGCTTTAAAAGCCGCATCAACAGGTCCATCACCCGTTGAAACCTCTTCAATTTCTATCTTTTCACTATTGTTAATTAATTGCACTGATGCAACAGAAGTTATTGTATTACCACTATTTATAAAAAAGCGTTTTAAACTATATACTTCTGGAATACTTATATCTTTTTGTTCAATTAATGCTTCAATATCCCTATCAGATACAATCTTCTTCTTATCTGCGAGTTCCTTAAATTGCTGAAAAGCCTTTATAATTTCATCGTTTGATAAAATATATCCCAAAGTTTTTATACGTTCTTCAAAGGCATGTTTCCCAGAATGTTTACCAAGAACCATTTTATTCTCAGATAATCCAATCGACTCGGGTGTCATTATCTCATAAGTCTCTTTGTTAGCTAATACCCCATGTTGATGTATACCTGATTCATGGGCAAATGCGTTTTCACCAACAATTGCTTTATTAGGTTGAACTCTAACCCCTGTTAATGTGGAAACCAATTTACTTGAACGATAAATTTGTTTAGAATCAACATTGCAATAAAAATCATAAAGATCCTTTCTTGTTTGTAAGTTCATAACAATCTCTTCAAGGGCTGCATTCCCAGCACGCTCTCCAATACCATTTATTGTGCACTCCAGCTGGGTTGCCCCTGCATCTGCTGCAGCTAATGAATTACTAACAGCTAGTCCTAAATCATTATGACAATGAACAGATAAATCAGCTTTATCAATGTTTTTTACATTATTTCTAATGTCGATAATTAATGAAGAAAATTCTTTCGGAGTAGAATACCCCACTGTATCTGGTACATTTATCGTAGTAGCCCCTGCATCTATTACAGCTTCTAAAACTTTATATAAAAACTCCGGGTTACTTCTGGATGCATCCTCTGCTGAAAATTCAATATCACTACAGTATTTCTTTGCGTATTTAACAATCTCAACTGCCTGCTTTAAAACTTCATCAGGACTCATACGCAATTTATATTGCATATGTAAATCGGAAGTTGCTAAAAAAGTGTGAATTCTTGGACTTTTTGCATTTTTAATAGCATCCCAAGCAGCATCAATATCTTTTGTAAGCGCTCTAGCAAGACTTGCAACAGCACAATCATTAATAGTGTCCGCAACAGCTTTTACAGAATTAAAATCTCCAGGGGAGGCAATAGCAAAACCAGCTTCAATAACATCGACTTTTAAGCGTTCTAATTGTCTGGCCACTTTCAGTTTTTCTTGAAGATTCATACTACAACCTGGTGATTGTTCACCATCTCTTAAGGTAGTATCAAATATTTTTATTCGTCTCGCCATTATTCTCCTCACCCAATCTTTCTATTTATTTCTCCTCAATCCATGACATCATCTTTCTAAGTTCTTTACCGACTTTTTCTATTTGATGTTCAGATTGCATTCTTCTTTCAGCCATAAAATATGGTCTATTTGCTTGATTTTCTAAAATCCAGTTTTTCGCAAATGTTCCGTTTTGTATCTCATTTAATACTTTTTTCATTTCTTCTTTTGTATCATCGTTAATAATACGCTTACCTACTGAATAATCTCCGAATTCGGCAGTATCACTAATTGAATATCTCATATAGCTTAATCCACCTTGGTTAATTAAGTCTACTATTAACTTCATTTCATGTAAGCATTCAAAGTATGCACTTTCAGGTGCATAACCTGCCTCAACCAAAACTTCAAATCCTTTTTTTATCAATTCAGTAACTCCACCACAAAGTACTGCTTGTTCACCAAATAAATCTGTTTCTGTCTCTTCTTTAAAATTCGTCTCTAATATTCCTGCTCTTGCCCCACCTATCCCTGCAGCATATGCAAGTGATAAATCCTTTGTATTACCTGTTGAATCTTGATGTACTGCTATTAAACAAGGTACACCTTTCCCTTCTTGGAATTGAGTCCTAACTGTGTGTCCAGGTCCCTTTGGTGCAACCATAAAAACATTAATATTCTCTGGAGGCACTATCTGTCCATAATGAATATTAAATCCATGAGCAAAAACTAAAGAATTCCCTGGCTCTAAATTAGGTTCAATTGCCTCTTTATATAATTTAGCCTGTTTTTCATCATTAACTAATATCATTATAATATCGGCTTTTTTTGCTGCTTGTTCTGCAGTATCCACCTTTAATCCGGCTTTTTCTGCTTTTTCCCATGATTTACTTCCTTTATATAAGCCAACTATTACATCAATACCTGATTCATGAAGATTTAAAGCATGCGCATGACCTTGACTTCCATATCCTATAATTGCTACCGTCTTTCCTTTTAATAATTCAAGATTACAATC
>JBFXJF010000103.1:0-3387 GCA_050175155.1 Vulcanibacillus sp.
AATAATATATCGACAAAACAATTCAGACTGAAATTTTCTTTTAGCAAATTTTCGATTATTGGTAAAGGTTTGGTCAAATTATCAGAATTAATTACATCCCCGTCAAAGATTGGGTTAAGTAATTCAACTAGTCGGCCATTCTGGTACAATTTTTTTTGCACATAAGAAATAGATTTAGAGTTACCCTTAAAATTAACATTAAATCTTTGTTTTGAATATGGTTCTATTGAATATCCAGCAAGAATAAGCGCTTCCTCAATATTTTTAACGTGTGAGATTAATATCGAATCACGATCCTTGATTAAAGTAGAATAGCCAACATCAATATTATTAATATTCACTAGTGGTAATAATTTATGTTGTTTATTATTAATAGTTATATTTAATGGTTTAATTGGAGAATAGTTCAGTGCTTCCTCAACAGATAATGTAGCATCTTTGCCATTAACTCCAGGTTTAACATCTATTTTATCACCATTTTTTATTATCGTATCAATAGCAGCAGGTTCATTATTTAACAATATTTCTGGCATTGTACCTTGTCCACCAGGAACAAATTTTAATGTCCCATTAATATTAACAGTCATCGCCATCCCAGGTTTGCCGTATATTTTTCTGATTGGTATACCTCCAGCGATTAATGCATCACCAACCGTTAATGTCTTCATTTCGAATAGACGAACAATTTCATTGTTAACCAAAAAAGTAGAATAATTAATTGGGTTTTCTTTAGAAGAAATCCCAATACCGATTGGGGTTACTAAATCAGGACCTTTAATAATGTTTTCAGGCCAGACAAGATCGTATTCTATAGCATCTGCTCCTCTTACAGCCACTCTTTGTAAGGGCATTCCAAGATTAACAGCGATTTTTTCAGATAGTTTTGCAGTTTGACTTCCACCGCCGACTAATATTATAGCTTGAGGAGATTTACCGTTTAATTCATAGATTTTTTCAGAAATATTAACTGCAAGATTATTAATTTCTTTATCAATCTGTCGTAGAATTTCATTAGATCTCACAGTATAGGAAACACCTAATATATCGGTAAAACTCACTTCATCTTCAGTAAGTAGTTTTCTTTTTACTTGTTCGGCAATGTGAAAATCTAAAAGATAGTTTTGGCAGATAGCTTCGGTTATTTCGTCTCCCGCACAAGGAACCATTCCATAAGCTATTATAGAGCCATTAGCAGTTATAGCGATATCTGACGTACCTGCCCCAATATCAACAATAGCAATATTAAGTTTTCTCATTGTTGGTGGAATAAGGACATGAATGGCAGCTATAGGTTCTAAAGTAAGTGCCTGCATTTCTAAATCAGCCCGATGAAGCGAAGAAATCAATGAATCAACGACTACCTCAGGCAGGAAAGTTGCAATTATTTCAACAGCAGCTTTTTTACCGCGTTGGTCTATCAAACTACCAATGATTTCATCATCTAGATAATAATTAATAACACTATAACCCACGCAATGGTAGTTTGTTAAATCTTCTTTTACTTTTTGATCTAATAGTTTTTTCTGTGCTTCTTGAACAGCAGATAGTTCCAGAGTTTTAATATTTTCTTTAGTTAATAAGGGTTGAGCTTCGATACTAGTTTCAACCATTATTGATAGGGTTTTTAAAGAACGACCAGCAGCAGCAACTGCTACATACTTTAATGGACCGTTTTTTTCTTCTAGTTGTAATTTGACCTTACGTATTGTACTAGAAACGGCTAAAATATCATGGATTTGTCCATCAAGCATTGAGCGATCTTGATGTTCTAACATTTTTATTTCCTTAATGTCAAATTTTCCATCTTCTTGAGGCTGGATGATAACGCCAATGACACTTCTGGTACCAATATCCAGAGCAAAAATAGGTGTATTATCTTTCACAGCTGACACCTCTCTACATTTTTCTCGTTAAACTATATTCTATTTTTTCGGCAAAGATTCCTTTTTTATTTGCATTCAAATCGAAAGAAGATATAATCTTCTTTAATAGATATTTTTACAAGGAGGTTATTAGCAGAATATGAGTAATCAAGAATTAGAAAGATTAAGAGTAATAGTAGATGGTATTAATTTGGAATTGCTTAATCTGATTAATAAAAGAGCACAAACAATTCAGGAAATAGGCAATATAAAAACCAAACAAGGCTTACCAAGATTTGATCCAATTCGCGAGAAAGAAATGATTAACAAAATTATTGAACATAATCTTGGACCTTTTGATGATAATACAATCCGTCATTTATTTAAACAAATATTTAAAGCTTCATTAGATTTACAACAGGAAGAAAATAATAAGAAATTATTAGTAAGCAGAAAAAGACAACCAGAAGATACAATTGTTGCGTTAGGGAAATCGCAGATAGGAGGGGGGAAACCAGTAATAATTGCAGGTCCTTGTTCAGTTGAAAGTGAGGAGCAGATGACCATAGTTGCAAAGGAATTGGTTGAACAAGGATTAACACTTATCCGTGCTGGGGCATTTAAACCAAGAACATCCCCATATGATTTTCAAGGCTTAGGAATTGAAGGATTAAAAATTATTCGTAAGGTAGCTGACAATTATGGGTTAAAAGTTGTAAGTGAAATTGTTAATCCTGCTGACATGAATCTTGCTACTGAATATGTTGATATCATCCAGATTGGTGCAAGAAATATGCAGAATTTCGAATTGTTGAAAGCTGCGGGACAAGTGAAAACTCCAATATTGTTAAAAAGGGGAATAGCTGCGACAATCGAAGAACTAATTTTTGCGGCTGAATATATAGTTTCAAAAGGCAATTCACAGGTAATATTAGTTGAACGTGGAATAAGGACATATGAGAAATGGACTCGTAACACTTTAGACATTCTTGCTGTTCCGATATTAAAACAAGAGAGTCATTTACCAGTACTTGTAGACATCAGCCATTCTTCTGGCAGAAGAGATATTGTGATTCCTACAGCAAAAGCAGCGCTTGCTGCTGGTGCAGATGGAATTATGGTCGAAGTCCATCCTGATCCCGAAGTTGCTTTATCTGATGCCAATCAACAATTAAACATTAAACATTTCAGAGAGTTCCTAACTTCACTTAGAGAAACCAAATATATCTAATAATGACTACAAGCAACCCCCATCATTAAAGATGGGGGTTATTTAAAAAGTTGTGGATATAAATAGTAAAAAAGTACGAAGGAATAAATTAAAAGACTGTCGAAAAAAATATCTATAGTTGAAAAAGTTATAGAATAATGTCGATAAAATATATGAAGAATATTTATAATATTTTGATTGATCGGAGAACATATTATGCCAGTGACAATTTATGATTTAGCACGTGAATCGGGCTTTTCAATTGCTACTGTCTCAAGAGTTATTAATGGTATCTCGCAAGTTAAGCCTGCAACA
>JBFXJF010000104.1:0-3332 GCA_050175155.1 Vulcanibacillus sp.
GAAGGTGCTATTGACATGCCCATATTAATTAAATATATTTAAAAAAGAGAAGCAGCACTTTTAGACTACTTCTCAATCTTAAGTTTTATCATAGGAAGCTAATTTACAGAGATTATTTCACATCCTCCTCAAAACTAGTGGGAAGGTTTTTTATAACTTTAACTCTTATCTTTTCTAGCTTCTTTTATTTTTTTAGGTGTAATATCATTTCCATGTTTATTTATAACCTTAAGAGAATGTAGTTGAGCTCTTAGGTTTTCTCGATAAGTTGCTATGTATTCCTTACGTAAAGTTTCTTGTTCGATTCTTTCCTCTTCAGTTAGACAACTTTCTTTTGATTTCCTTGCTAGTTCATTTATTCTATTAATTTTCTCCACCTTAAAAGCTCCTTTAAGATAATATTCAAATAAAAAGAGCAACATAATTATGTTACTCTTTATTAAGGATAATCTTAACACAGTTTATCTAAAATTAATAAATTGTGTTTCTATTCCAAAGTCTTCTTCGCGTATTAATTGGATTATTTTCTGTAAATCATCTCTATTTTTTCCAGATACCCTTATTTTATTCCCATCTATCTGAGCTTGCACCTTAAGTTTTGTTTCCTTAATACTTTTTGTAATACGTTTTGCTGTTTCAGTTTCAATTCCTTGTTTTATTTTTATAACTTGACGTACTTGTCCTCCGCTTGCCTGTTCAATTTTACCGTATTCTAAGTTTTTTATCGGAACTTCTCTTTTAATTAACTTAGTTTGGATTATATCAATTATTGCCGTTAATTTATAATCATTATCTGCAACTAGTTTTATCTCATCATCGTTAACACTAATCTGGGAATTGCTATTTTTAAAGTCATATCTTTGAGTTATCTCTTTATTTGCTTGATTTATTGCATTATTTAATTCCTGTAAATCAACGTTAGATACTATGTCAAAAGAAGCATCATTAGCCATATTATCTCCTCCTATTTTATTAATATAAATATTAATAATTAATTGTAACATATATAGGTAATAATTTTTCAGTTTATTAGATATTTATCTTATAAAAAATTCGTTATATAATGCTTTTATAGCTTTTTCTTCATCAACTCTTTTTATTCCAAACATCATGCTAATTTCAGAGGAACCTTGGTTAATCATTTCAATGTTACAATATGCTTCTGATAAGGCTTTTGTAGCTTTTGCTGCAATTCCTATAGTATGTCTCATACCTTCTCCAACTATCATTATTAAAGTTAAATCTCTTTGTATTTTCATGTGATCAATCGATAGTTCTGTTGTAATTATTTTTTTAATTCTTTCCTCGATTTCATTATTAAGTTGTTTTTCTCTCAAAATTATCGATATATTATCTATTCCAGACGGAAGGTGTTCATAGGAGAGTCCCTCATCCTCTAAAATTTTCAATAGCTTTCTTCCAAAACCGATTTCACGATTCATTAAATACTTGCTAACGTAAATACTACAAAATCCAGAATCACTTGCAATTCCTATAACAGGTTCTTCTACTGCATTTCTTTGCAAAACAATTTTTGTACCAGGTGAATCTGGGTTATTAGTATTTTTAATATTTACAGGTATTTTGGATAAGTAGGCAGGCATAAGGGCCTCCTCATTAAAAACACAAAATCCAGCGTATGATAATTCCCTCATCTCATTGTATGTTAGCTCCTTGATTGAAAGAGGATTAGAGATAATCTTAGGATTTACTACAAATACAGAATCAACATCTGTAAAGTTCTCATACATATCCGCTTCTACTGCAGCAGCTAGTATTGACCCTGTTATATCAGAACCGCCTCTTGAAAATGTAACTATATTCCCATCTAAAGAATATCCAAAAAATCCCGGAAAAATTACTATACCTTTACTATCTTTTAATTTACTAAGATGTTTATATGATTCGGGAAGTACTTGAGCATACCCATTTCCATTGCTAAGGAACATTCCTGCCTCTTTAGGATTAATATAGTTCGCATCAATTTCCTTGCTTTGAAAAAAATAAGTAACCATTTTGGCACAGTAATCTTCTCCAAATGATTTAATGGTTTCGATGGCTGTTTCTTTTTTATAATTTGTAAAATCTTTTGTTAATGAATTTTTTAAATCAGACAGTAAGTTATCAATAATATCTTTATTCAGGTTCAGTTCTACACATATTTCTTCATATCTAGCGATAATCAAATTAAGTTGATAGTCTGCATCTTTTGAATTAAGGTATTTTTCTGCATAATTTATTAGTAAATCTGTTACTTTAATATCATCATCAAAACGTTTGCCTGGTGCAGAAACGACAATTATTTTTCTTTCTGAATCTGATACAACAATATTAAATACTTTTTTTATTTGATTAGCGGTAGCTAACGATGTTCCCCCGAATTTTGAAACTTTCATAATTCTCCTCCATTTTTGACTAACGTTTCAATATCTGTTTTTAAGTAATAGATTACTAGTTTTTTTATAAAAAAACAATCGAACAAATGTTTGTTAGATATAATTTTTATGGTATAATAAAATTAAATATTTTTTATATAAAATTTTATTATTATTTAAGAGGTGATATATGAATAAATTATCAAGTAGACAGAGAGAAATTCTAGAATTTATTAAAAGTAGAGTTAAACAAAAAGGCTATCCCCCTTCTGTCAGGGAGATTGGTGAAGGAGTGGGATTAGCATCTAGTTCGACTGTTCATGGTCATCTTGAAAGATTAGAGAAAAAAGGTTACATTAAACGAGATCCTACAAAGCCTAGAGCTATTGAAATTATTTCAGAAGAATTAAACTCTAACATTGATATTGATTACGTAAAAGTTCCAATACTGGGTAAAGTTACTGCTGGTGAACCAATTACTGCGATAGAGAACATTGAAGGCTACTTCACTCTTCCTGCTCCTGTAGTAAAAAATTATGATGTTTTTATGTTATCAGTACAAGGAGATAGCATGATTGAAGCAGCAATACTTGATGGAGATAGTATAATTGTTAGAAAACAATCAACAGCTAATAATGGAGATATTGTTGTAGCTATGACTGAAGATGACGAGGTGACAGTA
The DNA here is from genome assembly GCA_050175155.1 of Vulcanibacillus sp. Taxonomy (GTDB): domain Bacteria; phylum Bacillota; class Bacilli; order Tepidibacillales; family Tepidibacillaceae; genus JBFXJF01. The sequence continues at coordinate 3,058 of JBFXJF010000104.1, forward strand.
AAAAGATTTTTCAAGGAAAATACTTACGTCCGATTACAACCTGAGAATTCAAGCATGAAACCTATTATCTTAAGAAATGTCTCGATATTAGGTATTGTAATAGGTGTTTATAGGGAAATTAGATAATAATAAAAACCTCTAAACAGGTTATGATATGATGCCTCCAAAGTAGACATTCTAATTAATAAAAATTAGATAATCTATTTTGGAGGTTTTTAATGTCTAGATATCCAAAAGTTAGTAAAGAGATTAAGATCAAAGCTTGCGAAGAATAT
>JBFXJF010000105.1:0-3328 GCA_050175155.1 Vulcanibacillus sp.
GATTTTAATTTTATTAATTATTATTTATCCTTGTCCTCTCTAGATGAAGTAATTAACGAGGCGGAAATGCCTCCGTTTATTTCAAACCATAAATTGATTGTCGCAAAAAACGCTTTTTTCTTTACAGGGCAAAAATCAAATAAAGATTTAGAACATGATACTAAAAAATTAGAATTTTTTTTAGAACATCCTACTGAATATAGTACTATTGTTTTTTGGGTTCCTTATGAAAAATTAGATGAACGAAAAAAAATAGTTAAATTGATAAAAGATAAAGGATATGTGGAGATCTTTTTACCGCTTTCAAATATGGCTTTAGTTGAATGGGTTAAAAAAAAGGCAACTTTAGATAATGCGACTATTACAGAAGAAGCAGCCCAGTTATTGATACATATTGTTGGTCAAGATTTACAAATACTTTCTCAAGAAATAAATAAAATGACAATATATGTTGGAGTAAACGGAATTATTGATAATAACATCGTCAACTTATTAGCGAGTAGAGTTCTGGAAAAGAATATTTTTTCATTAATAGAATTGGTTGCAAATTTAGAAATAGAAACTGCTTTTCAAAAATTTTATGACTTATTAAAAAACAAAGAAGAGCCAGTTAAGATTGTCTCATTGTTTGCTAGACAGTTCAGAATAATTCTAAATACTAAGGAACTTCATCGACTTGGTTATTCAGAAAAACAAATAGCATCGCAGTTAGCAATACATCCTTATGTAACTAAAATAGCTATTCAGCAATCGTTAAAATTTAATGAAGAACAATTAAGAAAAATTCTAATAAAATTAGCAGAAGTTGATTATGAAATAAAATCGGGACAAATGGATAAGGTTTTAGCGATAGAAATGTTTATGTTTTATTTACGTGAATTAGTGGCATAGGGGACGTTTCGGGACCAGTGAAAAAGTCCCCAACAAACAACATTAATATCGAACAAGAAATTCCCGACTAACTCTAAGACAAAATATTAAGTTAATGAGTGAAAGCCTTGATTTTGTTGAATTTTTGCAGAAAGAAAAACCCCCTTATGGTATAATAGGTACGACCAAATACCAACCAATAGGGGGTTAATCATGCTTCGACTAGAGCCAAAGCAATTAAGTTTTCATACATCATTATATAATAAAATTCCAAGGAATCATATATTAAAAAAAATAGATTCAGTAGTGAATTTTGGTTTTATCAACGAATTACTAGAAAACAGCTATTGTAAAGAATTTGGACGACCTGCAAAAGAACCAGAAATGATGTGTAAACTACTTTTTCTACAGCATCTATATAATCTGTCGGACGAAAGGGCTATAGAAGAGGCAAGTTTAAATCTTGCATATATGTACTTTATTGGCATTAACCCAGAAGATTTCCTACCAGATAAAAGCCTGTTATCAAAATTCAGGACACACCGTCTTCAAGAATCAACACTAGATGAAATTATTACAGAAATCGTAAGACAATGTGTAGAAAAAGGAATAATTGAAGGGAAGAGTATAAGTATTGATACAACTCATATAGAAGCAAACACTATTAAGAAAACTCCTGAACGATTAATGAAGCATTTGGCAAGAAGAATCATTAAAACCTATGTCAAAGAGACAGGCGAAAATATAAAAAATCTTCCTGAAGAACCAGAGTATAAAGAGATTACAGATCACAAAGAAGCAAAAACCGTTATGAAAGAGTACATAGAGACTGTAATAGATCAAGTAGAGGAAAGTATTTCTACTGAGTTAGAAAAAACGGGTAAGATAATTAAAAAGACAAAAGAAATATTAAGCGACCCCAAGTTTATTAATCAAAAGGGCATACGTTCGTTGATAGATGAAGATGCGAGAGTTGGACGTAAGAGTAAAACACAAGATTTTTATGGTTATAAAACCGAATATGTTATGACAACAGATGAACGAATTATTACTTCCGTAAGAACAGCTGACGGAGCATATATGGATGGTGGCTATTCAAAGGAAATGTTAGAACAAACGAAAAAGGCTGGCATTGCAGTCGAAGAAGTTTACGGAGATAAGGCGTACTTTCGAAAACCAATATTAGATAATATAGCCGAAATAAATGCAAAAGCTTATATACCTGTTAGTTCAGCAGTTTATAGGATTGATGAAAGTGAGTATACATATAACAAAGATTCAGACGAATGGCAGTGCAGCCAGGGCAACATAACAGTAAAAAAACAATATTATAAAACCAAGACGAGACAAAGAGAAGGCTATAAATACTATTTTGAAATAAATCAATGTAAAGCCTGTCCTAAACACGATGAATGCACTAAAGGAAGTGCAAGAAAGATACTTGTAGTAGGTTTAAACGCTACAGAATTTCATGAAATATCGAAATATCAAAAAACGGATGAATTTAAAGAGAAGTACAAAAAAAGAGCTTCCATCGAAGGTAAAAATGCTGAACTCAAAAGGTTTCATGGGCTATATCGGGCTAGGGGATATGGCTTATTAAGTGTATCAAAACAATCTAAATTGGCTGCAATCGCAGTAAATATAAAAAGGATAGCAGCAATGGTATCCTTGTCTTTAAACAGATTTCCCGAAAAAATCATGATAATTAAATTAAAAGCCAATTTTTCGATAATTTTCTAAAAAAAAAGACCAGTTTTTCACTGGTCCCGAACCGTCCCCTTGTTTCCTTTTCTATTTCTTCCTTGCTACGTAAAATATCCTTTCGGTTGTATCTGTTAAAGGTTGAAGCGCAAAATCGCTAAATACATCCAATACTTCAAATCCTGTTTCTTCCAACAATTCCTTTATAACATCAACTGGATATGTCTTTTGCTGATGTATTTCTTGTAATCTATCATATCTTCCGTCTTCTTTTTTTATAAAAAAAGTCAGGTCATGTTCAACGGTTAATTCATCTACATTTACATCCGTGAGCCAAACCAAGGATACATCCTCATCATTCCAGGCATAAGTCTGCCCATTATAGATATCCGTTATCTTATATGGCGAATGAAGGTCAAAAATAAAATAACCACCTAAATCTAGGTGTTTATCTATTGATGCAAAGGTTTTTTTAATTTTATCGGTATCAGTTAAATAATTGAAAGAGTCACAATAGCTTATAACTAAATCGACAGTAATGCCTAAATCCAACTCTAACATATCCTGTTCAATTAATAGAAACGAAACATTATTAGCTATCATCTTCTCTTTAGCAATAGCAAGCATATCTGTTGATATGTCTACACCAATCATCTCATATCCAAGCTTGCTCAATGGAATAGAAATATTGCCTGTCCCACATCCTATATCAATAATTGTCTTTGGGTTTATCTTGTATTTATCAATTATAGCA
>JBFXJF010000106.1:0-3326 GCA_050175155.1 Vulcanibacillus sp.
AAGCGGTTGTCGCAATCGCCATCATTTCTTTTGTTTTAGTCACATCAATTACACTTTTAATTAATATTTTGAATCAAAATAAGGCGCAACAAGCTCAACTCAATGCAATTCAATATGCCACGATGATCAGAGATGACCTTCAAATTGATTTATTAGTAACGGATGCTGCTTTACTCGGTGAAACTCCACTTGATTCAACAAATTATACAACTGTATTATCCACTCTAGACAAAACTTCGATTGTTATAAATGATGCGTTTAATCAAACAAGTAATCCCTTCTTTGATAAAACGATCCTAACATTTAATAGTGAAGTGTTTAACACAACATTAAACTTAAAAGTGGTATATTTTACAGTTTCCATCGAATATTATCCAAATCGAACTTTAGAAATTGAAGGTATCATTTATGGATAAAAAAGGAATTACACTAGTAGAATTACTCGCTGCTTTAGTCTTATTTGGAATTGTTGCCGCACTAGTATCAACCATACTCACTACGATTATTAGAGCAAACAAAGATATCCAAATCTCAACACAAGCTAATTCTGAAGGTAATTATTTAATAACAGTTTTGGAAAATGAATTTAACAAATTTGAATTAACTGACGAACCGACAAGTTGTGGAACTAATTGCTTGTTATTACTCAGTTCCGAACGTTACATTCTTGATGGAGATTTAATAGTTTTAGATTCGACAGACCAAACTTTACAGATTGCTTTTTCATCAAATCAAATGCAATTGGTCAAAATTGAAAATGGTATTACAGTAATCAATCAAAGTTATCCTATAAGTTATTTTGCGATTGGTCCACAAACCTCAATTCAATGGACATCAACAACAGAAAGATTTCGAATTCAATTTACAATCGAACTAATCGATGAGAATGGAAAATCCTATGTTTATCTAGCAAGCCATATTTATAATCGATAAGTAAAAGGAGGTTTATATGTTGCGCAATAAAAAAGCGATTGGTATACCTTTCGTATTAGGCATTGTGACATTTGTTTTAGCGCTTGTCACAACTCTTTTTTCCGTTACTGTTAATCAGGCCAAAATGATCACTACTTCTCAAAAAAATACTGAAAACTATTCAAAAACTTTAAATGAAGTTAACTCTGTGCTAAATATTATCGAATCCAATCCATCCATTTTAAGTGATACCCGCTATCTTGAACTGGAAAAATTATTTAGTGTTTCTATTACAAAAAATGAAATCTCAAATTATTGGATTATAAGTGGTCAAATAAGTGATATCAACCCTACGAATCTTGTTAGCTATTTAACCGAAAGTGGTTCATCTGTATTATATGATTTACCTGGTTTATTTGCCTCTAGTGGAACTTATACTTCATCTGATCCTATTCCAAAGTTAACTATATCAGCCGACGATGTTCTTTATACCTTTTACAGTCAATTATTATCGGATAATAATCGAAATTTCATTTATTCACAAAATCCTGGGGAAACTATGTTTAATTATATATTACGCGATGCTAAGCAACAAGGAAATACAGGAGCTAATTTTATTGATTATCGCACTTCTTTATCACTTTCACGAAACCAGACATTTCAAGTAGCAACAGGCAAAGTTTTATTTGTCGAAGGAAATTTGACTATGTCTACAAATTCTAAATTCATAGGTAAAGCAGTTATAGGCGGAAATTGGGGAACTTCTGTTTCAAATCAAAAGCACAATTTAAAATCAACTTTTTTTGTTGGTGGAAATCTATATTTGGGACAAGTAATATTTGATAATGAAGATAATTATGTTACTACTGGTTTTGTTAAAGGTAGTATCAATATTAGAAATTCAAGTGGTACAGGTTTCTTAATCGCAGAAAGTTTGAGTATCCAAATTGGCAGTGGGTCAATCACAGGAGGTTTCTTCATAAGTAGTGATGGAATTGATACATTTTCACTGGGAGGTTCAAGACAAATTATTGAGACATCTATATCTGATGATGAATTAGTATTTGATAGCCTTCCAATTATAACTTTCTCTGATAATTCTTCAACGGGTGAATTGCAATACACTTATCCAAGGCTTAATACCAATTAGCTATGTTATTATATATGAAGAGGTGAGCACCATGAAATACTTAATTGCATGTGATCTTGATGGATCACTCTTAAACAAAAAAAGTGAATTAACTAAAAAAACGATAAAAACTCTGAATGATGTACGAAAGCTTGGCCACATCGTGGTTCTTGCTACAGGACGTCCATTTGGTGGTGCAATTGGAAAATATGATCAAATCGGATTAGATACACCACTCATTACAGATAATGGTGGATCGATTGAAAATCCAAAAGATCCAGCATTTCCAAAACAAAAAACGTTTATTCCACTTCATATGATGCACGAACTCTTTACGTTTTGTAAACCCTTTTTAGAATCTGCCTTCTTCTCTGATGACCAAGCAGTTTATGCCTATCGTCATTCAACACATCTAGAAGGTTATTTTAGTGGTACTTTAGCTGAAAAAGTAATTGAAGCTGAATTTACAGATTTAAACGTAGAGCCGACAGGTTTAGTGTTCTTAATCAAGAGTGAAAATGGAAAAGATTTAGAAAGTTACTTAGACCGTGAATGCTGTCGAACACTATCTTATCGTTTATGGGGTAGTGATCAAGGATTTTCAGTCTATGAAATTTATTTAAGAAGAATTTCAAAGTCATCAGCCATCAAATATTTACTCGATTACTATGACATGAATTATGATCAAGTGATTAGCTTTGGTGATGGTTATAATGACATTGAAATGATACGTGATGCAAGATTAGGGGTTGCGATGCTTAATGGTGTTGATGACTTAAAGATTGTCGCACGAGACATTACAACTTACGATCATGATCATGATGGTATTGCACATTACTTAATCGACTATTTCAAACTTAAAAAATAATAATGATAAAGCCTCCAAATCGGAGGCTTTAATTTTTATTCAATCAATCTTATCTAATTTTTTCCTAATTTCAACAAGCTCTTGATGAATATCAACTAAAATATCTTCTTGTGTTTCTTGTGTTTTGACCAATCGATTGATTTTCCAATACCACATTATAAGTTCTCGAATTAACATGAGGATTAATACAATAATTATAATGGCTATAATTGGATTTGAAAATAAGACAAGTAATTCAGGCATGTGAAACCTCCGTGTGTTTGTTTTTGTCTAGTTTATCATCTGTTTTTAATAAATCCATTTCATCTTTGATATAATTCAATCTAATTATCAAGGTCATGCCTAAATTCTAAAAAGTATATAAATCTTTAAGTGTTCTTAAGAAGTAATTTTCTGGATTTTGAATATTAAACCCAT
>JBFXJF010000107.1:0-3253 GCA_050175155.1 Vulcanibacillus sp.
ATTTTGATTGACATTTATACCCTTAAAACGTTATAATGATAGAGCATGTTTATGGCCTCATAGCCAAGTGGTAAGGCAAGGCACTGCAACTGCCTGATCATCGGTTCAAATCCGTTTGAGGCCTCCAAAAACATCTTGAATTGGTTCGATAAAATGGACTAATTACACAAAATTATGCCCTTATGGGGCATTTTTTGTTATTTATATCGACTAACCAATAAGTTCAAATCCGATTGAGGGGACGCAATGAAAAAATGCAGCCAAACACTACAAGTGATCGAATCTATAGATTTCATATCCAGTAAAAGTGATTGAACTTGATTTAGACAAGGTGTAGTTTAAGAATTAAAATGATCAACACATATATTTAAAGTCGGCAAAAAAATGTTATTATTCCTCCGAATATGTACACAGTAGTAAAACGATGACTATTATACAAACGCTTTGGATTTGTTTCATCTTTGAAAATAACGAGAAATTGAGGTATGAAAAAACCTTAAATAGTTTCAGTCACATAAAGTGGGTTGTGTTAGTAATATGATTATTGTGAAAACCATCTAAGATATTTCTAGTTTCAATAATCTCTAATAATTACAATTAAGATGTAAAAATAAGGGTATAATACATGGGTTTGAATATTAAAGTTCAGAATATGAACAATTTTATTGTAAATAAGTGAATATCGTGTTAAAATGTGAGTGAAAGGGAAGGGCGGATAAAATGTTATTAGAATTTTCAGTTAGTAATTTTATGTCATTTAAAGATAAAACAACACTAAGCATGATACCGAGCATTCAAAGCAATGCAAAAACAATTGAGGTTAAGGGAGTTAAAGTACTGAAATTTGCTGCTATATATGGAGCAAATGCATCGGGGAAAAGCAACCTAATTAAAGCATTTACAATTATGGAAAGAATTATATATTCTGGACTGAGTAAAAGAAATAAGGATTTATACTGTCGCATACATAATGAGAATAAAACGAAGCCAACAGAGTTTAGTACGACATTTTATGCTGGGGGAAAATTTTATAATTATTCATTTGAAGTCATTTTATATGAAGGTAAAGTTCTTTCAGAAACACTATCCGAAATAAATCCTAAAACTAACAATGCAAAAAAAATTTATTCATATAAAAAAGGTGAACTGGAGGCTTCAAAAGTGTTTTTCTTGAAGAACATTGACAGTTTCACTACAAATAGAATTATGACATATTTATTTGATAATTCTAAGATTGAAAATAAATTATTTATTACTGAGCTGATTAATAAAGATTGGGATAATAATACTAAATTAAAGTTTATTGAAGACTTTGAGGATTGGTTCAATAGCATTGATATTAATTTTGCTGATAGACCAATTGACAATATGAAGTATCTTGATAAAGAGGATGAGAGAAATAGAGTCGGTAAGATACTAAATGAGTTGAATACAGGTGTTTCAGAAATCTCGTTTGTTGAGATTTCTAAGGAGCAGTTTGTTGAAGAAACTAATAAGTCATTTGTTGAGGATACTCTAAAGGAATTGTCAGAAAGATACGAAGAAGAACAAAAAAAGGAAAAGAAGGGAAGAATAGTATATACAATTAGAGGAGATGCATATTATAGACTATCTATCTCAGAAAAGGAAGGTCTAATAATCAAAACTATTAGACTCAATCATCAAAACTGTGAAAACATGTTTGATTTCGGCGATGAATCAGATGGTACTAAGAGATTGTTTGACTTACTTGATATTGTGTTTACATCAAATAAAAACAGTGTATATGTGATTGATGAAATTGAAAGAAGTCTCCATCCAGTATTGACATTTAAACTTATTCAGATACTTAATGAAGAACTTGACGTTAAGAATATTCAATTAATCTTCACAACACATGAAACGCATATCATGGATTCAAAACTTTTCAGAAGAGATGAGATTTGGTTTATGGAAAAAGATCATCAAGGACATTCTAAGTTGTTTTCACTAGATATTTTTAAAACAAGAAACGAGAAAAATATCAAGGATGGATACATTAATGGTTTATATGGAGGGATACCTCTGTTTAAGAAAATAGAGGATTGATTATATGCCACCTATTGATGAATATTTTAGTTTGAAAACCAGATATAGAGAGAATAAGGTTAATTCAGTTGATACATTTAAAACATTTCATATAATGTGCGAAGGAACTGTTACTGAAGTCAAATATTTCAATGCTATAAAGAATAGTGGTTTCTTGAATGTCCGAAATGGAATAGTGGTGAAATTACTGAAGAGAACAGTTGAGGACAAGGGCAGAACTCAATTACTTGAGATGTATCGTTTGATGAAAGATTATGTAGCATCTGAGGATTTTAAACAGGGGGATATTCCAGTTTTAGTAGTGGATTTAGATGTACATAAAGAAAATGTCAGTTTTAATGAAGAGATTAAACAAATCCAAGATGATGGTATTGAAGTATATGGTAACTCGCCCTGTATTGAGCTGTGGCTTATCTTACATCATCCAAATACTATTGATACTCATGTTTTACCTTATGAAGAAAAGCACTTTGAAAACAAAAAAGTTAGCAGAGCTCATACATTTACGAGTAAGATGGCAAGTGAGATTTTAGGGTTTAATCCAAAAAGCAAGTTAAATTCAAGTCTACTGAATGGTATTGATAATGCAATGAGTCAAAGCGATAGACTTGAAAATAGATTAGAATTGTTAAACAAAACAATAGGAACAAATTTTCAGTTTTTAATTAGTAAAATAATTCTTGATGAGCGTTTTAAGTGAATGTATTGATAAATTCTCATAGTGTATCAAAACTAAAAATTTGGAACAGTTTAGATAACTATTATATCGATTTTTCCACTATTTCCCACTTTAGGCCATTTTCTTACCAGTTGTAGTACGTCCACTATTTTCCATTATTTACCCATAGATACCACTACTTAATCGATTTTTCTCGAATTGGCAAATTCTTACCAGTTAAGGTTAAAGAGCCCCTAAAAACACAACCCTTTAAGGTTAACAAAGACTCCATATGTGTTGAACACCTGTTTAACGGGTGTTTTCTTTTTTGTTATGCTTAAAAGTTCATTTACACATTTATGATATAAAACTATTGACAATGTTATAACAAATGTATATACTTTTTATGAGGGATGGTGATTTTATGAACGTACAACTAAAGAAGATAGGGAATAGTAAAGGCGTTATTATACCAGCTGCAATTCTAAAAGTTCTTGATATCAAAGAAAGCGAAGAACTTACAGTTAA
>JBFXJF010000108.1:0-3243 GCA_050175155.1 Vulcanibacillus sp.
ATAATAAGGCTGATAAAAATATTTTTAGAGGATTGATTTTTAACTGTGAATTCCTTAGAAGATTACAAATTAAAGGTAATAAGAATTGCAAAATATACATTAATATTATTATTTGTTTATTTAATTGGAGCTTTTACTCCATATTCATCGATATTTATGGGATTACTAATAGGGACAACTGTTAGTCTCATAAATACCATATATACTGCATGGAAAGTTAATAAAATAGGGGAGATAGCAGCAAGAACAGAAGAACATGGCAAAACTAAATTTGCATCTACAGGAATGTTAACGAGAACAGCTCTTTCATTATTAGTAATTCTACTTGTTTTGCAATATCCTCAGTACTTCAATATTTACTCCACTCTGATAGGTTTATTTTCAACTCAAGTAATTTCAGTTGTGGATAGTATAAAATCAAATTAAGAAAAAGAGTGAACAAATTATTATAGGAAAGGAGTGAAAGCCGTGGAACATATACAACCTGTGTGGGCACCAGAATCTATACCATGGTTGCAATTTAACCTTTCAACATCCCTAATGATAATTGTAACTTCCTTAATCGTAATTATTTTGTCTATAGTTGCAACAAGGAACTTAACATCTGGTGTGCCATCGGGAATACAGAATGTGTTTGAGTGGATCGTAGATTTTGTTTATGGAATTATTGGAAGTACAATAGGTTTAAAAAATGGATCAAAGTTTGTATTCCTAGCTTTAACATTAATATTATTTATTTTTATTGGGAATATGCTGGGATTACCATTCAATATCATAACTATTCATGATGAGCCTTTAACTATTCTTGGTTCAGAAATTATAACAGAAGAGATGATACATGAATCAGAAATTATACACGATGGACATCATGTAGTAGAAGTAGCTTGGTGGAAATCTCCAACAGCTGATGCAAGTGTAACTTTAGCGTTATCCTTATCAATAATCCTTTTGACTCATATTCTAAGTATTCAATATAAAGGTGCGAAAAGTTATCTTAAACATTATTTTGAACCATATCCTATATGGCTACCACTTAATATCATTGAAGAGATTTCTAAATTCTTAACGTTAGGAATGCGTCTTTATGGTAACATTTTTGCAGGCGAGGTATTAATAGGTGTTATTCTTATGCTAGGAGTTGCCGGGGTAATTCCGTTAGTAATATGGCAAGGATTTAGTATCTTTGTTGGTTCAATCCAAGCTTATGTATTTACCATTCTAAGCATGGTATACATATCTCAGAAAATATCACACGAGCATTAATTAGTTAAAAATTTTATTAATAATAGTTATTTATTAATAATATTATATAAATTTAATTTTCAAAGGAGGATATATAAATGGGACTTTTAGGGGCAGGTATTGCTGTAGGTTTAGCGGCATTAGGTGCAGGTATCGGTAATGGATTAGTAATTAGTCGTACAATTGAAGGAATTGCTCGTCAACCTGAGGCACGTGGAATTCTTCAAACTACTATGTTTATCGGTGTAGGGTTGATTGAGGCATTGCCTATTATTGCAGTAGTAATTGCATTTATGTTATTAAATGCTTAAGATAGTACCTGGCAGGGGCTATACCCCTGCCTTCCTTTAATTAAAGGAGGGAGCGTGAAAAACTTATGACATTATATTGGGGTAGTTTTATTCTTCAAATAATTGCTTTTGTTATATTATTTTTGCTTTTATGGAAATTCGCATTTGCTCCATTAGTTAATATAATGGAAACTCGTCAACAAAAAATTCAAGAGCAAATTAGCAGTGCGGAGAATAGCAAGTTGGAATCTGAGAGAATTTTAAAAGAACAAAATGAAACATTCCAGAAAGCCCGTGTTGAAGCTCAAGAAATTATTGAGAGGGCAAATATTTCTAGTTCTAAACAAGCTGATGAACTAATTGCTGCTGCGAAAGTGGAGGCAAAACGCATTAAAGAACAAGCAGTTCAAGATATACAACACGAAAAAGATAAGGCCGTTATAGAATTGCGTAATCAAGTTGGGACCTTATCAGTTCTAATTGCTTCGAAAATGATTGAGAAGGAACTTGACATCAAGGAACAATCTAAGTTTATTGATGAAATAATTAGGGAAGCAGGAGAAGTCCAATGATTGAAGGGCTAGCTGCTAAACGTTACGCAAAGGCTTTATTCGAGATAACAAAGGATTCTGAATTGTTAGAGAAAGTAGAACAGGATTTACATCTAGTAATAGAGGTGATTTATAGTAGTGAAGAAATAAAAAATTTCTTAAATCATCCCCAAATTACTAGAGAAGTGAAAAGAACCATTATTGATTCTACATTTGGTCAAGCAATTTCACAAATTACAAAAAACATGCTATTTCAATTAATTGATAATAACCGTCAAGAGGCATTAGAAGGTATATTAAGCGAGTATATTAAAATGGCGAATAATTATCGAGGGATTATTGATGTAGAAGCAATATCTGTAATAGCTTTAAGTGATGCGGATAAAGAAAAAGTTACCAAATCATTTGCGGAGAAATTCAATAAACAAGTCCGATTGAAAAATACTGTTGATCCTTTAATTTTAGGGGGTATGGTAATTAGGATTGGGGACAAAGTTTATGATGGAAGTATTAAAACGAAATTAAAAGTGATGAAAAGAAACCTAACAACATCGCGAGTTTAAAGATAGGGGTGAAAATATGAGTATTAGACCTGAAGAAATCAGCTCGCTAATTAAACAGCAAATAGAATCTTATGAATCTAAAATTGAAGTATCTGAGGTTGGTACCGTTATTCAAGTTGGGGATGGTATAGCTCGTATACATGGTTTAGAAAATGCAATGTCAGGTGAATTATTAGAATTTTCTAATGGTGTAATGGGAATGGTTCAAAACTTGGAAGAACATAACGTTGGTGTAATTATACTTGGTCCATATACTGATATTCGTGAAGGTGATCAAGTAAAACGTACTGGTAGAATAATGGAAGTTCCTGTAGGTGAGGCTTTACTTGGTAGAGTTGTAAATTCACTAGGACAACCTCTAGATGGGAATGGACCAATTAACACTACTGAATATCGACCAATAGAATCACCTGCGCCAGGTGTAATTGATCGAAAATCAGTACATGAGCCAATGCAAACAGGTATTAAAGCAATTGATTCAATGGTTCCTATTGGACGTGGACAACGTGAGCTGATAATTGGAGACCGTCAAACTGGTAAAACTGCAATAGCAATTGATGCAATCATAAATCAAAAAGGACAAGATATGATTTGTAT
>JBFXJF010000109.1:0-3211 GCA_050175155.1 Vulcanibacillus sp.
CCAAACTTATCTTTAATTGCTAATGGGCTACAGTTTCCCACGCTGTCCTACAAAGGGCATGTTGACGTTGGAGTTCACAATAGTTATTGGCAATAAAATATTAAGAATTTATGACCTATTATCGAAAGATGATGGGTCTTTTTCTTAGGGTTGATGTGGTTCCAAACTTAAAAAACACATCCGATTAAGGGGGTAATGTGGTGCCGAACCTCGGTGTTGCAAACATAGAATCTTAATATTTTGAAAAGATATACTCCCTCAGTTTATTGATTTACGATGAAAGGTGTATTTTTTGTTGAAAAAATGATAAAATATTCTAAATGACTGTCGGATAATTAATAGGGGTGACATAGATGAGCAAGAATAATAATGGAATCAACGATGAATTTTATACTCCAGCTGAATCAATAATAAATGAATTAAAGTGGTATGGTTACGATGGTGAATTTAGGAGAAAGACGATATATCTACCCTGTGACTATGATGCCACACTACCATATATAAAAAAGGAAGTAAAAAATACTAAGTCCATTGATGGTTTCTTAGAATTCAATGATGAAGTAACAATTTATAAAGTCATGCCTGAGTTATTTACGGAGGAAGATAAAAAAAACACTCCTCGTAATTGTCAATTTGTTGCATACTTAGCAGAACATAAAGATGATTTTGGAATAAAAGATATTTTCATAAGCGGCTATGATGCATTGACTGGTAAAGGATTAAGGTTTCAGGATGCACCATTCAATGAATTTGACATCATTATTACTAATCCACCTTTTTCTCAAATGAATGAATGGATTAACAAAATTATTGATTTTTCTAAAAAAGGTGGAGAATTCATATTTTTAGCCCCATTATCGATACTGACAAACACCTTTGCTTTTACTTATTTCAAAAACCAAGATTTTTGGTGTGGTTATACAGAACCAAATAAATATGAAGACATTTCAGGAGAAAAAATAAACTCATATTTGCCATCTGTTTGGATTACTAATTTTGATGTTAAACTTCACAAAAGAAAAAGAGTATTAACGAAGAGTTGGAAGGATCACCCAGAGGATTATTTGCCATACTGGAATTTTAAAGCCATAAATATAAACTCCATTTTAGACATACCCTATGATTATAAAGGGATAATAGGAGTGCCAGCTACATTTATGAAAGATTTATTGTTTGAACAGTTTGAGATTATAGGATTGGGACAAGGTGGCAATCAGTTCAATTCTTTAGAGGGCTTTATCGATAAAGAGTCAGAGGGCTTTTCTACTGATATGATAAGGACAACGAATAATGGTGGAATTTACTCCAAAAATAAAACCACAGCTGGTGTTGCATCATCAAAAATTGTTTTATACACTACAATCGATTTAGAATTACCGTATAAAGTCCCCTTTGCACGAATCTTAATTAGATTAAAGGAAATAGATGAAAATAGAGAATATTATGATTATACTGATGTTATTAACTGGGCTACAAACGAATTAAAAACTAAAGAACCATATAGTGTTTGGAGTGCTAAGTGTCTTAAAACAAATGATAATTCAAAAGTAAAACAAGGAAAGGGAGATGGAAAAAAATGAAGAGAGAATTGACTAGTTTTTCAGTCGATGACATTACGAAGTTAATTAAGTTAAATCCTGCCACATTAGAAACAGCTCCAGATACGATCATAAAAGTAAATATAGAATACCAAAGAGGTGTTATTTACTCTTCTGAAAAACAAGCTGCTGTAATCGAAAGTATTCTTAAAGATTTTGCTATTCCTTCAATTGTATTATGGAAGAACATTGAAGATGATACATACGATGT
The DNA here is from genome assembly GCA_050175155.1 of Vulcanibacillus sp. Lineage (GTDB taxonomy): Bacteria > Bacillota > Bacilli > Tepidibacillales > Tepidibacillaceae > JBFXJF01. Next base: position 1,810 of record JBFXJF010000109.1, read on the forward strand.
CATAGATGGAAAGCAAAGACTTACAAGTATATTTCTTTTTCTAAGTGGAAACCTACAAATAAATTATATTGGTAACACTAAGAAATATTACTCTCAAATTAGCGAAGTTGATAAAAAGAAAGTGAAAGAATACCAAATACCATTCATCATAATGAGTGGGACAAAAGAGGAAGAACATTTTAAACATGAACTGTTTGAAATCCTTAACATTACTGCGGAAAGCTTAAATAAATGGGAACTACTTCAAGGATCTTATTATGGAAACTTTTTGAATACTTTTAAAGAAGAAGTTCAAAATCCGAGAAATGTTGAAATTCAAAATGAGTTTAATTTTAGAGACAAAAGTATTCCAGCTAAGGCGAGATACTCAGGTTGTTACAAGTTATTATCAATTCATCTTGGAAATGACTCAGATATTAAAAAATTTGTTGAAGATCACAGAGAAGAAAGTGGACAGTTATTTTATAATAGAGAGATTAAAAGTATTTTGACTGAGTGCAGCAAATTACCAGAGCCAAAAAATGTAGCGATATATTATGATATTATTAGAGAAATATTGGATGATAAGACTAAATATCAAAATTACAATAATAAGAAATCAGATGTAATTAGAGATTTAAAAGAATTTTATGCTGAAAATGTTTTCACTAAAATTTCAGGAAATGATTTAAAAATTGTCATAAGAAATATTTTTGGTTTAGAGTGTGGTTATGTTGAACTGGATCTCAAAAGAAATTTTTCTCAAACTGATAGAGAAGATTTATTTAAACTTTATGAAGCTAAAAGAAAAACAGAGAACGGAAAAATAAGATGTCCAAAATGTGGCAAGTTATTTGATCATGAGGATATGCATATCGACCATGTTATTCCTCATAAACTGGGTGGTAGAACAGAACTAGTAAATGCTCAATTTTTATGTTTACACTGCAATCCAAGTAAAGGGGCTAATTGAAAATATTGGTTATACATTCTCACTATGTTCAAAAGGGTATGATAAAGGACAAAAGAACACTTTTCTAAGGTGTCCTATAAAGGGTATGTTGCCGTTGGCATTCACAATAGTTATAGGCAAAAAAATGTGAAGACTTCAAGACCTATTATCGAAAGATGATTGGTCTTTTTCTTTAGGATCCATGTGGTACCGAACTACCTTATAAATATTGAATTCTACTTAACAATTCAAAAATATATCCAATCATTGAAGAAAAGTGGAGCCATTGATAAAGAAGCACAAAAAAGCATTAGTAAACGCTAAACAAGAAGTCACGCGTGAACTCGTTATAGAAGCAAAAGAGTTCATAGTAAACAATTATGGCGATTTGAATGCGTTTATAACTAATCAAATTGAAGCTACAATTTCATTGTTAAAACAATAAAACTCAAAAATGACCAAAATGATAAA
>JBFXJF010000110.1:0-3162 GCA_050175155.1 Vulcanibacillus sp.
TCTGGCGATTAAAGTATAGCATAAGGACATTTTTTATAAAATAAAAAAAGGGGCTGTCAAGAATTCTAATGACCATCACTAGAATCCTTGACAGGTGCCCTTATCATTAAAATCCTTTACTTACCTCTTTTTTAGGGGGTACGAAAAAGTACTTCCTTTTTTTATTGGGGTACGCAAATTATTCATCGCCTTTTAGGGGGTACGCAAATTATTCATTCCTTTTGAAGGTGTACGCAAAAATATTCATTCCCTTTTGAAGGTGTACGCAAAAATATTCCTCTTATTCAAGGTGTACGCATTTGTATTAAGATTGGCGTGCTCTTTCATATAAGCACAATAGGTTTGATACAGTGTTTTCAAACCTTTTTTGTTGCGAAAATAGGGGAAATTTTCTTTTTTTCGTTTTCTATAACAACCTAGTAGGTCTTCAACTAGGGTCATTTGTTTGGCTTTTTTCATAAACTCATAATACTAAAACACAATAGGCCAACAAAAACACGATAGGTCACCAAAAAACGAAAGGTCAATATCGGTTGAAATTTAAAGAGCATTATTGAACTTTGATATATGAAACTATGTTATTTCGAAATTGATACAAAAAGAGTTTTATTTTTTCTAATTTCGAAAAAAACATTTACATTTATCTTTTAGAGGACTATAATTTAATTAACAACTATATATTTGGGGGGGATATTTATGAATATTAGTTTCAAGAAAATCAAGACTTAATTTTATTTATACTATCAATTCTAATTTGTGAAGGGTGAGGTTTGGTGAATCTAAAAACACAAGATGATGGTGCTGAATGATTAATATTGCTAATGGAATGTGAAATAAAGATTATGTTTTGATTGTTAGTCGTAATTGACAGTATTTGTATAGTATTAATACAATTACTTTTTTATGAAATGAAGAATATAAAGCTTTAAATACAAAAAGGGGAGAACGCCGTGAAAAGAAAAAACAAACATCAATTATTAAGTTGGTCTGCAGAAAACATAGGATTATTTTCTAAAATAGTAATATGTTTTTTAGTTTTCGCAATGATTTTCTCAAGCATAAATGTCACTGCATTAGCAAGTTTGTTTAAAGAAGAAATTAATGATGTTTTATATGAAACTAATGAATATGATTTATCTTCTATAAATAATATTACTGAAGTGGAAGATCTTCGAAGTGAAAACACAAAAACATATTTAAAAGAGAATGGAATGTTTGAAACAGAATATTATGCAGAACAAATCCATTATTTAAAAGACGGGCAGTATCAAGAAATAGATAACACTCTTGTTTCAAAAGGAGAATATTATTATAATAACACAAATATTTTTTCTATTCAATTCCCGAAGGAACTGAAAGACAATGAAAAAATAGTATTCAACTATAATGGATATGAATTAAAATTATTAAGTACACTTAAAAATTCTATAAGTTCAAAATTATCAGATAAAATTGATAGAAAAACTAAAAACTTAAAAGATGAGATTTCTTATCAATTATCTGAAAATACTGCTTTGCAATATATCGTTAAACAAAATTCTTTAAAAGAAAACATTATTTTATCTTCCTATACTTCCAATTTTACTTATATCTATCATTTGGAAACAGATTTACGAATAGAAAAAGTGGGAAATGAATTGTTTTTTTATGATGGGAATATTGAAGTATTTACAATGAGCGAATATATCATGTATGATGCGATGAATAATCCGTCAAAAGATATTGATTTTACAATAAAAAGTTTAGCTGATAACATTTATGAAATTGTTGTTACTCCAAGTGACGATTATTTAAGGAACGCATCATATCCAGTTATTATTGACCCGGAAATTAGATTAAGTGATGGTGGACTAGTAGATGGAATATGTGTCGTCACTATTGTGGATCCGGCTCAACCAACTCCAGTTTTCAAAGATATGGGTAGTTTTACTATAAATAACAATATTGAATCAAATCAATCAGATGATATAAGAGCTTATTTACATGTACAAATTCCTCAGTATTATGATGAATCAATTATTGATAGAATCATTAAAAATCAATTTATGTATGCAAATATAACTTTACCGACTATTTCTACAAATGCAAGTTCAAATACAAAAGTGAATATGCGTTATGTTGAGAGCATGAGTACTTCTACAATTACAAATAGTACTATATTTACTACATCACCTGTTGATTCACAGGAATTTCATAATTCAAACGTTTTTGATCATCAATTTGACATTTATGATATTGTTGCATCAAAATTTAATGATTTATTACAAAATGATTTGTATATGACATTTGAATTAAAGGTGAGTGGAGTAGATAATACGAGTGTTACTTATTCACTTGGATACGATCTTAGCGGAGACAAGCCACTCATAAAACTAGGATATATGGATGAAGCAGGGTTAGCTGACTACTATACTTATGAAAATTTACCTATATCAAATGGTTCGAATGCATATATTGCTCACAATAGTGGTAACTTAACATATGTCTATAATGATTTTTCTGATAATTCATTACTAAATTTATCCCATATTTTTAATACAAATAGAATATATAACAATTCTTCATATGGTAATGGATTTAGCGTAAGTTATAATGAAAAATAAGTACATTTAGTTATGATAGTAAACTTAAATTAACCGAAGGTAATGGACGAGTAGTGTTATATAATACTACAAATTCATCAAATTCTTCTTTTATTGCATCGGATGGAAGTGGAGATAAATTAGACAAAATATATATAAATAATTCATTTTCGGGGTATGAAATTGAGTCCTTAAGTGGTGTATTAAAACAATATAACCAAAGTGGTATGCTAGTTTGTATTTATACAAATATAAATGATAGAAATGAAAGTGGAATATGGAGTGATGATGCTAGTTATATAACAATAGAGTATGATAATGATAATTTCATCTCTAAGATAATGGATAGCAATAACAATTATATTGATTTTTATTATTCAACATATGTCAATGCTAATCCTCAAACAAACCAGATTAATAAGAAATATTTATCAGAAATCTGTGTTTATAAATATGATCCGACAAAACCAATTGCACAAAGAAATATTCTTACAGCTGATCTTTATTTTGAATATATAGCAGGCAATCTTATATACATATATAAAGAAAAATATTCAAATAACGATATGAAATATGAAAT
>JBFXJF010000111.1:0-3078 GCA_050175155.1 Vulcanibacillus sp.
ACCAGAAAAGAAAGCTTGGCATTGTAAAAAGGATACAGAAACAAATTGTTAAATTTGAGCTGACTGCTGACGATCTGAAATTTGCAAAATAATAAATATTAGAGAGTTGTGAAAACGTTAGTTAGAATTTATGAAGAAACCACAGCAGCAAACGATAACATTAAAATAAGAAAAAAAATGGATAATAATCTATTATACATTCAAGTTGTCAAGAACGAAAAAAACAATACTATACTTGAAGAAATTAGAACGTATTCTTCCGAAAACGCCAACGAACAACTTTATGTGATAAATGCCCCTTTAGGCGATAAAAAATATTCTTACCCATATCAAGACAATGTTATTGTTATCCTATCTCCAAAGCACAAAATACTTTTTCTTGACCTCCGTGACAACGAAGAAGGATTTGACGAGTATTACAATGATTTCATTGAAGATTTAAGTTCTATTTCAGACAAATACGACTACAAAAGCCATATCGGAAGACCAAGAGAATGGAAAAAAAATAATACTAAAGAAATTTACAATCAAGACATAAAACAAGTAGCTACACTACTAAATGAAAATCGCTTGAATAATCCCGAATTAGAAAGAATTAGTGAATTACTTATATCTTTATTAATAGGGAGCATTAACGACATTAACAAAGTTGGTGCAGCCGTTCCTGAGACAATATTAGAAAAGGTCAAAAAGAACATAATACTGTTTGACGGAGAACAAACAAGATTTATTTATAAAGAATTCAATAAAAAAACAGTTGCTATTCAAGGGTTGTCTGGAACAGGTAAAACCGAATTATTACTACATAAACTAAAAGAAATTTATACCAAAGACGAGCAAAGTAAAATCTTTTTCACTTGCCACAACATTGCTTTAGCAAATAATCTAAAAGACAGAATTCCCAACTTTTTCAATTTTATGAGAGTTGAAAAACAAATTGAATGGAATAAAAGACTTTGGGTTTCTCACGCTTGGGGTTCAAGAAATAACCCAAACTCAGGTTTATACAGTTACTTATGTGATTTTTACAATGTAAATTTTTTAAGATTTAGCTATCACGGAACGGGCTATGAGCAAATATTTGCCCAAATTTTAGATGCAGTTAACGCAATAGAAGAAAAAGATTTCAGGTTTGCTTTTGACTACATCTTAATTGATGAAAGACAAGATTTTCCAAATGTGTTTTTTGAGTTGTGTGAAAAAATAGCAAAGAATAAAGTTTACATCGCAGGAGATATTTTTCAAGACATTTATGAAAACACCAATAATACAGAATTAGAAGTTGATATAGTTCTAAATAGATGTTACCGAACAGACCCAAGAACATTGATGTTTGCTCACGGTGTTGGTATTGGTTTATTTGAAAAGAAGAAATTAAACTGGTTTTCTGACTCGTATTGGAACGCCATTGGTTACAATGTTGAAAGATTAGAAAATAGAACTATTAGATTATACAGGGAGCCAATTAGACGATTTGAAGATTTAAAAATTGGAGATTTTGATAGCGTGATTATGGGAGGTTCTACTCATCCTTCAAATGTTATCAAAATTATAAAAGGACTTCAAAAGGCGCACAAAGAAATTAAACCAGAAGACATTGCAATAATACTATTAGAAGAAAATCAAAAAAACTTGTTTAGCTACATTGATGGGTTGAGCTATGCAATTAACTCTCAACTGGAATGGGGAGTAAATCGAGCCTACGAAAATCAAACTAAAATTCCAAATACCATATACATATCAAATATAAATAATGTAAAAGGTCTAGAGTTTCCCTTTGTTATTTGCATAACATCATCAATTATGAATACTTATAAGTATCGCAATGTATTATACACAATGCTTACAAGATCGTTTATCCAATCTTATTTATTGGTAACAGATGAAAAAGGACTTGAAGCCAATAAAGAAGGACTAAAGATAATCAATGAACATAACTATATTGAAACCATTGAACCAACCGACAAGGAGAAGAAGGAAATAGAAAACAAGTTAAAAAAATTCATTCAAAGCAATATCAATATCTCATTTGAAGATTTTATAAAAGAAATTTTCAATGATTTGAAAATTCCAATTAAGAGCAGAAAAAAGCTTACAGAAGCCTTGCTAAATACGGACTTTGACAAGTTTGATAAACAGAAAACAATAAAATTTATCAAAACAAACTCTGAATTCTACAATTAATGAAAACATCATTTCAATTTGACATTAATTCATCATTAATTAAAACCTTCTTTCCAGAAGAAAGAATTAAAGATAAATACAAAATTATTGAGATTCTGTTAGAAGCTTGTCGGTATATGCTTTATAATAAAGGATTGGCAACAGCAAGAAGCCCGTATAAAATGATATTGCACAAAGATAAAATGAGCAGACTCCTTTTTGTTGGCGAAAATAAAATCTATTCTATTGCGTTTCCATTCAATATTAGTCAAATAACATCTGATGTAATATTAATAAACTACAAAAACCGATTTGATATAGATTCTCAAAATATTTCAATATTATTAAGCCTGTTGAAATCCCCAACTATCATCAGCGAGGACTGCTTAGAATTTATAGACCCAATTACAAACTATCCCCAGAACCTTTGGTCAACATTAAGAGACTTACTTATTTTAGAGGATGGATATATTAGGTATGACAAAGACGAAGTAGGTTTTGAAAAAGCAAAAACAGATGGACATGAACACAGGCACCCGTTAAATCACATAGACATTTTCTACACAAATCAAGCAACTTTCAAATTAGGACTTAAACAAGAATATACAAACGACGATTTAATTGACTTAATGGATAGGAATACGGATAGTAAATATTTAAACAGCCGCCAACACGTGGTTTAAGGCATTGGGACTGATGATGTTATGGAATTATTTTGTATATTTGGCAATATTATAACGTGGGATGACGGAGCTGGCGGCTAACTCCCCAACGCCTCAAACCACGGGAACGTTGGCAACAATGTAAGATAACCGGATTGAAATGGACAATAATACCTCGAAAAAAAAGATAGAAAGAAAATACATAGTAATGATTTATGCATTTTCATTACTGATAGGAATTGCATTTATCTCA
>JBFXJF010000112.1:0-3050 GCA_050175155.1 Vulcanibacillus sp.
CCCATTAAATAATATGAAGCCCTTAACTCCCTTATTTTATTATTCATCATAGGCTTTAATTCCATTTTACTAGAATCTATCATCATAGTTCCATCCTGATATTCTATTATAACACCCATGTCTTGTAATATCTCAGAAAGTATATGAACATCTTTAATATCAGGCAAATTATCAATATATACTATAGAATCAGATAATATTGCTGCTGGTATCAATGCTACTGCACTATTCTTTGCACCACTTATTGTTACTGTCCCTGATAGGTGTTGTCCACCTTTTATCATTATTTTTTCCATAGCTATCCCCCATTCTGTGCTATCAATATACCATCGAAAAAAAAAGCACCTCCATAGAAGTGCTTTGTGATTAAGAACGAGAGTTTTCCCAATCAGCAATAAATTTTTCTATACCTTTATCAGTTAATGGATGTCGCACCATTTGAATTAAAACATTATATGGAATTGTAGCTATATCTGAACCTGCTTTTGCAGCTTCTATTACATGCATAGGATGACGTATGCTTGCAGCAATGACCATTGTTTCTATATCATGATATTCATATATTTGTTTTATTTCATCAATTACGTCTATTCCATTGTGTCCAATGTCATCTAACCTACCTACAAAAGGTGATACATAGGTTGCTCCAGCTCTTGCAGCCATCAAAGCTTGACTAGAAGAAAAAATTAAAGTTACATTTGTTTTTATGCCTTCTTTACTTAATATAGATACAGCTTTTAAACCTTCTAAAGTCATAGGAATTTTTATTACAATATTTTCGGATATTTTTGCTAATTCCCTTCCTTCTTTAATCATTTCTATTGATTCTAGTCCAATAACTTCTGCACTAATAGGACCATCTACAATCTCAGTTATTTCTCTAATAACTTCTTTTAAGTCTCTACCCTCTTTAGCAATTAATGAAGGATTGGTTGTAACACCAGATAAAATACCTAATTCTCCACCTTTTCTAATTTCATCTACATTAGCAGTGTCAATAAATAATTTCACTAAAAAAATCCCTCCTATGCTTTCCCATTACTCCCGAATAAACGTATTTTCTCTTTTACTGCTTTTTTTATATCTTCACGTGCTGGCCCAAGATATTTTCTTGGATCATATACTTTACTATCATTTGCAAATATTTCTCTTATTTTATCGGTCATTACGATTTGATTCTCAGTATTAACGTTGATTTTACCTATTCCTACTTTTATAGCTTTTTTAATTGTATCATCAGGTATCCCGGAACCTCCATGTAATACCAGAGGAATATCAATTTCTTTACTTACCGCTTCAATTATATCAAACCGAATTCTTGGTTCTCCTATATATACCCCGTGAGCACTACCTACTGCAATAGCTAAAGCATCTACTTCAGTCTCTTTATAATATCGAATAGCTTCAGATGGATTTGCCAGCATAGCATCCTTGTCGTCAACTGAAAGATCATCTTCAGTTCCACCAATAGTCCCAAGTTCACCTTCTACAGATACACCTTTTTCACGAGCAGCTTTAACGACTTTTTTTGTTAATAAAACATTTTCTTCGTATGTATAGTGAGAACCATCAAACATTACTGACGAAAAACCAGCCTGTATCAATTTCATTGCTGTCTCGTAAGAACCATGATCTAAATGTAATGCTATTGGAATATCAGTTAACTTTGTTGCAGCCTCTACCATTGCTATAGTATATTCCAATCCCATGTATTTTAGGGCACCCTCACTAACCCCTAAAATAACAGGCGAATTTTCCTCCATTGATGCTTCTACAATAGCTTGAATAAATTCAAGATTATTAATATTAAAATGACCTATTGCATATCTTTCCGCTTTTGCCTTTTTTAACATTTCAGTCATTGGCACTAATGGCATTGTTTAAATATCTCCTTTCAAAAATCAATTAAATATTAAATAAAAATATTTAATTGATATGCTACTATATATTATAGTTATTTTTTATATACCCAATACCTATTAATTATGAAATTATATCAAATTCCCATTGCTTTTTCATCTCTATTATCCTGATTTTCTAATTCAAGTTGAAAAATTTCTCTTATAGCAATTTTTAAATCATTAATATTAAACGGTTTAATAAAGTGTTTTAGCACTCCAAATTCAAATGCTTCCTCTAACATATCTAATTCTCCATAAGCTGTCATCATAACAACCTTCATTCCGCTATCAAAAGTTCTAATATTTCTTAATATCTCTAATCCGTCCATGCCTGGTATTTTCATATCTAATATTACTATATCAGGTTTTTCGTTCCGCGCTATTTCAATCGCTGTTCTCCCGTTTGCAGCTTGAAATACTTGGTACCCTTCATTATTAAAAACTTCAGATAATAATAACCTAATGCCGTATTTATCATCAACTATTAATATCCTCTTGTTTTCCATCATGTCCTCCTTATATATTTGTTATTTAACCTCATCACATTAACATCCCTAAATTAATATATAAGATTTCCTTTCGACACGTATTATACTATTCCCTTTAATTTTTCTATTTTTTGTAAAACATTTTATATTTTTAATGTTGATTTTATAAATTCTCTAAATAGTGGATGGGGTATATTTGGACGAGATTTAAATTCAGGATGAAATTGTGTAGCAACAAACCAAGGATGATCTAGTAATTCAATTATCTCAACTAATTTTCCCTCTGGAGAAATACCAGTTATTTGTAAACCTGCCTTTATAAATTTTTCACGATAGTCATTATTGAATTCATAACGATGTCGATGACGTTCATGGATAAGGTCCTTATTATAGCTATCTTTGGCTTTTGATTTTTCTGCTAATTTACATGGATATAAACCTAGCCTCATAGTTCCACCCAAATCCTCTAATAGTTTTTGTTCTGGAAGAATATCTATAACTGGGTACTCTGTGTTTTTGTTAAACTCGGTACTGTTCGCGTTATCTAGTCCTAATACATTCCTAGCAAATTCAATAACTGCTGTTTGCATTCCAAGACATATACCTAAGAAAGGTATTTTATTTTCCCTTGCATATTTAACTGCTATTATTTTCCCTTCTA
>JBFXJF010000113.1:0-3000 GCA_050175155.1 Vulcanibacillus sp.
TGAAAAGGTTGTAATGTCTACAGCAAAATCCTTAATATTATTCAATGTCCATTTATCAGTTAGATTTTCGATTATTATCACCGTTCCTGTATCATGATTAGTGTACAAAGAAAGCTCTTTTTTACTTGTTGATAAAAATTTTATTTTAATGTCGTTAAGTCCCAAATCCGACTGACTGTCGTTGTCAATAAAATCATCATCGTAAAGAGAAAAATCCCAAATAAGTTTATAATAATCATCGCCATTTGATTTTGTGATGATTGTAATTTTCTTCCCGAGTTTCAAAAGAGCAAAACGCCCAATTCCATGAGACCCCAAAAAAACTCTCCCCTTAGGAGAAGAACGGACTCCGTTTACGCTGTGTTTCATTGAGGTTGCTATATTTAAAAACGAATTGTTTATTACCGAATTAGTCATTCCGTGTCCGTTATCAACAATAATTAATTTTGAACTGTTATTTTGACTAATCTCTTGCTCTACTCCAAAATTGACATAATCAACAACGACCTGTGTTGCATCTGCATCATATGCATTTTTTATTAATTCTGTCAAAGCTACTTTTCCATCCTCAATTAATTTGCTTCCAATCATACTCAATAATCTTGCACTGATTCTGAATTTTTTTAATTCCATATTATTTTTTCCTCCCAATAATCACAAATTCTTCATGATAAATTTTCCTTTTCGTTTTATCATTAGAAAATTTTCCATTTTCATCTCGATAAGGAGTAAGAATCTTATTACTTATTTTTCTTTTTGATACAGATACTTCGTAAAAACCGCTTTGTATTAACGATTCAACTAAATGTTTTGAGTTGTAAATCTTTGTGCCTTTATACTCCGTATCGCCCACTACAAATACAGCCATCCCAAAACTATTAAGCATTTTGTAACATTGAGTTGCCACTTTTTGCATATCTATGTAATACCTAATAATCGACATAATTCTTCGTTTGTTTATACACTTATTTTGCTGTAAATCATTTATTATGCTTGAAGCTGTATGATTTAGTTGCTGTAAATCATAATTATCAAAGTCTCTTTGATATGCACTTCCTATTGAGTTCTTTCGCAAAGACCTAAAATCACTTGCATAATTTAACCATAGAGATGATAATTGATGCAAATCTGCATACTCATATGAAGTTACATATGGTGGACTAGTAATAATCAAATCTACTTTTGGGGTGTTCTTTATCTCTAGTATATTACAAGTGTTTATACTAATATTACTTTGTGCTAGTGGAATTTCTAATATGTAGTTTAAAAAAATTGCATATTGTTTATTAAACACATCCCATACATTAGCTGGTTTCTTCAAAGGATCAATCTGAGGTTTAATGGATTTGGCTAACCATTTTGATGTCTTTTTTAAAATTGAAGAAAAAAGGCACTCAAAAGCAGTTTTGTATTTACCTTCAGGTATAGATTCAATTGATTTCTTTAATCTATATAAGTCTATATATTGATCTTTATTAAACCAGTATTGTAATCGCATATTAGCATTTTCAAAATTTGCATCAATTTTTGATTTTGTATATGTTTTATTAATTTTTCTAAAGTATTTTATTAAAGTGTCAGTGTTGTAAGAATAGGTTTTTGCTTTAGTTATTAGAGTTGCAACAGGATTTATGTCACATCCCCAAAAGTTGATACCTTTTAGTTTTGCTTCAAGTGCAACTGTTCCACATCCGCAAAATACATCAGAAATAGTGTTAACATCTATTCCACTTAGTCTAGCCTTCTCAATTGCTTTGCTTGCAATAAACGCAGGAAATTTTGCAGGATACGCATGAATGCTGTGCATCTTATGTTCACTGCATAAACTTGAATTCCAGTACACATCAATCTCAATTTTGTCTATCTCATACTCGATAGCTTCTTTAATAGAATGTATAATCATAGGCATAACTATTCTCCTTATAATACGCTTTCATAAACAAAATAAATTTATCAATTAAGTACTACTATTTAAACTTTACATGTTTATCAATTTTCGTAGATATATAATCTAGAAGTCAATTTTTATAGTAGAATTGAATGTTAAATTAAATTAATAAAATAACCCTAAAATATAGTATCAAAGTTAGCATTCTTATATGGAGGCTCCAGCCGGATTTGAACCAATAAAAAATCCTTTGATAAATCTTGATCAAAGGATAAAGTCATTTAATGGTGCGGTTAATGGGATTCGAACCCACACGTCATGGACACTACCGCCTGAAGATAGCGCGTCTGCCAATTCCGCCACAACCGCATTTATATCCCCCATTAATTCCAAGCTCTATACCGTTAATTCAAAATTTAATTGAAAACATCCCTAACATTTAAATTATACTCTTTAAATATAAAAAGTGAAGAAAAAAATCAATTTTTCTTCACTTGTTTTTATAATTCTTTATATTTTGTTTCAAATAATAAAAAAAGTAACTTTCCAAAGAAAATTACCAACAATCTAAATGGTGACCTGTACGGGATTCGAACCCGTGAATGTATGCGTGAAAGGCATATGAGTTAACCATTTCTCCAACAGGCCATAGTACCATAATAATTAAAATGGCGCCCCCAATAGGACTTGAACCTATGACCCCATGATTAACAGTCATGTGCTCTAACCAACTGAGCTACGGAGGCACACAATTTAGTAATATAACAATTTAATAGAAAGAAAGCTTGGCAACGACCTACTTTGGCGGGGTAAAAACCCAACTATCATCGGCGCAAAAATGCTTAACTTCTGTGTTCGGGATGGGAACAGGTGTGACCATAATGCCATCATCACCAAACTTTCTTTCAAAATTGAATAGTAAAAGTCAACTCACTTTGTTCGTTGACTATTGAAATATGCAAGCATATTTCTTGGTTTAAAAACAAAGTTTGTATATATACAAAGTAACAAATATAGCAAGGTTAAGTCCTCGATCTATTAGTATCAGTCAGCTCAATATGTCACCATACTTACACACCTGACCTATCAACCTCATCATCTATAAGGGATCT
>JBFXJF010000114.1:0-2962 GCA_050175155.1 Vulcanibacillus sp.
AATAAAAACATATTCATCAATATCTGTCTTATCAAAGTCTTTTGGTTCAATGATTTTGCCAATATCACTCAGACCAAGTGCATCGGCAGCTAAACTTCTAAACATATTGCCTCCTTCCTTTTACTATGATTACTTTCTCGGTAAATGAAATTCAAGCAACGCAACATCATCTTCAAGGGCAACATTGCTTGTCTTTTTAAGAATTGAATCCTCAATTCGTTGGTGCATGAAATTTTTATGTGGATAGCCTAACTTATCAAGAATAGCTATTAACCCAATTTTACCAAGCTCAATGTCATGTTCATCAAAATTCTCGACTGCACCATCAGTATATAAAAACAGGGTATCTCCGTGAGTAAAATCAAATACCTGTGGTATATAATTGACATTTTTGACCATGCCAAGTGCAAAGCCTGAAAGTTTAATCTGTTGAACAGGAAGCTTGTTATGATAGAGTAGAGGACTTGGATGTGCCCCGCCCAATATGGTTAGACTACTTTTATCAGTATCAATAAAGTTGTTTTACCTTTACCGTTACCAGTATAAACCTGAATATATCCTTTCAATCAATTCTCCAATATAAGTTTCATAAATCAGTATTCATAACCGTTTTTAATATAAGACCTGAAACTTTCCCACATTTCCAGCATCCATTTTCCACCTGCATCTTTGATAAAATCATTGAAAACGTAGTAATGTCTGAACGGCAGACTGGAACGGGCAAACATATTTAAATAATACTCATTCGAGTGAATCTTAATCCAGCAGGCATTTCTGATTTTATTCTGAAAGAGATATTCATCAATAGTTATGGTTTTTCCAAGTTTCTCACCAACTGACTTGGCTTTGAAGCCATGCAATATTCTTAACTTATCGTTATGAGTGTAAAGCCAATACCAATAGCCTTCTATTGAATTAAACCCACCATCTTGAGTTTGAATCGGTGAGTATGCAAAATTACTCAGGTATCTTCCTAATTCTGTCTGTCCTTTAGAATAGATGTTTATATGGTCTATGCCATCTTTAGTATCAACTCTATCATCTTTTTGTAAAACTTCTGATACTGGATTAGAAAAGAGGTCTTTAACATAAAGAGCTTTTCGTGTTGTAGTTATTGAGTTCTTCATCTGTTTAAATTTTTTTGGGATTCACGCTGAAGCTCCAACAACACTTTCATTGCGTTATCAGATGCTTCTATTGGAACAAAAATATGATCATGAAATGCACCAGCAACTACATTACAACTTATATTTGCATTTCCAAGAGCTGTTGAAAATGCTGCTGTAAGACCAACTGATTTTAAATCAGATTGGACTTTAAGGGTTATCCACGCTGCACTAAACAAAATATGTAAATTTGACTCGATGGCATTCTGTTCATCAGTTATGATGGTTAATCCTTCTTGCTCTTTAAATATTGCAATTGGCTTTAGTTTACTCATATCAGAATCAAATGGAATTGATGAGTAAACATAGACACCTTTATTCAGTATCGGTTCCATTGTGGAAAGCAACTCTTTTAGATTTGAAATAGAGTCATTCATAAATTGCTTTTCCCTCAAAAATATTATTACCACAAACAGGATTTATTGAAATATCAATTATTTTTTGTGCCACAGTTCTTGCATGGACTGGTTTATATTTTGCTGGAATCATGAATGACAGACCACTTGCAAAATAGTTTCCAATTACCTCACCTGCTCTGAACTCCTGACGGTTTCCAAGCAAAAAAGAGGGTCTAATAATATTAACACTCTCAAAACCCATCTCCATTACAGCTTGCTCAAGTCTCCCTTTTGCAGCAGGATATAAAAAACCTGAATCAGCATCAGCACCAACGGCAGAGACCAGAATAATATTTTCTGGTCCATTATCACGAGCAATTAAAGCGGTCTGTTTTGGGTATCCGTAATCCACTTTAATAAAATTATCTTTTGAACCAGCTTTTTTAGCAGTAGTGCCAAGAAGTGAAACCAGAGTCCTTGCTTTTATAACGTCCCGATAATGTTCAAGGTTATCAAAATCAACAATATGATGAATGAATTTACCTGAATCAGGAATATCTTTTAATGCTCTTCTTGTGAGAAGAATCACTTTATCGTAGGGATTATCTTTTTTGATGAGGTTTATCAATACAGTTCCGACCATCCCGCTTCCACCGATTATAATAATATTGTTATTCATAGCCTATCCAGCTTTTTCTTTTTAGCGGATTTTTCTTTTGTTGGTCATTCGTAACACCAAGTTCTTCCTTACTGAATTATATTTTTCAAATTACTTCATCTTTCTGATGCGAAGGTCATATTATATGAATTATCAGCCAATACTACCGATGTTTCTATTTGCCTTTCAGGTATTTTCCAATATTTTTTAAGGAGAAAATTCTTTTCCTTCTCTGACACCTGAGAAAAACCATGTTGCTGATAAAATTTAATAGCCCATACAGCAGCTTTCCAAGTTCCTATTAATATTGGTTTATCTGATTCTACTATTAAATGCTTGAGTAATTTACCACCTACGCCTTGATTTCTAAGTTTAGTTTTTACGTAAGCATGGCGGATTAGATTTACTTCTCCCTTATCTTGAATACCCATTACTCCAATAATATCATTTTCATCAGTGTAACAAAAAAAATTAACTCCGTCTTGAATCTGCTCTGATAATTCTTTTTCTGACATATACGGCTCATGCCATCTGTCAGCAGGAATTACGCCTTTATAGGCAATAGCTGCATCATTAATTATATCATATATACTTATAAAATCATCTGAAGCAGCACGTCTAATAATCTCTGACATTTTTAAACCTCATTTTTACAGTTTTTTTCTTATCAACCATATCTTTCAACTCTTTCAAAAGATTATGAGTTAATACTTAATATAATCTTTGAAATATATTTTCAAGGATTTACATCCTAATTGTAAATAGCTTAGTAGTCAAACGTGATTAATGATAATTAACCT
>JBFXJF010000115.1:0-2833 GCA_050175155.1 Vulcanibacillus sp.
TATCTAACTTATCTTGAACACTATCCGTTATAGTTCCCATAGGAAAATCATAACCCTTAAAATCAACATTTAAATTTTCAACTTCAGGTAAAGAATACCTCACATTACCCTCAC
Organism: Vulcanibacillus sp.; assembly: GCA_050175155.1. Classification (GTDB taxonomy): domain Bacteria; phylum Bacillota; class Bacilli; order Tepidibacillales; family Tepidibacillaceae; genus JBFXJF01. Next base: position 115 of record JBFXJF010000115.1, read on the forward strand.
GAACATAAATTTTTACAGTACAATTAACAGGAATTTTATTTCCATCTTTATATTCAGATTTGTAACCACCAATTTCAGTAACCAAAATAGGAGTTCCATCATCAGCATTAAATTCATTCAAATAATAAGTACTTCCACCGCCACCAAATTCAGTATTGATGCAATTATCGTGATCCAAAGCTAAAACTTCAACTTCACTTTTAGATTTTTCAATACTAAAAGGAATATAAACTTTCAAAGGAATAACCGAAGAAACAAATAAATCAATACCACTTAAATCATTTTTATTAACATTTAAACTTTTTATAACTTCAGGAGGAAATGTTTTGTCAAGCCAACAAACTTCAAAATTTTCATAAATTAATTCTTTAATATTTCCAGCTAAATCAATAATTTCAACTTTAATATCAGAACTAATATAATCATTCTTAAAATTAGAAATATCTAAGTCACATAAAAAAATTCCTTCACCTTCAGAAACACAATTTTTTTCAAAAGTTTCTGTTCCACTAACATCTGAAGTATAAGCTTTTATTCTCAAAGAAGGAGAAGTTTCATCATAAACTCTAACACTGAATCTTCCAGTTTCACCTGCAGTAGCACAAGAAACATTTTGTCGTTCATCAGCAATAACTTGAGTATAATTTAAAGTACTTCTATCAGAAGGTGCAGTAAAATCTAAAATAACATCAGAACTTAAAACACCAGTTAAAGGAATTCCACTTAAATCATTAGAAGGATTTGTCAAAACAATTCTTTTTGTTTCACCTTCATTACCATCACTAACAGTAACATAAGAAACACATTCCAAATAGTTATAATCATTTTCTTCACATCTTATTGGATGCACTCTATCAATAACAGAAATATCTGCAGTATACAAAGTAATTAAACTAGGAACAATTTCTGCATCACCTTCATTAAGTTCAACATTGAAAACATTAACACCTCTTTTCACATAACAATCAAAATTATTTTCTCTTGAACTTCCAACTTGAATACATTGTTCTCTTGGAGGATCTAACCTAACAACTCTACTTTGAACTTCCGCAATTTCAAAAGTATATTGTAATATTTTAGTTGCAGAATTATTAAATTCATCAATAACAGTAACAGGAATATTAATAGTTTCTTTACCAGGATTTAAATCCAAACCATTAACTGTACAAGTATATTTAACATCATTTCTAACACAACCTGCATTTAAACGAGCATAACTGCCACTACCTACTTCATTAACATCTCCCGCGTAATTAGGATTTCTAGTTATTTCTCTAGCATCAACATAAGCTTCTTTTATTTTCAATTCATCAACATCAAATTTCAAACTAACAACGGCACTAAATTCAGGAGTCAAAGAAATCGTATCAATTAAAACATCACCAGATAAAATTTTTAAATTATTTGAAATAATTGGTTTTTTAAAATCTACATATTTAGTTGTTTCACCAGTAACATAATTACCAACACTATCTTCTAAAGTCATATAAAAAGTTATATTTCCCTCTAAATTTTTTCCAGAAACATTTATTATTTCATCAAAATTAATTTCAGATTCATTAAGTTCTTCATCCATCAAAACAACTTCATCAGTAGTCAATCCAACTCGCTTCACACCACTTCCACTAATCAAAGTATCATCAGCAAAATCACTTGATTTAACTTTCAAAATTAAATATTCACCAGCAGTTTCAATATTAAAATCTTCAACAAAAGGCTTCTTACCATCAACAATAAATCTAGAAACAAAATCATTATTAGTATTTGCAATATTATCATTAAAAGTTAAAGTTTGATACCCTGAGATTAATGTAGTAATATCAAAAACATGATGACAATTATATTTTGTACCATTGTTAACACAATTCATAGGAACATAACCACTTTTACCTTTTATGAAAACAGGCATAGTAGCAGTAATATCAACATCCGTAATATCTTCAGTTCTTCTAAAACCATCAACTCCATCACTACCTTTTATAGAAACAGTTTCAATAGTAGATAAAACAGGATAGGTAAAAATAAGAGAAACAACAAGATAAATCATAATCAACGAAATTTGTTTTTTTAAATTCAAATACAACACACCCTATATTAATAAGATAGAAATTAAATATCAATATTTATAAAGGTTTTTGTTATATTGAGAAACCACCCACAGACTTAACAGAACGTCTTTGCTTTTCAAGAGCTTTATACACACCTTTATGTAATGCACCTTCAAGTAAACTTTCAATAGCTCTTCTTGCTACAGCAACACTATCAATAAAACCAATAATACCAATAGTTTTACCATAAACAACAATTTTAGTTTCAGTTAATTCTTCAATAGTTTCTCTAGATTTACCATTTTTACCAATAACTCTTCCACGAATTCTTGGTAAATGTTCTTTATTTTTTATATAATCCATAATATTTAGAAGTTCAAAAACATAATCTTGTTTTAATAATTGCATCGCAATATCAGGATTAAATCCTCTAGAAATAGCACGAATAATATCTCTTAAAACAAAAAGTTTCAAAGAATCTTTTCCCACAACAACAACATCGCCTTCTTTAGAATCAATATTGATTTTTGCATCACTTTGTTCTTCTAATTCAGTCTTTAATTTACCTTCTTTTCCAATCAAAACAGCAATCCTATCTTTAGGAACCTTTAATTCATACGAAAACTCTTCCATTTTTAAAAAGAATTCTAGTTCATTTAAAAAGCTTTACT
>JBFXJF010000116.1:0-2829 GCA_050175155.1 Vulcanibacillus sp.
CTTGACAATTCATAATAGATGTACTACATTGTATACATGATAAAGTATTTGGACGAGATATTAAAGAAGATAAGAAAGGGACAAATCCCGAGAGAAATCTTCATCCATTTTAATAATGCTTTTTCGTCTATTGATTTAACCCAAGATTTGGGCTTATTTGATATAAAGCAATTAAGAGTATCAGAAGAAAAATCAAGATCCTATTATAGATTAAGAAAAGGAAAATATAGAGCTATTTTCTATTTTGAATGTAATGATATTTTTGTTGTAGCCCTGGATAAGAGAGAGGAGGTTTATAAGAAATGGCAGTAATATCTGTACGTTTAAATGCTGAGGAAGAAAAAATGGTATCATTTTTATCAACTGAATTTGAAAAAGATAAATCTACCCTTATAAAACTCTCATTGAAAGAAATGTATGAAGATTTCATAGATAATAAAATTATTGACGATTATGAAATTAAAGAAAATAAAAATAAGACTAGTTTTGTTAGTGCTGAAGAAATATTAAAGCAAATATAAGTAGCATAAAGAACGCGAATTCTAACAATCGCTTCAAGCCTATAAAGCATGTTTGTCACGCATTTTGCTATCGCTGCGCTACGCAAAATGCGCGCCAGTTCATGCTTTAAGGCTTAAGCGTATGTTATGTTGACGCTACGCGCTATAATTGAAAGAAGGTAGTATGGGAATTCCAGATTTTCAGACATTCATGAGACCGTTACTTGAATCCATATCAGATGGAATTGAGCATGAATTAAAAGAAGTGAAATTAAAATTAATTAGAGTGTTCTCAATATCTGAAGATGAACTGCGTATTAAAATTCCAAGTCAAAGAGCTTTTTTGTTTGATAATAGATTAGGTTGGGCAAATACATACCTTAAAAAAGCGGGTTTGATTGAGTCTAAAAGAAGAGCCTATTTACAAATAACTGAAGAAGGAAAGGTTTTTCTAAAAAAACATCCTACACAAATAAAAGTGTCTGATTTGAAAAAGATTGAACAGTTTAAAGATTTTCATAAAATAAAGGAAAAAGATAATTCTAGCCAAATTGAAGAAGAAGAAAGTAATGAAGCTGATGTGAGATCACCAGAAGAGATAATTTATTCTGCCCATAGTATTATAGTGAGTAGTTTGGTTGCAGAATTGTTATCTACGATAAAAGCATGTACGCCTTTATTTTTTGAAAAATTGGTAATTGATTTATTGCTTAATATGGGATATGGAGGTTCTAGGAAGGAAGCTGGTTCTGCGATTGGAAAATCGGGTGATGGAGGAATAGATGGAATAATAAATGAGGATAAATTGGGATTAGATTCAATTTATCTTCAGGCAAAGAGATGGGAAAACACTGTTCCTGTCAAAGAAATACGAGATTTTGCTGGTAGCCTTTTAAGTAAAAAAGCAAAAAAAGGAGTATTTATTACTACTTCTGATTTTTCTAAAAATGCATATGATTTTATAAACAGTATTGAACCTAAAATAATTTTAATTGATGGACAGAAATTAGCATTATTGATGATTGAGCATAATGTTGGCGTTACAAGAAAGGAGATCTATGAAATTAAAGATATAGATAATGATTATTTTGAAGAAACATAACAATCGCTTCAAGTCGATTCGGCTATTGTCACGTATTTTGCTTTCGCTGCGCTTCAGGCAAAATTCGCGCCAATCACGCCTCACGACTTAAGCGTATGTTAGGTCTACGATAATAAAAGTTTTGGATTATGGTAAATATTGTTTTGGGTTCTTTTGCGTTCCTCATTACCTGGAAACCAGCCCGCATCTGCGACCTTGTATTGGAAGATAGTTGACTCTACGAGGCTTTATGAATTGCATGAATGTGAATTCTCAACAGTGAAACTAGAACAGCAGAACATCTTGGACAGTGGTGACCAGGGCAAGTCCAATCAGCTATTGTATGTTGTAAAGCTGGATTGTGGAATCAGTCGATTCGATAAAATTATGGCTTCGATGCAACACTGGTATCACCGCTTCGCCATATGGCGACAGTAAAGAAGAGTATAAACATTGAATGAAGCGGGGAGGCCTAACAACCGTTTCAACCTGACAGCGCTACTGTCACGGTTTTTGCTGTTCGCTTTGCTCACTTACGCAAAAATCGCGCCAGTTTCACGCGCTGCAGGTTAAACGAATGTTAGCCGGACCCTGCGGGCGCAAAATTAAATCATTTTGAGTATGAAATATTCAAGTTGGGAGGAAGTTGTGAATTATAGAAAACTTGAGGTAGAAAATACTAAATCATATTACAATTTAGTAAATGAAATAAAGGATGAAGAGATTTATCTTTTCCATAGTTTACGCTTCTCAGAGGAAAGTACAAAAGAATATGTTAATAGCCATAATACTAAAGGTTTACCAATTATTGGTGCATTTTCAGATTCCGAGTTAATCGGTTGGATTGATTATAATATTGGTGGATTTCCAGAAATAGAACATACCGCTACAATTGGAATGGGGATAAAAAAAGAATACCGGAAAAAAGGTATAGGTTTTAAATTGATGACAATGTGTATTGAAAATGCAAAAAGTCATGGAGTTGAAATTCTTGAATTGGAAGTATTTGAATCAAATACTGCTGGGTTCAACTTATATAAAAAATGTGGATTCAAAGAAACCGGAAGATTAATAAAAAAGAGAAAATATAAAGGAAATTATGAAGATCTTATTTGTATGTATTTAGAATTATAAAATAAAAAAGACGGCTAACAATCGCTTCAAGCTGATAACGCTATGTCACGTTTTTTGCTATCGCTGCGCTGCAAAAAACGCGCCATATACGCGTTACAGCTTAAGCGTATGTTA
>JBFXJF010000117.1:0-2828 GCA_050175155.1 Vulcanibacillus sp.
ATACTCCGCTGTACTATAAAGCGATGATGATTTGTCAACATGCTGATGATACGATCTTTGGTAAACTGATCGGAAAAATGAAAGAAGATTATCATGGGCTAAGAAAATCAGATATCGTCTTTATTAACTATAGGAAAGAGTTATTCAACTATCAAATAACGTTATCAAAGTTTAGTGAAGATTATTGTGAACTCACAGCAATTGATTACAAAGCATTCAAAGAAGCAGATCAGCTGATCGAATTTGTAAGAAGCATTCAAAATTATATGTGTGAGGATTGGTATATTTTAGAAAACAAAGTCTTTGGAGCATCTGAAATATTTAAATTATAACAAGATTCGTTGATAAAACAACAGCGTCACAAAAGGGTGTAATTTGCCTTTTGTGGCGTTTTTAATTTAGTTTGGATAACTGAATCGATAGACTGGAAACTTTCGGCTAAAAGGAAGTTTTAGACTTTATGTTTAGGCATATTATATAAATTGACACCCCCCCCCATTGATCAAAAATTTCGAGTCCAGGGTACCGTACGAGGGGAGGATTAATTTACACAGAACCATTTTTTTGAAAATTATGAAATGTTGACTAGTGCAAGTGCACACATTTAACTTAATGTTTTAATTAGTAAATATTTGAACAATATTATATTTTATATATAATTTAGGGTTTAATACATGTTATAATATTCTCAAGTAAACATAAATGGGGAGACAAAAATTATGCCACTTATTGATGAAAAAGTATTATGGGCATCAGCTGACAAGTTAAGGGGAACAATGGGATCTTCGGAATATATGCATATTACCTTGGGTCTTATTTTTTTAAAGTATATTTCTGATAGATTTGAGGAAAGATATCAAGAGCTTGTAAAGAAAAAGGATAATTCTGAAAATGATCGCGACTACTATGAAAAAGATCATATTTTTTGGGTTCCAGAATTTGCACGTTGGAATTATGTGAAGTCGTTTTCTAAAGAAGAAAAGATTGGTCAAATCCTAGATGAGGCTTTTATTGAGATTGAGAAAGATAATGATTCATTAAATAATGTAATGCCCAAAAGCTATTCAAAACCAGAAGTTGATAAAAGACGACTGGGAGAACTAGTAGACTTATTTGAAAATCAATTGAAAACTCCTTCCATTGAAGAAGAAGGGGATTTCATGGGCCAAGTGTATGAATATTTTATGGGTAAATTCGCTCGTCAATTCACTGAAAAAGGCGGAGAGTTTTTTACACCTAGAAGTATTGTTAAAATTCTTGTCGCAATGTTAGATCCAACAGATGGGCGTGTATATGATCCTTGCTGTGGCACGGGTGGGATGTTTGTTCATGTTGGAGATTTTGTAAAAGCACATAGAGGAAATGTGGACAATATTTCCGTTTATGGCCAAGAGTTGAATTCGACCACATGGAAACTTGCTAAGATGAATCTATCCATTCGAGGAATAGAGGCAAACTTAGGTGGTGGACCTGGGGACACTTTTCATGATGATATGCATAAAGCCTTAAGAGCAAATTATATTCTTGCTAATCCTCCATTCAACATTAGCGATTATGGACAACCTTCATTGATTGGCGATCCAAGATGGAAATTTGGAACACCTCCTGAAGGTAATGCAAACTATGGATGGATACAACATATGTATTCTAAGCTTGCTCCTAATGGTAAAGCAGGATTTGTTTTAGCAAATGGCTCTCTTTCAACAGCTGGGAAGCAAGAATTAGAGATAAGAACAAATATGCTTGATAGAGGAGTTATTGACTGCATCATCACAATGCCAGACAAATTATTCTATTCAGTCAGCATACCTGTTGCATTATGGTTTTTAGAAGAGGGAAAGAGATCAACTGATGTACTTTTTATAGATGCGAGAAACCTAGGACACATGATAGATCGTAAGGTTAGAGAATTATCACAAGAAGATATTGATCTAGTCTCTAGCACTTATCATAATTGGAAAAACAATACTGGATATGAAGATGTTAAAGGATTTTGCAAAGTAGCATCTTTGAATGATATTAAAGCAACTGGCTATACATTGGTGCCAGGAAGATATGTAGGCGTAGATGATTCTGATAGGTTAAGTGAAAAAGAAATCAGAATAGAGTTAAAAAAAACAAGTCAAGAATTAATTAAGTTACTTGAAGAATCAAGAAAACTTGAGGATAAAGTTAAGGAAATACTAGAAAAAGAATTAAATTAGTAAATTATGTGATAATGTCAACTATGTGTTGTTGTATGGCAATAGAGTGAGCATTTGAAATATCTAAATTCAACATATCATTAAAAGATAATTGAAAGACTGTATCACCTTTTAGTAACTGTTTTAATCTTGCTCTTGTATTATTTGATTGAAGGTAATAGAAAAGATACCTTAGATTAATTTTATTTGATGTAATTGCAAATGTATGAGTCCCATTAATATAGGCTTCTCCATCGTATTCAATGTAAACAAAATGACCGAAGTCCGAGACTGATTCAGTGACATCTGGAAAAATTATTGCATTTAATTTAATTATTTTTTCTTGTTTTACTTTTTTTGTAAAGGAATTTAGTATTTGTGTACTTGAAATAACTTTGTTACTATACATTTTGTAAATGTCTCCATAATGGATGCATTTTGTTCCATAAGTAGATAAATCTATTCGAGATGTTGTAGTGGGTCTATATAATTTAATTACTTCAGATAGTTTCATATTCTCTCCTCAGAGGTAAATTTATGCTAATAAAAGAATGTTGCTCAATTGTAAATGAAAAAATTAAATCAAATGAGATATGCAAAAATAATTATATTTCAACTGAAAATATGATTTCTAATTTTGGTGGT
>JBFXJF010000118.1:0-2771 GCA_050175155.1 Vulcanibacillus sp.
GTTTTATTACTGCTAAATAATGGTAAATTGAAAGCAGAATATATACATTTTAACGAAGAACATTTCTCATCAACCATTACAGTTAAAACACGAGATTATTTAGATAATAAATATAAAAATTACAAAATACTTGGTATATATGTGTTTGAACTAATTGCCGAATTAAAGGAATTGTTATAAATGATTCAATGTAGAAACTATTAATAAAAATAAGAAAGATTATTGAGGTAAAGAAATGAACGATTTATTACAAAAGGTTTATGAACAAAAATTAACAGATGGCTCATTTGAAGCAATTATTAGTAAACAATTTGATGAAATGATAAAAAATGTGTGTAACGATTTATTTAGTTATAATGGGGCTATTAAAACTGAAATGAAAAAACAAATCGCTGAGCTAATGGGTGGGCTTATTGAAAGAACTGATTTTAGCCAATATGTTGTGAAACTTGAAACCATTATAAATGAAAGTTTAAAAAATACTAAACTTGAAGATTATAAACGAATGGTTGAAGGAATTAAAAACATTTGTGGTGTAAAGAAAACCAAGTATGGTGAAATAGTAAATATCAGCGATTTATTAGAAAAGTATGGTGAATTTATAAAACACGAAATCGAAGAAGATGATTTTGGTGTTGGTGAAATAAACACTGATGATGGCACAAAAAATGCTTATCTTGAATGTAGTTTCACAGTTAGTGAGGATGAAGAAAAAAAAGGGTATTTTTGCAAAACTGATCAAACTAAAATTGTAACATTTGATAACGAAAAATCATGCGACAAAGAAGATACCATTATTCAATTCAAACTTGAAAAAAATTATAATGGTAAATATAATGTTAAAATTGATAAAGACTGGACAATTAGAGATTTGCGATATATGCCAGAATTTGTTGTTTATTTATTGGAACTTGAAACATCTTCAGTTGAAATTAACATTGATAAAGAGTATGGCACTTTTGAAGTAGAATTTGAATTTGAATGGGAATGTAATTAAATGACTCCACACGATAAATTATTAGCGTTAGGGTGGAAGAAAATAGATGGTTTACAATACCAAAAAATATTGGAACAAAATAATTACCAAAAAGTATATGAGATAATTCATATAAATAAAGAAGATAAAATTTTTTGCGGGACTTGGAATAATGTTGATTATTTCAATAGTTCACACACAATATGTGGATTAACATTTGACCTTCCCCTTGCTAAAATCTTGGTCGAGTATTTGGAGGAGTTGGGATGACAAAACGAGAGAAACTTCTTTATGATATAAAACAAACACAACAAACATTATCATTGAATTATTTAGTGTATTTAAGCGATAAGCAATTAGAGAAGATTTACTTAACTGAATTAAAACGAAAAGGAGCAAAGAAATAAACTATGGGTATGAATAGTGTCAACATCGTTGGAGTGGTTGAAACTCCACCTATTTTAAGAACAGCAAGCAATAATGCTATGTTTTGCTCTTTCTTGATGGGAGTGTTTACTGGTAAACAAAAGTTCTTGATCCCAATTACAGTTTGGGACAATCAAGCTGAACTTTTAATGAAATATGTCAAGAAAGATGACCCATTAGCAGTTAGTGGCAAGTTAGTATCAAAACCTGTTGCATTAAGCGATGGGACTTCATTTTCAGCAGTTAGTATTGTTTCATTGAACATAACATTCTTAAAGCATTATGATGAATCAGACCAAAAAGATAAAGAGAGAGAGGGCTTACCAGCTAATTTTGACTTAAAGATGTTTGAAGAAGCAAAGATATTAGCCCAAACTAAAATTAGGTCAAAGAAACCAAAGAAATATGAGCGAGAAGAATATGCAACTAGAAGAAAAGCAAAGGTAAAAACTCAAGAAGAAAATAAGGAAGCACCACTATGAACGAAGAATCAGAAAAGAGTTTATGTGAGATTCATTCTAGTCTAAACAACAAAAAGCAGTATTTGATAGAAACACTACTAACGAAGATGAAAGAGATAGCCAACATTGAAAAGGCAATAGAGAACATCAACATTGAGTTATTTAGGGTTGGGACTAAATTAGCAAGAGAATGTTATGGGTTAAATAATCGTGAACAAGAATTCTACTTATATCGGTTTATAGAGAGCGATAAGGGTTATACATTAGATGAAATAGCAGATATAATGCACTTATCTAGAAACCATGTTGGTAGAATATCAATGAAAGTTGGTAGGAAACTACATAGGGGACAAACAAAATAATCTTTGCAATTTATATGCAATATATATAAGCACATTAACGATTTAGAATAGGATTGAAGATGTGCTTTTTTATTTTACATTCTTCTAATAAAACCAAGAAAGGGAACAATTAAATATGGCAAAAGGAAGAAATCTAGGGGAAATCATTAAAAATGAAACTCCAGAACAAAGAGAATCACGAATTGCAAAGATGAAAGCAACTAGAAAAAAGAACGAGTTAAGAAAAGGGCAATTAAGAGAAACCTTGTTAATGCTAGAAGAAGAGTATTTACAAGTCCCAACTTATGCTTATTTGCAAGATAGCGAAGGCAAGTGGAAAAAAGAAATGCTTGGTTATGAAAGAGTTAAGGGTTCACAAGCATTAGGAGTTAGATTGATGAATGAAGCGATTGACCCTGAAAGTAAAAATGTAGTTGCAGCTTTCAAAGCGATTGCAGAAATTACTGGTGAGTATGTTGAAGAAAAGCAAAATATGACATTAGTTGTCCAACTGAATAACGATAAATTAGATATTTAAGAAAGGTGGTGCATTTATATTGCAGAACT
>JBFXJF010000119.1:0-2723 GCA_050175155.1 Vulcanibacillus sp.
CATTATCATCAAACATTACTAATACAGGATCAGTAGGCGTCATCTTAATCATTTCAAATATTTCTTCTCCTGAAAACAGTGTGGGATTACCCGCAGATAGAGTTATGCACCTACCATTAATTTTCTTCGCTTCTTCCTCCACTACATTTTTAGCAATTATATCTCCATCCGTTATTAAAATAATTTTTCTTTTTTCTTTAAAACTTAACATCTAAATCACCCTTTAGGTTTAAAAATTAAAGCAGCAAAAAAACCAAATATGATTGCGGAAGAAATCCCTGCACTAGTTACTTCAAAAATACCCGTAAGTATACCAATTAAGCCATGTTGCTCAGCTTCGGCTAAAGCACCATGCACCAAAGAATTACCAAAACTCGTGATAGGAACAGTTGCCCCAGCTCCAGCATATTCAATTAAAGGTTCATACAAACCAAATCCATCTAAAATAGCTCCAACTACAACTAAGAAACTCATTACATGTGCAGGTGTCATTTTAGTTAAATCCAATAGTAACTGTCCAATCACACAAATCAAACCTCCGACTAGAAAAGCTGTATAATAGGTTCCCATTAACTTACACCTCATTCTCAATAGTTATAGCATGAGCAATGCAAGGAATTGTTTCTCCTTGTTGGTAAGATAAGGGACTTAACAATGCACCAGTTGCCACAACTAAAACTTTGTTTATCTCCTTCTTATTTAATCTTTTTATTATATGTCCAAATGTTACTACAGCACTACACGCGCAGCCACTACCACCCGAAAAGACATCTTGATTAGAACTATAAATCATTAAGCCACAATCATTGTAATTCGAAATCACATCAATACCTTGCTCTAATAACATTTTTCTTGTTATTTGATATCCTACAGCACCTAAATCACCTGTTACTATTAGGTCATAATATTTAGGACTTCTAGAAGTGTCTTTAAGATGATTCACTATTGTATCTACAGCTGCTGGAGCCATAGCTGTACCCATATCAAATGGATCTTTTATTCCCATATCTATAACCTTCCCAATTGTTGAATATCTAATCTTTGGCCCAAAAGAACCCCTGCCTATCAAAATAGCTCCCGCGCCTGTTACAGTAAATTGCGCATATGGAGGTTTTTGTCCACCATATTCTGTCGGATATCTGTACTGTTTCTCTGCTGTTGCATTATGGCTACTGCAACCAGCTATTATGTATTCAGCAAATTCACCCTCAATCAACGATGCTGCAATAGATATTGACTCTACTGAAGTTGAGCATGCACCATAAACCCCTAAATAGGGTATTCCCTCATATTTAGCAGAAAATGATGCAGAAATTAATTGATTTAGCAAATCACCTATTACCATAAGATTAATTTGTTCACTCAGTAGACCTGACTTATTAATACATAAATCTATTGCTTCTTCAAACAATCTACGCTCTGCTTTTTCCCATGTATCTTGTCCTAAATATAAGTCCTGGTGAATTATATCAAAATCTTTTGCTAAGGGTCCCTTTCCTTCAACAGGTCCAACTGAAACTGCTGTGGATAATATTCTTACATCCGTGAACTCCCATGTACTTCTCCCAAAAAATTTTTTCAATATTTTCACTTCCTTTTAAATAATAACTACATTTATTATCAGATCAACTATCTGCTTGATTAAAGCAATCAAAAATGCTGCAACTGTTCCAAAGACAATAACAGCACCAGCTAATTTAAACATATTGCCACCTACACCAAGTACCAAACCCTCTGAACGATGTTCGATTGCAGCAGAAGCAATTGAATTCGCAAATCCTGTTACAGGGACAGCAGTACCCGCCCCTGCAAATTGACCAATCTTGTCATATACCCCTAATCCTGTTAACAAAATTGATATGAAAATTAAAGTTGCAACAGTGGGACTACTAGTTTCCTCTTTAGAGAAACCAAAAAAATTAATGTAAATATTTTGAATCGCTTGTCCTAACAAACAGATAGAACCACCAACAAAAAATGCTTTTATACAATTCAATATTACAGGTGGTTTTGGTCTATAAATCTTAGACATTTGATAATATTTATTTTCACTTTCAGTTAATTTGTCCATTTTCTATAATCTCCTTTAAAAGGCATTTATATTTATCACTATTTATTATTAATCAACATTGAATATATAATTCAATATAAAGAAAAAACCAAATGGATTATTCCACATGGTTTTTTTGTTGGGTCAACAAGAGAATAGATAATAAAAAATGTTCTATGTCTACTCCATTTGATTTTTAATACTCTCTAATATTTTTTTCTCTAATCTTGAAACTTGTACTTGAGAAATTCCTAACCTATCTGCTACCTCCGATTGTGTTTGATCTTTAAAATACCTCAAGTAAACAATTAATCTTTCCCTTTCGTTAAGTTTTCTTATCGCCTCTTGTAATACTATTTTATCAAACCATTTATTTTGAGAATCATCAGATATCTGATCCATTAAAGTAATTGAATCACCATCATTTTCAAAAACAGTCTCATGTATTGAAGCAGGAGTTTTGTTTGCCTCTAAAGCAAAAACAACTTCCTCGGTAGATATTTCTAGCTTATCAGCAATTTCCTTTATTGTTGGAATTCTTCCCATAGTTTTTGCTAATTCATCCTTGATTTTTCGTACTTTATTAGCTGTTTCCTTTAAAGATCTACTTACTTTTACTGTTCCATCATCTCTAATAAACCTTTGAATTTCCCCAATAATCATAGGTACTGCA
>JBFXJF010000120.1:0-2654 GCA_050175155.1 Vulcanibacillus sp.
TGTTAATTTTAAGACATTCATCTGCCAATTGGCGGACAAGATCTTAAGGTGACTATATCAGCAGGGTTCCACCTCTTCCCATTCCGAACAGAGAAGTTAAGCCTGCTAGAGCCGATGGTACTGCATTTGTGGGAGAGTAGGTCGTCGCCGACTTTACGAAAGCCTCAATCATTCGATTGAGGCTTTCTTGTTTTTATATACTACACTTAAAATCCGATCAAGACGAAAGTTTAAGGATTTATTCGTTTTGATTTAAGTCATACTTTCAAAAAAGCAAACATAATTTTGGCATTAAAAGTTTGGAAAACTATCTTTACAATTAGTTATAAATATTTTTATTAATATGCGTATTTTACTGTTAGTTACATTTATATGTAACTTTTTCTTTTTCCAATCCTTTGCACAGAAACCATTAACTATTTATGGAAAAATTACTGACTCTGAGACAGGTGAGTTTTTAATTGGGGCGACTGTTTATTGCTCAGACTTAAAAATTGGAATTACCTCGAATAATTATGGGTTTTATTCAATGAAGCTTCCAAGAGGAGATCATAAATTATTAGTTTCATTCGTGGGTTATAATTGTGTAGAGAAAGACATATCATTATCTGAAGATAAAGAAATAGATTTTTCAATTAAAACTAAAGACTTGGTATTAGATGAAGTAGTTATTACTGCAAATAGCAATGAAATAGTCAGTTTGAACAAAACAAGTTATCATAAACTAGATTTGGTAAAAATAAAAAATATTCCTTCTGTTGCTGGTGTTTCAGATATTTTAAAAACCATTCAATTGTTACCTGGGATACAAACTACCAACGAAGGTACAGTTGGATTTAACGTGAGAGGAGGTTCGTTTGATCAAAACCTCATTCTCCTTGATGAAGCTCCTTTATATAATCCATCACATGCATTAGGGTTCTTTTCGACTATAAACTCAGAAATGATAAAAGATGTTTCTGTTTACAAAGGTGACTTTCAGGCGAAATATGGAGGACGAGTATCTTCGGTTGTTGATATCAGATTGCGGGAAGGTAACAATCAACAATATAAGGCCCAAGGAGAAGTAGGTATATTAGCCAGCAACTTAATAATTGAAGGGCCAATCCAGAAAGAGAAATCCTCTTTCATAATCTCAGGTAGGTATTCATATGCTGGCTGGATGGCAAATCTTTTAGACGAAGTTGGGGACTTGCTGTATATCCCTTCCCTAAATAACTTTAAAAGTGGAAACGATGTATATTTCTATGATCTTAATGCAAAGCTAAATTTCAATTTGAATTCTAAAAATCGATTATTCATATCGGGATATAATGGATTAGATTATTTTTATTCAAGTAACATAGATGATAGATCCACTCTGCAATGGGGGAATTCAACCGGCACAATTAGATGGAGCCATCAAGCCAATTCACAAGTATTCATGAATACTTCACTCATTTACTCAAATTATAATTATAAAAACAATTTTGAGAATATTAGCTTTGGTCAGAGGTGGTCGTCTAAAATTCAAAATGTTAACCTAAAGCACGATGTAGATTATTATTATTCTACCGATCATCACTTATCCCTTGGATTAGCCATAGAATATTTTAAAATAAATCCTGGTGATTTAACTATCTTGGATACGATTACAGAAAGTAAGGGCAATTCATTACCAATTGAAAATAGTGTACAAGCAACCATTTATATAAGTGACAATTGGGATATTAATGATAAATTCAATGTGAATTATGGATTAAGAGTTTCAGCTTATGGAGTATTGGGTAACGGGTATGCATATACTTTTAATGAGGATGGTACAAGAGAAGATTCGACTTACTTTAAATCAAGTGAGTTTGAAAAAATGTATTACTTTTTAGAACCGAGGTTAAATATACAATACAAAGTAAATCCAGAATTGTCATTTAAATTCTCATATACTCGAGCTAATCAGTCATTACATCAGCTAAGTAATACATCCATAAGCCTCCCTACAGATATGTGGGTTCCTGTAGATATTAATATTAAACCCGTTAAATCAAATTCTTTTTCATTAGGTTATTATCAGAAATTAAGCAAGGTAAGGAATATAGATTTTTCAATTGAAGCATATTACAAGGAGATGGATAATATAATTGATTATATTGATAATGCTGATCTACTGATGAATGAAAATATTTCCACACAGATAAAATCAGGGAAAGCCAATGCATATGGAATAGAATTCTTACTACAAAAAAACAGTAATAAATTCAATGGATGGATATCATATACCTATTCATCTGTAAAATACAATATTGATGGAATAAATAATGATAATTCCTATTACCCAAGACATGAAAAGCCTCATAATTTATCGGTTGTATTAAATTATAATCTAAAGCCAAGACTTACTCTAAATGCAGTTTTTAAGTATAATTCAGGTGGATATATAACTGTACCTGAAGGTACATTCTATTATAATGGAGCAACTTTCAATTACTTCACAGAAAGAAATGGATATGAATTGCCTGCTTATCATCGATTAGATATTGGGATAAAATATTTAACCTTAAATCCGCAAATTACATAAAAAGTTAAATAATCAAATTTTTTATGCTATGATTGATGAGAAAATATGTCTTTTTTAGCTTGATTTTGATCAATTTCACTTCTTTTAAGATCAATTTATT
>JBFXJF010000121.1:0-2601 GCA_050175155.1 Vulcanibacillus sp.
CCATATTAAATAAATTTACTTATATCCACCTTCAAAAGCGAAGATATGTTTGCCCTTACTGTGATAAGCGTTTTTATGAAAGCAATAACTTTTTACCTAAGTATCATCGCTTTACTAATAGGTTATACGCATTCATGGTTTCGGAATTTCATAGTACTCATTCAATGAAAAGCATTTCTACACGCTGCAATACTTCACAAACCACTGTTGCCAGAATCTTTGATAATATTAATCATTCACTCACTTCTCTACCAGAAGTTCTTTCTATAGATGAGTTTAAGGGTAATGCTGGCGGAGAAAAGTTTCAGTGTATATTGACAAATCCTAAAGCTAAAAAAGTACTAGACATACTCCCAAATAGAAAGTCAGAAGATCTATACCATTATTTTTCTAATTTTAAGGATAGGAATAACGTTAAATATTTTGTTACAGATATGAATAAAACCTATAGAGATCTTGCTATAACTTGTTTTAAAAACGCTACTATCATTGCTGATAAATATCATGTTGTAAGACAGGTTACCTGGGCATTTGAAAATGTAAGAAAAGAGGAACAAAAGAAATTTAATACAGGTAGAAGAAAATATTTTAAACGAAGCAGGACCCTACTCTTAAAAAGATTCGATAACTTAACTGAGGAACAACGTATTCAAGTTGAAAACATGCTTTCACTTTCAGAAAGAATGAGGAATGCTTACATGCTTAAAGAAAGGTTTTATGACTTCATGAAAAGTCCAGATGTCTATGAGGCAAAGAAACGGCTCTCAGAGTGGTATCTTCTAGTTGGAGTTTCTAACTTACCTGAATTCAATTCTTGCTTTGAAACCTTTGTAAGGTGGCAACCATTTATTTTAAATGCATTTACATGTCCATACACCAACGGTTATACAGAAGGAGTAAATAATAAGATTAAGGTTCTAAAACGTAATTCTTATGGGGTAAAAAACTTTAAAAGGTTTAGAAATAGAATTTTGTATATGATGTCAGCTTAAAAATATAAAAACTTAGGAGAAAGATTTTCTCTTTCTCCTAAGTAATAGTGATTTCTTTTTTTAAGGCTGTACCCCAACATTTGACATAGAGCCAGTTTTTTGTGTAAAGGAATAGGACTTTTTCAAAAGTCTGAAGGGGATGTGATTAAACTCACATCCCCTTCTTTATTTTATAATTTTTTAAAATTATTCTTCAACCTTTATTGCGTCTGTTGGACATCCATCAGCAGCATCGCGTACATCCTCTTCTAAATCTTCAGGAATATCAGCGGTTTTTTTATTATTATCTAGAATGTTGTAAGCAATACCATCATCATCATAATCAAATACGTCAGGAGCTATAGCCCCACATGCACCGCAAGCAATGCAAGTATCTTTATCTACATATGCTTTCATTAATTTCACCTCCAGTGTTTTTTAATTTATTTAAAATAAAAGTTATGTATATTAACTCATGTTATTTATTTTAAAATTTCTTATCAAATAATGCAAGTATCAATAAAAAAATTTTATTTAAAGATTGACATATCTGGTAACACATCAGATGAATACCAATCTGGGTACATATTTAAATAATCAATGAAATCTTTTTCGTTAATTGAATCTGAAGAAATTAGTAATTTAATTAAATCCTCTAAACTTATTGATGTTTTATTATCTTCATTATAAATAAATGAGTCTATATGCACAGTAATATCTTCAGGTCTATAAAAAGTCTTAATAGAATTATTCTCTAATATTGTAGATACTATGTAATTTTTTTGATGTAAGCTTCCTTCTGTCCATGTTTTCCAGTCAGTCGAACATTCTTTAACTATTTTAGTTCCAGCTTTTAATGACTGTTCCCAAATCCATAAACTTCGATAAAACTCTTTTTGACCAGAAAGATAATGAGCTACAACTTCACTTACTTGGTCTGGATTATAACTATTTATTAATTCTAGTAGTAAACTAATATTTAGGGTTAACTCATCAATGGAATTTGCTAAATTAGGCGACTCAAAAGTAGATAATTCATAATTTATTAATATATTCTCGCCGGTAGTAATAAGAAGTTCCTGATCACCTTCATTAATTTCTTCATTTTTATTTAAATAATAAAATACCTCAGAATTAAATGTTTGCGCTAGCAAAAAAATCTGATTACAAAATATTTCTATCTCATTCTCTAAATAAACTTTCTCTGTCTCTTGGGAATCAGTATAATTAGTATAATTATTAATTTCATTTTTCATAGCTCTAGCACCAATAAAAAAGCCAGCAATGAATGATACGATAACTAGAATGATTAAATAAATAATGAGATAATCTTTTAAGGTAAGCTTCTTCATCTATTCTCCTCCATAGAAATCTATATTAATAGTATAAGGAAAAACGATCAAAAGGAAAACAAAAAATATGCTATTATTATAGCATATAAATGTTAATATATGTTTAGGGGTAGTTTATGATAAAATTAAATAAAATTGATATTAATACAATTAGCTATAGAGCATTAATTTGCATTCTATATCTAACACAATTAATCTCTTTACTTGTTGCTTTTTTTCTTTTTATGATTTTTTTTAATGGAAATATTGTAATGTTAATATCAATTATTTTACCTAAA
>JBFXJF010000122.1:0-2536 GCA_050175155.1 Vulcanibacillus sp.
CACGACGCTCTTCCGATCTTTTTATATTAAAAAGAATAAATAATAAAAGCAAATAGTATAATTAAGTTGCAATTGATAAGTGATTTTTTATCAAAAAAAAGAGTAAGTTAAATGTAAACCTTTCTCTAAAACACTATTTTGTAGGATAGTTGTCGTATAGATGATACAATACGTCTAAAAAATAGGGAGGATTGTCAACCTTAAACTAGACAATTTTCTTAAGGGTCAAATATTTATACTCTAATAGGGTAAGATAGCCTAATGTAGAATGTTTTTTTACCATTTAACATATTCATCTAATTCTTTTCTCAAATGTAATGTCGATTCAGAACTACGATTTCTAGCATTTCTGTTTTTATCAGCTAATAGACCGACTCTGCTACTGCATTATCATAAGGACATTCATTCATGCTTAAGGATCATTTGATACCAAATGTCCTGACGACTTCATTAATAAGTTTGTTTTTGAATTCATTTTCAAGATCCGTGTGAAAAATCTGGATATTAAATAAATAGCCTTAACTTTTACAAATGATTGATAGACAAGCCTTGCATCTTTTGCTTGACCACAACTGTGTTCAATGGATTTCCAGGTTGAATATATAAATAAGTACACAAACATAATTCCATCGGCCAGCTACTCGAGCATAAGTTAAATCAATAACAACAGGAATTACAGGTCTATTTTTTTAGAAAAAAGTATTATGAAATTGATTAATTTAAATTATTTTTATCTCTTGATTTTGTTGAGATAAGTTGTGTATAATAGTTCCAAATTATATAGTGTTAGAGTTAGTGATAAGGTGAGTAATTAAAGGGCAGGTAATTGCGATTCCATGTCAATTAAAAAGGGTGTACAGCGAGAAAAAAACGCCTCTCGTCTTTTTGAGATGAGGGGTTTTATATTTTTTAAATGGAGGATTTAATATGAAAAAATATGTATCAAGTGTTTTAACCAATTATGTAGATCTAAACGAAGGAGAAATATTTTCTTTATTGGAGACACCTCCTAATCGTGAAATGGGGGATATCGCATTTCCTTGCTATTTACTTGCAAAAACCTTTAGAAAATCCCCACAAACGATTGCTGAAGATTTAGCATTAAAAATTATAGATAATAGACTAGAGGCAAAAGCAATTGGCCCTTACCTTAATTTTTATTTTAAAAGGCCCGAGTATGCTAGTTATTTATTAAATAAGATATTAGATGGAAAAGGGCATTATGGTGAAAGTAAGATTGGTGAAGGTAAGACGGTGGTTGTCGATTTTTCCTCTCCTAACATTGCTAAGCCATTTAGTTTACCTCATTTGCGTTCAACGATGATTGGTAACGCAATAGTTAATATACATAAAGCGTTAGGTTATAAGGTAATTGGTATAAACCATCTTGGTGATTGGGGAACGCAATTTGGAAAAGAAATAGTTGCTTATAAAAAATGGGGAAATGATGAAAAAATTAAGAGTAATCCTATACAAGAGTTAGTAAGCTTGTATGTTAAATTTCACGAAGAGGTCGATAGAGATCCCGAACTAGAGAATGAAGCGCGTATATGGTTTAAAAAACTTGAAGATGGTGAAGATGAGGCAGTTCGTTTATGGAAATGGTTTGTAGAAGAAAGCATTAAAGAGTTTGATAAAATCTATAAGCTTTTAGGAGTTCGTTTCGATTACTATATGGGTGAAAGCTTTTATAATGATAAGATGGATCGCGTAATTGATGAGTTAACTGATAAAAATCTCCTTGTTGAAAGTGAGGGGGCTCAAGTAGTTGATTTATCAGAAAATGATATGCCTCCAGCAATAATAAAGAAGAGGGATGGCTCCTCGATATATGCAACAAGGGATTTAGCTGCAGCTTTATATCGAAAAGATACTTTTAATTTTGATAAAGCATTTTATGTGGTTGGCAATGAGCAAAAACTACACTTTGAACAGGTTTTTTCAGTCTTAAAGAAGATGAATTATACTTGGGCGGACAATATGGTTCATGTTCCGTTTGGGTTAATGTTATTTGAAAGCAAAAAAATGTCCACACGTAAAGGAACAATTGTATTACTAGAAGAAGTATTGCAAAAAAGTATTGAAATGGCTGACAAAATTATTGAAGAGAAGAATCCACAATTGCCTAATCGAAAAGAAGTTGCTGAAGATATTGGTGTAGGTGCAATTATTTTTAACGATTTAAAAAATAATCGTATGAATGAAGTGAATTTTTCATGGGAAGAGGCATTAAGCTTTGAAGGTGAAACGGGTCCTTATGTTCAATACGCAAATGCAAGGATCCAAAGCCTAATTAGAAAATCTGATTTCTATAGGAAAGATTTAAATAACGCTGATGGGCAATATATAGAAAGTGAAAGTGCTTGGGAATTGATTCATACTTTAAGTCAGTACCCCGATGTTTTGTTAAGAGCTGGGAATAAAGCTGAACCATTTATTATTGCAAGATTTTTATTAGATTTAAGTGCTATGTTTAATCGCTTTTATCATCAAGAGCGCATAATTACAGATAATATGGAAGAGCAAAAAGCTAAGC
>JBFXJF010000123.1:0-2515 GCA_050175155.1 Vulcanibacillus sp.
TAATGACTAAAAAAGATAGAGTCTCATATAGTTTTGATCAAGTGAAAGAGATTATTCATCGTGTTTGGCTTTATGTATTAATTGGAGTTGGTATTGGAGCTATTATACATGGATTTATACCTCAAACTTTCATTGAAAATATTTTGGGAGATAGAAATCCATTTTCAGTGATCATTGCTACGATACTAGGAATTCCGATGTATGCCGATATTTTCGGAACACTACCTATTGCAGAAGCTCTTGTATTTAAAGATGTTAATATTGGAACAGTTCTAGCTTTTATGATGGCGGTTACAGCGTTATCACTTCCTTCACTAGTTATGCTAAAAAAAGTTGTAAGAACAAAATTACTTCTTACATTTGTAGGGATTGTTACAGTAGGAATAATTATTATGGGATATTTGTTTAACGGATTTAGCTATTTATTTATCTAAAGGAGAAGTGTCATGAATATTAAGGTTTTAGGTTCAGGTTGTCAAAATTGCAAAAGATTGTATGAAAATGCAAAAGAAGCTGTTTTTGTTTTAAAAATAGAAGCTGAAATTGATTACGTCACTGATTTTATGGAGATTTCAAAATACAATTTGATGAGAACTCCAGGACTAGTTATTAACCAAAAAGTAGTTTCTTATGGGAAAGTTTGTACAAAAGAAGAAATCATAGAGCTTATACAAAAGAGTATTTAAATATGAAAATATCTTTCTTTGAGAAATACCTCACTATTTTTGTTCTCATCTGTATGGTAATAGGAGTCATTGTTGGTACTTATTTACCCGTTGTTCCTTCATTTTTGAATCAATTTGAGATTGCTGCCGTTAATATTCCTATAGGCATTCTCATTTGGATTATGATCTATCCAATGATGCTTAAGATTGATTTCACTTCGATTAAAATTGTTGGTAAAAAGCCAAAAGGTTTGTTTCTTACATGGGTCGTAAATTGGTTGATTAAACCATTTACAATGTTTGGAATTGCTTATTTATTCTTTTATGTTATTTTTAATAACTTGATTCCTATGAATCTTCAACAAGATTATCTAGCAGGAGCAGTCTTACTTGGTGCGGCACCTTGTACTGCGATGGTATTTGTTTGGAGCAGTCTAACAAGAGGTAATCCAGCATATACACTTGTTCAAGTTGCAACCAATGACTTGATTATATTAATTCTTTTTGTTCCGATTGTTGGATTGCTTTTAGGAATAAGCGGAGTTGTTGTACCTTGGATGACTTTATTTCTTTCTGTGTTCTTGTTTGTAGTCATTCCGTTAGTTTCTGCTTCATTGACTAGATATTTGGTGATTAAGCAAAAAGGTCTAGATTTTTATAATCAAAAATTTATTTCGAAATTTAGTTTTGTGACAATTACTGGTTTGTTACTTACACTTATTCTTATATTTTCTCTTCAAGCAGAGTTAATTATAAATAACCCACTTCATATTTTATATATTTCTATACCTCTTATTCTTCAAACATTCTTGATTTTCTTCATCACTTATTTAAGTGCTAAAAAAATGAAATTACCCCATGATGTTGCTGCTCCAGCGGGTATGATTGGGGCAAGCAATTTCTTTGAACTAGCAGTCGCTGTTGCAGTAAGCTTATTTCCTTTAAGTCCAGGAGTTGCTCTCGCTACGATTGTAGGTGTATTAGTTGAAGTTCCTGTGATGCTTATTTTAGTCAAGATAGCGAACAAAACAAAACATTGGTTTTCTAAAGAAATGGAGGTTTCTTATGATCATTAAAATATTAGGACCCGGATGTCAAAAGTGTAAAGTACTTTATAATCAAGTCATGAGAGTAGAAAAGGATTTAGAACGAGAAGATGATGTTATAAAAGTTGAGGATTATAAAGAAATAATGAAATATAATATTCTTTCTACGCCAGGACTTGTAATTGATGATAAAGTATTATGTGTTGGACGAATTGCTTCAACTGAGGAAATAAAAAAATGGATTAAAGAAAGGGATTACAATGAAAAAATATAAAATAGCCTTCGTGTGTGTTCATAATTCTTGTAGAAGTCAAATGGCAGAAGCGATTACGAAAATCTTAGCATCAGATATGTTTCAAGCTTATAGCGGTGGAACCGAAACAAAGCCGCAAATTAATCAAGATGCTGTAAGGATTATTAAAAATTTATATCACGTGGACATGAATCAAACACAAAAATCAAAATTAATTGATGAACTACCTCAAGAACTAGATGTCTTAGTCACCATGGGTTGTAATGTCGAGTGTCCGTTTATTCCTACAAAACACCGTGAGGATTGGGGTTTAGATGATCCATCTGGAATGTCTGATGAAGCTTTTTATCGTACTGCTGAGCTCATTAAAGAGAAATTAATGTTATTAAAAAACAAAATCATGAATAATGTAATTAATCTCGATTAAAAAGTGATGATAAATCATCATTTTTTTTATCTTATGATAAAATAGATATGTCAAAATTGAAAGAGTTGTGAAACATGGAAAAAAATAAACATCGTCGTATATATGAATATCTATTAATAATTGC